>JAJZBW010000053.1 GCA_021798745.1 Actinomycetes bacterium
CGTCCCGAGCTCGACGCGGTCGTGGCGCGCTTCGGCCGAGGGGTCGTCGACGCGACGGGCGCGCTCGACCGCGAGGCCCTCGCGCGGATCGTGTTCGCGGACGCGTCGGCGCGCGAGGATCTCGAGGCGATCGTGCATCCCGCGGTGCGCGGCGCGATCGCCCGGGAGCTCGACGCGCGGCGCCGCGGGAGCGACGTGGTCGTGGTCGAGATCCCCCTTCTCGTCGAGACCGGCGGACGCGAGCGGTTCGCGCTCGACCGGGTGCTCGTCGTGGAGGCGCCCGAGGACGTCGCGATCGCCCGGCTCGTGTCGTCGCGCACGCTGAGCGAGCAGGAGGCGCGCGCCCGGATCGCCGCCCAGGCGACGCCCGAGGCGCGCCGGTCGGCGGCCGACGTGCTGATCGTGAACGACGGCACCCGCGCGGAGCTCGAGTCGGACGTCGCGAGGGCGTGGGCGTGGCTCGAAGGTGTCGCTGCTGGTCGCGCCGAGGTCTGACGCAGCTCCGCTCCTCGGTCCTCCGGCCGCCGTGGCGGTCGTCGCGGGGACCGGTGCCGGGCGACCACCGCGGGTGGCCCGGGCCCGGAGGTCAGCGCGCACCCTGTCGGTACGATGGCCGCGTGCCCCCGTTCCGGGTCGTGTCGGAGTTCCAGCCCGCGGGCGACCAGCCGAAGGCGGTCGCCTCCCTGTGCGCGGGGCTCGACCGGGGAGACCGGTACCAGACGCTGCTCGGGATCACCGGGAGCGGCAAGAGCGCGACGATCGCGTGGACGATCGAGCACGCGCAGCGCCCGACGCTCGTGCTCGCGCCGAACAAGTCGCTCGCGGCGCAGCTCGCCGGGGAGTTCCGGGAGCTCTTCCCGGAGAACCGCGTCGAGTACTTCGTGTCGTACTACGACTACTACCAGCCCGAGGCGTACGTCCCGACGACGGACACGTACATCGAGAAGGACTCCTCGATCAACGACGAGATCGACCGGCTCCGGCACTCGACGACCGCGAGCCTCCTCACGCGCCGGGACGTCATCGTGGTGGCGTCCGTGTCGTGCATCTACGGGCTCGGGTCGCCCGAGGAGTACCAGGGGCGCATCGTCGTGCTGCATCCCGGGGAGCAGCACGACCAGCGGGCGCTCCTCCGGCGGCTCGTCGAGCTGCAGTACGAGCGGAACGACGCGAACCTCGTGCGCGGGACGTTCCGCGTGCGCGGCGACACGCTCGAGGTGCACCCCGCGTACGAGGAGACGGCCGTGCGAGTCGAGCTGTTCGGGGACGACGTCGAGCGGATCACGCGCTTCGACGCGCTGACCGGGGAGATCCTCGGCGACCTCGAGGAGCTCGTCGTCTTCCCGGCGACGCACTACGTGGCGGGGGACGAGCGGCTGCGCACGGCGATCGCGTCGATCGAGGTCGAGCTCGGGGAGCGGCTGCGCGAGCTCGAGAGCCAGGGCAAGCTGCTCGAGTCCCAGCGGCTCCGCATGCGGACCGAGCACGACCTCGAGATGCTGGCCGAAGTCGGCCACTGCAGCGGGATCGAGAACTACAGCAGGCACCTCGACGGGCGCGCCGCGGGGGAGCCCCCCTACACGCTCCTCGACTACTTTCCCGACGACTGGTTGCTCGTTCTCGACGAGAGCCACGTCGGAGTCCCCCAGCTCCACGGGCAGTTCTCCGGAGACAAGTCGCGCAAGGAGGTGCTCGTCGAGCACGGGTTCCGGCTCCCGTCGGCGCTCGACAACCGGCCGCTTCGCTTCGAGGAGCTCGAGCAGCGCGTGAACCAGTGCATCTTCATGTCGGCGACCCCCTCCCCCTACGAGCTGTCCGTGTCCTCGAACGTCGTCGAGCAGGTCGTGCGGCCGACGGGGCTCGTGGACCCCGAGGTCGTGATCAAGCCCACGAAGCACCAGATCGACGACCTGATCGCGGAGATGGGGGTGACGATCGCCCGTGGCGAGCGCGTCCTCGTGACGACGCTCACGAAGAAGATGGCGGAGGACCTCACGGACTACCTGCTCGAGTCCGGGCTGAAGGTGAGGTACCTGCACTCGAACGTGGACACGATCGAGCGCATCGAGATCGTCCGCGACCTGCGGCTCGGGGAGTTCGACGTCCTCGTGGGGATCAACCTCCTGCGTGAGGGGCTCGACCTGCCGGAGGTGTCGCTCGTCGCGATCCTCGACGCGGACAAGGAGGGCTTCCTCCGGTCGACGACGTCGCTCATCCAGACCATGGGGAGGGCGGCGCGGAACGTGTCGGGACGGGTCGTCCTCTACGCGGACGCGATCACGGACTCCATGCGCGCGGCGATCGGGGAGACCGAGCGACGGCGCGAGCTGCAGAGCGCGTACAACGCGGCGCACGGGATAGACCCGCAGACGATCCGCAAGTCCGTGACGGACCTCGTCGCCCAGTTCCGGTCGGCAGCGGGAACGGGCGACCTCGTCCCTGCCCCCGGCGCGCCGCTCCCCGCCGGGGGGCGGTCCGACCGCTCTCGGCGGGCGGGGAGGCGTGCGGCGGAGCGCGCGGGGGCGGCCGTTCCCGAGCGCGCGGGCGAGCTGCCGTCCGAGGAGCTCGAGCGGCTCGTCGCGACGCTCGAGGCCGAGATGCGACAGGCCGCCGCCGAGCTGCGGTTCGAGTACGCGGCACGGCTTCGCGACGAGGTCCGCTCGTTGCGACGAGAGCTGCGGGAGGTCGGCTGACCACCGGTAGTCTCCACCAGATGTCCGGCTCCATCGTCATCCGAGGCGCGCGAGAGCACAACCTCAAGAACGTCTCGATCGAGCTCCCGCGCGACCGGCTCATCGTGTTCACGGGCCTGTCCGGCTCGGGGAAGTCCTCGCTCGCGTTCGACACGATCTACGCCGAGGGCCAGAGGCGGTACGTGGAGTCGCTCTCGTCCTACGCTCGCCAGTTCCTCGGACAGATGGACAAGCCCGACGTGGACTTCATCGAGGGGCTGTCGCCGGCGATCTCGATCGACCAGAAGTCCGCCTCGCGCAACCCCCGCTCCACCGTCGGGACCGTCACGGAGGTGTACGATTACCTCCGGCTGCTGTACGCGCGCGTCGGGGTCCCCCACTGCCCGAGCTGCGGGCGGCAGGTGTCGCGTCAGAGCCCCCAGCAGATCGTCGACCGCGTGATGGAGCTCGCGGACGGGACTCGGTTCCACGTGCTCGCGCCGGTGGTGCGCGGCCGCAAGGGGGAGTACGACTCGCTCCTCGACGACCTCGCCCGGCAGGGGTTCGCGCGGGTGCGCGTCGACGGGCAGGTGCACGAGCTGTCGAACCGCTCCGAGGTGTCCCTCGCGCGCTACGAGCAGCACTCGATCGAGGTCGTCGTCGACCGGCTCGTGAGGAGGGACGGGATCGAGCGTCGGCTCACGGACTCGATCGAGACGGCGCTCCGGCTCGCGGAGGGCGTCGCCTCGATCCAGATGCTCGACGACGACGGCGAGGTCGTGACGTTCTCCCAGCATCTCGCGTGCGCGCACTGCGGGCTCTCGCTCGACGAGCTCGAGCCCCGGAGCTTCTCGTTCAACTCGCCCTACGGGGCGTGCCCCGCGTGCGCGGGGCTCGGGACGCGCTTCGAGGTGGACCCGGAGCTCGTCGTCCCCAACGACGATCTCTCGCTCTCACACGGGGCGATCGCACCGTGGGCCGGGGCGCGGACCGAGTACTTCTCGCGGGTCGTCGCCGCGGTCGCCGACTCCTACGGCTTCTCCGTGGCGACGCCGTGGAAGAGGCTCACGAAGACCCAGAGGCGGGTCGTGCTCTACGGGTCGGGCGACCGCCGCGTGCACGTCCGCTACCGCAACCGGTACGGGACGGCGAGGAGCTACGACACGGCCTTCGAGGGAGTGGTCCCGTGGCTCGAGCGGCGGCACGCGGAGGCGGAGTCGGACTTCCAGAGAGAGCAGGTCGCGGGCTACATGCGGGAGGTGCCGTGCGCGGCGTGCGGGGGGACGCGGCTGAAGGCCGAGTCGCTCGCGGTGACCGTCGACGGGAGGAACATAGCGGAGCTCGCCTCCGAGCCGATCGGTCGGGCCACCGAGATCCTCGCGGGCCTCGCGCTCGCGGAGCGTGACGCGTTCATCGCGGAGCGGGTGCTGAAGGAGATCCGGGCCCGGTTGCAGTTCCTCGTGGACGTCGGGCTCGACTACCTCGCTCTCGACCGTTCGGCCACCACCCTGGCAGGCGGGGAAGCCCAAAGGATCCGCCTCGCGAGCCAGATCGGGAGCGGGCTCGTCGGCGTGCTCTACGTGCTCGACGAACCCTCCATCGGCCTCCACCAGCGGGACAACCACAAGCTCATCGAGACGCTCGTCCGGCTCCGGGACCTCGGGAACACGGTGATCGTGGTCGAGCACGACGAGGACACGATCCGCGTCGCGGACCACGTCGTCGACATCGGTCCGGGCGCCGGGGAGCACGGGGGGGAGGTGGTCTGCTCGGGGACGCTCGACGCGCTTCTTGCGGAGGAGAGGTCCGTGACGGGCGCGTACCTCGGAGGGAGGCTCCGCATCGAGGTGCCGACGGTCCGGCGCCCACGCGGCTCGGGGCGCGTCGTCGTGCGGGGAGCCCGTGAGCACAACCTCCAGGGCCTCGACGTCGAGTTCCCTCTCGGGTGCTTCGTGGCGGTCACAGGGGTGTCCGGCTCGGGCAAGTCGACCCTCGTGAACGACATCCTCCACCGCGCGCTCATGGCCCACGTCTACCGCTCCCGCACGGTGCCGGGGCGCCATCGGGGCATCGAGGGTGCGGAGCTTCTCGACAAGGTGATCGACATCGACCAGTCGCCGATCGGGAGGACCCCGAGGTCGAACCCGGCGACCTACACGGGCGTGTTCGACGCGATACGGCGACTTTTCAGCGGGACCCAGGAGGCGCGGCTCCGCGGCTACCAGCCGGGTCGGTTCTCGTTCAACGTCGCGGGAGGGCGGTGCGACGCGTGCGCGGGCGACGGGACGATCAAGATCGAGATGCACTTCCTCCCCGACGTGTACGTTCCGTGCGAGGTGTGCAAGGGGGCGCGCTACAACCGGGACACCCTCGAGGTGCTCTGGAGGGGAAGGAACGTCGCGGAGGTCCTCGACATGTCGTGCGAGGAGGCTCTCGAGCTCTTCGCGGCCCAGCCCCCGATCGCGCGCCACATGCAGACGCTCGTCGACGTCGGGCTCGGCTACGTGCGGCTCGGGCAGAGCGCGCCGACGCTCTCGGGCGGCGAGGCCCAGCGCGTGAAGCTCGCCTCCGAGCTCTCGAAGCGCTCGACGGGCCACACGCTCTACATCCTCGACGAGCCGACGACGGGGCTGCACTTCGAGGACGTCCGAAAGCTCCTGGGCGTGCTCCAGCGGCTCGTGGACCAGGGCAACACGGTCGTCGTGATCGAGCACAACCTCGACGTCGTGAAGTGCGCGGACTGGATCGTGGACCTCGGTCCCGAGGGCGGGAGCGGCGGCGGGCGGCTCGTCGCCGAGGGCACGCCCGAGGAGGTCGCGAAGGTCCCGGGGAGCTACACGGGCCAGTTCCTCAAGCCGCTCCTGCGTACGAGGCGGGCCCGCGCGACCAGGTGAACGCGTGCTCGGCGGGACGGGGGACCCCGGACGGGGACGACGGGACCCCCCCGGTGACGCGGAGGTGGGGCCCGACGCGCCGGGGAGCCGATCTCAGGTGATCGCGAGCATGCGCTCGAGCGCGACCCGCGCCTCGGCCGCGGTCCCGGGGTCGACGGTTATCCGGTTGCGGACGTCGCCTGCGACGAGCCCCTCGAGAACCCAGCAGAGGTGCTTCGCGTCGATCCGGAACATCGTCGAGCACGGGCAGACGACGGGGTCGAGGGACACGACCGTGAGGTCGGGGTGCTCGTCCGCGAGCCGGTGCACGAGGTGGATCTCGGTCGCGATCCCGACGGCCGTCCCGGGCGAGGCGGACTCGACGGCGGCGATGATCGCCTCGGTCGAGCCGACGACGTCCGCGAGAACGGCGACCTCTCGGCTGCACTCGGGGTGGACGAGCACGACGGCCTCGGGGTGCTCGGCTCGGAACTGCTCCACGTGCTCGGGGCGGAACCGCTGGTGGACGGAGCAGTGGCCCTTCCAGAGCAGGAAGGTCGCCTCCTTCACGTCGGCGTCCTCGAGGCCTCCGAGGTCGCGCCGGGGGTCCCACACGCGCATGTCGGGAGCGCCGAAGCCGAGCGCGTACGCGGTGTTCCTCCCGAGGTGCTGGTCGGGGAAGAACAGGACCCGACGACCGGTCCGGCGAGCGCCCGCGACGGGGTCCTCGTCGGGCTCGAGCCCGAGAGCCCAGGAGACGACCGCACGGGCGTTCGACGAGGTGCACACCGCCCCCCCGTGCCTCCCGACGAAGGCCTTCAGGTCCGCCGAGGAGTTCACGTACGTGACGGGCACGAGGCACCCGACGTCCACGACCGAGGAGAGCTCGTCCCACGCGGCCTCGACGCTCTCGAGGTCGGCCATGTCGGCCATCGAGCATCCCGCGTCGAGGTCGGGGAGGATGACGACCTGGTCCGGACCCGTGAGCACGTCCGCGGACTCGGCCATGAAGTGGACGCCGCAGAACACGACGTACCGGGCGTCGCGCTGAGCGGCCGCGTACCGGGCGAGACCGAACGAGTCACCCCGGGCGTCCGCCCAGGCCATGACCTCGTCACGCTGGTAGTGGTGGCCGAGCACGACGAGGCTCGAGCCGAGCGTCTCACGCGCCGCGGCGATCCGCGAGGCGAGCTCCTCGGGGGTCGCGCCGAGGTAGTCGTCGGGTAGTGGAGCCTGGATACGGAACATGGGGATCCCCTTGCCGTGTCGCTTCGACGCAGCCGGCGGGGACAGCCTGGTCGCCCATCCGCGGGTATGTCGGCCACGAAGCGGTGATGTCCGCCGGGGTACCAGGCCGGCGTACCCGAGACACTACCCTCGTACTGCAGTGCTGCAACGCCCCGACGCGCTTCCCGACGCCCCCGGTTCGTACCAGTTCAAGGACGCGGAGGGCCGGATCATCTACGTGGGCAAGGCGCGCTCGCTCCGGAGCAGGGTCGGGAGCTACTTCCAGAGCCCCGCGCAGCTCCCTCCGCGGACCGTGCAGATGCTCGAGCGAGCGGCCTCGGTCGAGTGGATCCAGGTCAGGAGCGACGTCGAGGCGCTCATGCTCGAGTTCAACCTCATCAAGGCGCACCGTCCGCGGTTCAACGTGCGGCTCGTCGACGACAAGAGCTACCCGTACCTGGCGGTCACGGTCGACGAGAGGTGGCCCCGGGCGGTCGTCACGCGTGCCGCACGCCGGACCGGCACCCGCTACTTCGGGCCGTACGCGCACGCGTTCGCGATCCGGGAGACCCTCGACCTGCTCCTCCGGTCGTTCCCCGTCCGGACCTGCACGGACGCGAAGTTCCGACGCCACGAGCGCCTCCGGAGGCCGTGCCTGCTCTACCACATCGAGAGGTGCTCGGGGCCGTGCGTCGGTGCGGTCGACGAGGAGCGCTACCACGGGCTCGTGCGAGAGCTGATGGGGTTCCTCGACGGGGACACCGCGCCGGTCGTGGCCCGTCTCGAGGGGGCCATGCGCGAGGCGTCCGAGTCGCTCGAGTACGAGCGTGCCGCCCGCCTGAGGGACCAGCTCGCGAGCGTCCGGCTCGCGAGCGAGAGGCAGGAGATGGTCGCGGAGTCGGGAGAGGACCTCGACGTCGTCGGGATGGCGGAGTCCGACCTCGAGGCGGCGGTCCAGGTTCTCCACGTGCGCCGCGGCCGCGTGGTCGGGCGAAGGGGGTTCGTGCTCGAGAAGGTCGAGCCGCTCGACGCGACCGGCCTCGTCGCGCGGGCGCTCGAGCAGCAGTACCTCGACACTCCTCTCGGGGTGCCGCCCGTCGTGCTCGTCCCGGTCCTCCCAGACGAGGTCTCGACCTACGAGGAGTTCCTCTCGGAGAGCAGGGGGGGGAAGGTGGCCCTGCGCGTCCCGGTCCGGGGGCGAAAGCGCGCGCTCGTGTCCGTGGCGGAGGCGAACGCGAGCGAGCAGCTCCACAGGCACCGGATGCGGCGGTCGAGCGACCTCTCGACGCGTGCCCGGGCCCTGGACGAGCTCCAGGGGTACCTCCGCCTCCCGGAGGCACCGCTGCGGATCGAGTGCTACGACATGAGCCACCTGCAGGGGACGGACTACGTGGGGTCGATGGTCGTGATGGAGGACGGGCTCCCGAAGCGGTCCGACTACCGGCGGTTCGCGGTGACGGCCGTCCAGGGGAACGACGACTACGGGGCCATGCACGAGGTCCTCACCCGTCGACTGCGCAGGCTCGACGAGGCGGCCCGGCCGGCGGCCGACGGGCGCGCGAGGCGGTTCGCGTACCCCCCGCAGCTCCTGCTCATCGACGGGGGAAAGGGGCAGCTCGGCGTCGGGGTCCGGGTGCTCGAGGAGCTCGGGCTCACGGGCCGGGTCGAGCTGGCGGCGCTCGCGAAGCAGTTCGAGGAGGTGTACCGGCCCGGGAGAGAGGACCCGATACGGATCCCCCGGGACTCCGACGCGATCTACCTGCTCCAGCAGGTTCGTGACGAGGCGCACCGGTTCGCCGTCACGTTCCACCGGGAGCGACGCGCGGCGCGCGCCCGGAGGGGAGCTCTCGACGGGGTCGCGGGGCTCGGCCCGGCGCGACGGACCCGGCTCGTGCGCGAGCTCGGCGGGGTTCGCAAGGTGCGCGACGCGTCGGTCGAGGACCTCCGGGCGCTCCCCTGGCTCCCCGACTCGGTCGCGGACGCCGTGTACGAGCGCCTCCATTGACGGTGACCGGCACGGGGGAGCCATGCGACGACGCGGGTCCGACCCGTGCCGCGCGTGAGCGGCGCGAGGTCTGGGAGCGGGAGGCCGGGTGGTGGCGCGACACCTTCACAGGAGGAGCGGACCCGGAGTACGAGGGGGAGATACTCCCGCTCGTCGAGGCGGAGCTCGCGGGGAGCGTGCGGGTCCTCGACCTCGGCTGCGGGGAGGGGCAGGTCGCGCGTCGCCTCCTGTCGGGACGCGAGCCGTCGCGCTCGGTCGTCGGGGTCGACCCGTCCGCGGCGCAGCTCGCGCACGCGCTCGAGGCGCGCGGGCCCGGCGAGCGGGAGGGGGGCCGGTTCCCGCTCGTCCGGGGCGAGGCGGAGAGGCTCCCGTTCGCGGACGGGTGCTTCGACGCGGTCGTGTGCTCGCTCGTGATCGAGCACGCGGAGGACGTCGACGCGGTGCTCGCGGAGGTCGCGCGGGTGCTCGCCCCGGGCGGAGTCTTCCTCCTGCTCGTGAACCACCCCCTCTACCAGGGTCCGGGCAGCGGGTTCGTGGACGACCAGATCCTCGGCGAGCGCTACTGGCGCGTCGGCCCCTACCTCGTCGAAGGCGTGAGCTGGGAGGACGTGGACGCGGGGGTGCGGATCCCGTTCGCGCACCGTCCGCTCTCTCGCTACGTGAACCCGCTCGCGGCGCGCGACCTCCTCCTCACGAGGATGCTCGAGCCGGCGCCGTTGGCGGAGTTCCTCGCGAGCTCGGTGGACCCCGAGCTCGAGGGGGCGATCCCCCGTCTCCTCGCGATGCGCTTCGAGCACCGACCCGCGCGGTCGTCATGGGAAGATCGGGCCGGGGAAGGGGGTGGCGCGTGGCGGAGTACCTGATCGTGACCGGACTGTCCGGGGCGGGCCGGTCGAGCGCGTCCGCGACCCTCGAGGACCTCGGGTGGTTCGTGATCGACAACCTCCCTCCGGCGCTGCTCGGGAAGATCTCCGAGCTCACGTCCCAGTCGAGCTCGGAGCTCGACCGGTTCTGCTTCGTGGCGGGGCGCGGGGGAGCGGAGTCGATGAGCGAGCTCGCACCGGCGGTCGCCGCTCTCCGCTCCACGGGAGCGCGGGTCCGGGTCCTGTTCCTCGACGCCTCGGACGACGTGCTCGTCCGGAGGTTCGAGGGCACGCGCCGCAGGCACCCGGTCGAGGGGGAAGGGGTGCTCGACGCGATCCGGAGCGAGCGGGCGCTGCTCCAGGCGATACGGGACGACGCGGACATCGTGATCGACACGAGCGAGCTGAACGTCCACGAGCTCCGTGACCGGCTCGTGGAGGCCTTCTCGGGGAGCGAGGCCGAGGGGGGGATGCAGACGGCGGTCGTCTCGTTCGGGTTCAAGCACGGGATCCCGCTCGACGTGGACCTCGTGTTCGACTGCCGGTTCCTCCCGAACCCCCACTGGGTCGAGCCCCTGCGCGAGCTCACGGGGCTCGACGCGGAGGTGAGGGAGTACGTGCTCTCCTCCCCGGAGGCAGAGGGGTTCCTCGGGAGGCTCGACGACCTCCTCGCGTTCCTCCTCCCCGCGTACGCACGCGAGGGCAAGTCCTACCTGTCCATAGCGATCGGGTGCACGGGGGGCAGGCACCGGTCCGTGGCGATCGCGGAGGAGCTCGCGCGCAGGATCGGCGGGCACGGTTTCACCCCCACGGTCCACCACCGGGACATAGGTCGGTGACCGGCGACGGGCCGGCGGTCGTCGCGATCGGAGGAGGGCACGGGCTCGCGACGAGCCTCGCGGCGATCAGGCGCTACGCGGGCCGGATCACCGCGGTCGTGTCCGTCGCGGACGACGGAGGGTCGAGCGGGAGGCTCCGGGAGCTTCTCGGGATCCCGGCCCCCGGGGACCTGCGCAAGTGCCTCGGGGCGCTCCTCCCGTCGCCGTCCCCTCTCGGCCGGGCGCTCGAGCACCGGTTCGCGGGCGGCGGGGAGCTCGACGGGCACGCGTTCGGGAACCTGCTCATAGCGGCGCTTGCGGCGACTCGCGGGGACTTCGTGGCGGGCGTCGAGGAGGCGTGCCGGCTGCTCGGGACGGTCGGGAGCGTGCTCCCGGCGACGAACGGACCGGTCGTGCTGAAGGCCGAGGCGGCCGGCTCCGAGCTCGAGGGACAGGTGCGGATCATGGGGACGCCGGGGGTCACCCACGTGTCGCTCGTCCCCCCGGACGCCGCGGCCCCGCAGGAGGTGCTCGACGCGATCGAGCACGCGGACCAGGTCGTGCTCGGTCCGGGATCGCTCTACACGAGCGTGCTCGCGGCGTGCGCGCCGGTCGAGGTCAACGAGGCGATCGCGAGCAGCGCAGCTGCGTGCGTGTACGTGTGCAACCTCCGCGAGCAGGTCCCCGAGACGGCCGGCTACGACGTGGCGGCGCACGTCGCGGCCCTCGAGGCCCACTGGATCGAGCCCGACTGGGTGCTCGCGGACACCTCGGGCATGGCGCTCGGGGACGTCCCGCCGGGCTCCCGGGTCGTCACGGCGGCGCTCGCCGCCCCCGGTGGGCTCGTGCACGACGCGGCGCTTCTCGAGGCCGCGCTGCGCCGGGCTGTGCTCTGAGAGCCCGGACCGGGCAGGCACCGGCCGTCCGCAGGGTCCCCGTCCGGGCGGGTCACGGCCGCGCCGAGGCAGGTCGCGGGCGTCGAGAAGGGGGCGACGCGCACGAGAAGAGGCGAACGACCGGGTTGCGCGGGTGCGAGCGGCTGGGAGAGATTGGCGGTGCACGACCGGACGGTCGTGCCCCGGAGCGCCGCAGACGCGCGCCGGGACGACGCGGGCGAGAGGCGAATCGATGACCGTGCGAGTCGCAGTGAACGGCTTCGGGAGGATCGGGCGGAACTTCCTCCGTGCGCTCCACCGGTCGGACGCGGACCTCGAAGTCGTCGCGGTGAACGACCTCGTGTCCAAGGAGGCGAACGCCCACCTTCTCCGCCACGACTCGACCCACGGGCGGTTCGAGGCGACGGTGGCGCTCACGGAGCGGGGGATCTCGGTCGACGGGCGCGAGATCGCGGTGTACTCGGAGCGCGACCCCTCGACGCTGCCGTGGGGAGAGCTCGGCGTCGACGTGGTCGTGGAGTCGACCGGTCGCTTCACGAAGCGAGCAGCGGCGGCCGCGCACGTGGAGGCCGGAGCGCGGCGGGTCATCGTCTCCGCGCCCTCGGACGACTCGGACGCGACGTTCGTGGTCGGGGTCAACGACGACACGTTCGACCCGGAGGGCCACGTCGTGGTGTCGAACGCGTCGTGCACGACGAACTGCTTCGTCCCCATGGTGAAGGTCCTGGACGACGCGTTCGGGGTGCGTCACGGGCTCATGACGACCGTGCACGCGTACACGAACGACCAGGAGCTCCTCGACCTCGCCCGGGACAACCTCCGCCGGGCACGCGCCGCCGCGGTGAACATCGTTCCGACCTCGACGGGAGCGGCCCGGGCGACCGGGCTCGTGCTCCAGGCGATGAAGGGGCGGCTCGACGGGACGTCGCTCCGAGTCCCGGTCGTGGACGGGTCGATCACGGACTTCACGGCCATCGTGGGGGCCGAGGTCGACGTCGCAGCGGTGAACGCGGCGTACGCGGCGGCCGCGTCCACGGGGCCGCTCGCGCGCGTGCTCGAGTACAGCGAGGAGCCCCTCGTGTCGAGCGACATCGTGGGATCAGCGGCGTCGTGCACGTTCGACTCGCAGCTCACGATGGTCCAGGCGCTCGGGGACGGGACGACCCTCGTGAAGGTGTTCGGCTGGTACGACAACGAGTGGGGCTACTCGAGCCGGCTCGTCGACCTCGCCGTGCTCGTCGGCTCCCGATGAGCAGCGGGCTCCCGCTCCTCGAGGACCTCCCGGACGTCTCGGGCCGCGAGGTGCTCGTGCGGGCCGACTTCAACTGCCCGCTCGCAGAGGGCCCGGGCGGGGAGGTCGTGATAGCGGACGACTTCCGGATCCGTTCCGCGCTCGCGACGCTCGAGTGGCTCCGTGACCACGGGGCGCACGTCACCGTGTGCAGCCATCTCGGGCGACCGAAGGGCACCGCGGACCCGCGCTACTCGATGGCGCCCGTCCGGGAGCGCCTCGCGGAGCTCGCTCCCTACGCGGAGCTCCTCGAGAACCTCCGGTTCTCCCCGGGGGAGCAGTCGAACGACCCGTCGTTCGTCGACGAGCTCGTGCGGGGCAAGGACGCGTTCGTGAACGACGCGTTCGGGGTGTCCCACCGGCCGGACGCCTCGGTGGTCGGGCCCCCGGGACGGCTCCCGTCGGCCGCGGGGCGGCTCCTCGCGCGCGAGGTGTCCGTGCTCTCGGGCCTCCTCGACGAGCCCGAGCGGCCGTTCGTCGCGGTCGTCGGAGGGGCGAAGATCGGGGAGAAGCTCGGGGTCCTCCGCGCGCTCGCACGAAAGGTCGACACGCTCGTGGTAGGAGGGGGGATGGCCTACACGTTCTTGAAGGCGCTGGGCCACGAGGTCGGGAACTCGCTTCTCGACGAGAGGCACCTGGGCTCCTGCCGCGAGCTGCTCGAGGGGCCCACCGAGGTGCTCCTGCCGACCGACGTCGTCGCGCTCGCTCCCGGCTCGACCCTGCACAGGGGAGAGCACGCGCCGCCGGGGGAACGGACCGAGGTGCTCGGGAGGGACGTCGGCTCCGGGTACGAGGCGGTGGACATCGGACCGGACACGCGTGCTCGGTTCTCCGAGGTGATCGCGTCGGCGCGCACGGTGCTCTGGAACGGCCCGATGGGCGTGTTCGAGGACGAGCGGTTCACCGCGGGGACGCGGGCGGTGGCAGAGGCGGTGGCGGCGTGCCCCGGGTTCACGGTGATCGGCGGTGGGGACTCGGTCGCCGCGATCAACGGGTACGGGCTCGCGGGGTCCATCGACCACATCTCGACGGGAGGCGGAGCCTCGCTCGAGCTGATCGAGCTCGGCGACCTCCCGGGGCTCGCGGCGCTGCGCGCTGCTCCCAACGCGCCGGGACGCGCCTGAGCGGGCGGGCGGCGAGCGACGTGCGCGATGCCCGGACGGTTCTCGTGAGCGGGAACTGGAAGATGAACGAGAACCACTTCGAGGCGCTGAAGCTCGTCCAGGAGCTCGCTGCCCTCGTGCGCGTGGCCCCGATCCCCGAGGGTCGGGAGGTGAGCGTGCACCCGCCGTTCACCTCGATCCGGACGGTGCAGACCGCCGTCGAGACCGACCACCTCCCGTTCCTCCTCGGTGCGCAGAACTGCCACCACGAGGAGCGGGGCGCCTTCACGGGCGAGGTGAGCGCGGAGATGCTCGCGAAGCTGAACGTCGCGTACGTGATCGCCGGGCACTCCGAGAGGAGGGCCCACCTCGGGGAGAGCGACGTCGACGTGAGGAGGAAGGTCGACGCGATCCTCGCCCACGGTATGCGCCCGATCCTGTGCGTCGGGGAGACCCTCGAGGAGAGGGTCGCCGGGGCGGCGGTCGAGAAGGTCCGCACGCAGGTCTCCGGGGCGCTCTCCGGCCGCTCCGGGGAGGTCGTCGGCGGGGTCGTCGTCGCGTACGAGCCGATATGGGCGATCGGGACCGGGGAGACGGCGAGCGTGCAGGACGCGCAGGACATGTGCGCGACGATCCGGTCCGAGCTCTCGCGGCTCGCAGGCGCGGGGGCGGCTGCGGCGGCGCGCATCCAGTACGGAGGGTCCGTGACGCCGGACTCGGCCGGGGCGCTCCTCGCAGCGCCCGACGTGGACGGGCTCCTCGTCGGGGGCGCGAGCCTCGACGCGGAGAAGTTCGTCGCGATCGTCCGCTCCACCGCCTGAGCTGGGGGGCGAGTGGGCCGAGCCGACGGGAGCTGCTAGCCTGCGGCAGCTTGCGGCGCGGCGCGGGTGTGCCGCGGGACCCGGGGAGGTAACGACGTGCTCACCGACATCCTCGTGGGGATCGAGGTCCTCGCGTCGTTCGGGCTCGTTCTCCTCATCCTCCTCCACAGTGGCCGCGGCGGGGGCCTGTCGGACATGTTCGGGTCGTCGATCGGCTCCGCCGCGGCGGGGTCGACCGTCGCCGAGAAGAACCTCGACCGCCTGACCGTCACGGTCGCCGTCGTGTTCGCGTTCACGACCGTGATCATCGGGATCCGGTGGGGCTGAGGAGACAGCCGCTCGCCGCACTCGCGCTCCTCACGCTGCTCGTCGCCTCGGGTGGCGCGGCGGGCGCGTCGAGACACCTCGCTGCCGGTACGGGCCGTCGCGCTCCCGAACGGGCGCTGCGAGCGCGACGCTCCTCGGCGAGCACGACGACCTCGACGCTCCCGGGCCCGGGACAGTCGGTGTTCGTGGAGGGGGGGACCGTGACCGTCGCTGTCCCGAGCATCCCGACCCAGCTGAACCCGTCCGTCCCGGCGGGGGCGAACAGGGTGACCGCGATGGTGACCGCTCAGGTGTGGCCCCAGCCCTTCGTCGTCGACCCCTCCT
>JAJZBW010000054.1 GCA_021798745.1 Actinomycetes bacterium
ATCTGTCCTCGAGGGAGCGCTCGTGATCGAGGAGCTTCACGATCGTCGCCGTCAGCTCGGCCGGGGTCGTGTGGAGCGCCTCGGAGGATCGTGCGAGGATCGACTCGTTCGCCCGCACCGCGGCGAGCGACTCGTGGCCGGTCGTCGCCTCGATCCGGCGCGTGTTCGCCCCGATCGAGGACTCCGACACGATCCGGAGCGGGCCGATCATCCCGAGCGCGTGCACGTGGGTGCCGCCGCAGAGCTCGACCGAGCCGCGACCGGCCTCGACGACGCGCACGACCTCGCCGTACTTGTCCCCGAAGAACGCCATCGCGCCCGCCCGCTCCGCCTCCCCCTTGGAGGTCTCGTAGACGCGCACGGGCTCGTCGCGCAGGATCGCCGAGTTCACGAGCGCGTCGACCGATGCGAGCTCCTCGGAGGTGAGCGGGGCGAAGTGGCTGAAGTCGAAGCGAAGCCGGTCGGGCGCGACGAGCGACCCCTGCTGGGTGACGTGCTCGCCGAGCACGGTGCGCAACGCCCAGTGGAGGAGGTGGGTGCCCGTGTGGTTGCGACGGATCGACTCGCGCCGCTCGGCGTCGACCGCCGCTCCGACCTCCTCTCCCGCGACGATCTCGCCCTCGACGACGAAGCCCGTGTGGACGACGACCCCGTCGAGCGCACGGGTCGTGTCGAGGACGCGGAACCGTCCCGACGGCCCTTCGATCGTCCCGGTGTCGCCGACCTGCCCGCCACCCTCGGGGTAGAAGGGGGTCGCGTCGAGGACGAGGTCGAGCACGAGAGCCCCCGGAGGGGCGCCCTCGCCGTCGTCGCTCCGCACGGAGGCTCCGGCAGGGCGCTCCTCGACCGCGAGCACCCGCCCCTCGGCGGTGGTCGCCTGGTAGCCGAGGAACCGCGTGGGGCCGAACTGCGCGAGCACCTCCCGCCAGACCTCGCTCGCCGAGCTCGCGGCCGCGGCGCTCCGCTTCCCCGAGCGGCGGGCCCGCTCGCGCTGGGCGCGCATCGCCTCCTCGAAGCCCGCGCGGTCGAGCGAGACGCCGCGCTCCGCGGCGAGCTCCTCGGTGAGGTCGACCGGGAACCCGAACGTGTCGTGGAGCCGGAAGGCGACCTCGCCGGCGACGGCCGGACCGGCGCGGTCGAGCTCCTCGTCGAGAAGGGCCGACCCGGCGCGGAGCGTCCGTCGGAAGGCCTCCTCCTCGTGGCCGACGACCGTCTCGACGAGCGACGCGTCGCGCACGAGCTTCGGGTACGCGTTGCCCATCGTGCGCGCCACGGCGCCGACGAGGGTCGGGGTCACGAGGTCCGCCACACCGAGCTGGTGCGCGCGGAGCACCGCGCGCCGGATCACCCGCCGGAGCACGTAGCCGCGACCCTCGTTCGAGGGGAACACACCGTCGGACACGAGGAACGTCATCGCCCGCGCGTGGTCCGCGAGGATCCGGAGCGCGACGTCCCCCCGCTCGGTCTGGCCCGGCGCGTGCCTCGTGAGCCGCGCCGCCTCCTCCACGAGCGGTGCCATCACGTCGGTCTCGAACACGGTGTCCACGCCCTGGATCAGCGTGAGGAGGCGCTCGAGCCCGGCTCCCGTGTCGATGCTCTTCTTCGGGAGCTCCGAGAGCGACCCGTCGGCCGCCTGGTCGTACTGCATGAACACGAGGTTCCAGATCTCCACGTACCTGTCCTCGCCGCCGTGAGCGGGGCCACCCGACGCGCCGAACCGCTCACCGCGGTCGAAGTAGACCTCCGAGCACGGTCCGCACGGTCCGGTCGCGCCCATCCTCCAGAAGTTGTCCTCCCCCATCGACTGGATCCTCTCGGGGGGAAGCCCCGCCGCCTCCTGCCAGATCCCCGACGCGTCGGCGTCCGACTCGTGGATCGTGACCCACAGCCGATCCGGGTCGAACCCGAGCCCCTCGGTCACGAGCTCCCACGCGTAGGGGATCGCCCGCTCCTTGAAGTAGTCCCCGAAGCTGAAGTTCCCGAGCATCTCGAAGAACGTGTTGTGGCGGGCGTCGGTCCCCACGAGCTCGATGTCGACGGTCCGGAACACCGGCTGGATCGTCGTCGCCCGCGGGACCGGCGAGACCTGCTCCCCGGTGAAGTACGGCTTGAACTGCACCATCCCCGCGATCGTGAAGAGCAGGGACGGATCGTGCGGGATGAGGCCGGCCGCCGGAAGCGCCGCGTGCCCGCGCTCGACGAAGAAGCGCGTGAACGCCGAGCGCAGCCCGTCCGCGTCCATCGTCATCGCGCTATTCCTCCTCGAGATCGCCGTCGGGCCGGCCGGGATCCTCGCCGCGCCGGCGGGCGAGCCGCTCCCGCACGGCGCGCTCTGCTCCGTGACCGCTCGGCTCGTAGTAACGGGTGCCCGCGAGCTCGGCCGGCAGGTACTCCGCGTCCACCCAGCCGCGCGGGTCATCGTGAGGATAGTCGTAGCCGACGCCGTGCCCGAGAGCCGCCGCCCCCGCGTAGTGCGCGTCGCGCAGGTGGGCGGGCACGGCCCCTGCCGGACGCGACGCGACGTCGGACTGGGCACCCCACAGGGCGGCGGCCGCGCGGTTCGACTTGGGCGCGGTCGCGAGGTGCACGACGGCCTGTGCGAGGTTGAGGGCGGCCTCGGGGAGGCCGATCCTGTCCACCGCCCGCGCCGCTGCCTCCGCCACGAGGAGGGCCGTCGGGTCCGCCATCCCGACGTCCTCGCTCGCGAGGATCACGAGCCGGCGCGCGACGAAGCGCGGGTCCTCCCCCGCCGCGAGGAGCCGCGCGAGCCAATAGACGCCCGCGTCGGGATCCGACCCCCTGAGGGACTTGATCAGGGCGCTGACCACGTCGTAGTGCTCGTCCCGCCCGTGGCGCAGCGCGCGGGTCGTCCGGGCGGCCTCGACCTCGGCGAGCGACACCGTCGCCTCACCTCCCCCGTCGCCCGCCGGGCCGCCCCGGGCACGAGCGCGCGCGAGGGAGGCAGCGACCTCGAGCGTCGTGAGCACCGCGCGGGCGTCCCCCTCCGCGAGCTCGACGCACGCGGCGAGCGCCTCGCCGCCCATCGCGACGCGCTCGATCGCCGCGGCGCGCCGCGCGAGCTCCGCGAGCTCGTCCCTCCCGAGCGGCTCGAACCTCCAGAGCGTCGAGCGCGAGAGGAGCGGCGCGTTGAGCGAGAAGAACGGGTTCTCGGTCGTCGCGCCGATGAGCACGACCGTCCCGTCCTCGACACCTGGGAGGAGCGCGTCCTGCTGGGACCGGCTGAACCGGTGGATCTCGTCGAGGAACAGGATCGTGCCTCGCCCCTCCTGGCCGAGCCGCGCGCGGGCCGCGTCGAGGTTGTCCCGGACGTCCCTCACACCCGCCGTGACCGCCGAGAGCGGGACGAACGACTTGCTCGACCGCGCCGCCGCGAGCTGGGCGACCGTCGTCTTGCCCGTGCCCGGCGGCCCGAAGAAGATCGCCGACGAGAGCCGGTCGCCGTCGAGCAGCACGCGAAGCGGCGCCCCCGCGCCGAGGAGGTGCGACTGCCCGACGACCTCGTCGAGAGAGCGCGGGCGCATCCTCGCGGCGAGCGGGGCGCGCCTCTCGAGCTCCGCGCGTGCGGCGGCGTCGAACAGGTCCGGGGGGCGTCCCGAGGGGCTCACGACCCCATCCTCACCGACGGGAGGCGGCCGTGCGAGGCCGAGGTGCCCACCGGGCGGGGCCGCGGCCCCTCCGGCGACGGCGGACGGCGTCCCTACGGCCCGACGATCCGGATGCCGAGCTCCGCGAGCTGGCGCGGCGCGAGCGCCTTGGGCGCTCCGGTCATGAGGTCCGCGCCCGACTGGGTCTTCGGGAACGCGATGACCTCCCGGATGTTCTCCTCGCCCGCGAGGATCGCCGTGAGCCGGTCGACGCCGAACGCGAATCCCCCGTGGGGCGGAGCACCGTAGCGGAAGGCGCCCGTCAGGAACCCGAAGCGTGCGTCTGCCTCCTCTGCGGAGATCCCGAGCGCAGCGAACACCTTCTCCTGCACGTCCGCCCGGTGGATCCGGATGCTCCCCGAGCCGAGCTCCCAACCGTTCAGCACCAGGTCGTAGGACTGGGCGCGCACCGAGAGCGGCTCCGACTCGAACCTCTCGAGGTCGTCCGGATGGGGCATCGTGAACGGGTGGTGCGCGGCGACGGGGCGCCCCTCCTCGTCGACCCCGTCGAAGAGGGGGAAGTCCACGACCCACACGAACCGGTACGGGCCCTCGGCCACGGGAGGCCGGCCCACGTCGAGGCGCAGCTGCCCGAGGACCTCGCACGCACGTCGCCTCTCGTCCGCGACGACGAGCACGAGGTCGCCCGCGGCGGCGCCCACCGCCCGCACGATCCCCGCCCTCTCCTCCGGAGCGAGGAACTTCCCGACCGGAGACTCGATCCCGAGCGCGCCGGGCTCTCCCCCGTCACCGCTCGCGGGCACGACGCGCATCCACACGAGCCCCTTCGCGCCGAGGCCCTTCGCGCGCTCGACGAGCCCGTCGAGCCGCGCCCTCGCGAGGTCGCCCCCGCCCGGGACGACGATCGCGCGCACCGCGGGGGCACGGAACGCGTTGAACCCGGTGCCGACGAGCGCGGGCGCGACGTCCACGATCTCCATCGCGAACCGGAGGTCCGGCTTGTCCGACCCGTACCGCTCGATCGCGTCCGCCCAGGTGATGACCGGGAAGTCGGTCGGTCGCACACCTGTCGCAGCCTCGGTCGCCTCCGCGACGGCCTCGGAGACGAACCCGCGGACCTCGCGCTCGCCGACGAAGGACGCCTCGAGGTCGAGCTGCGTGAACTCGAACTGCCGGTCCGCCCGCAGGTCCTCGTCCCGAAGGCACCGGGCGATCTGGTAGTAGCGGTCGAGCCCGCCGACCATCGTGAGCTGCTTCGCGATCTGGGGGCTCTGGGGGAGCACGTAGAAGGCCCCGCGCTGCAGACGCGACGGAACGGCGAACTCCCGCGCTCCCTCGGGTGTCGGCGTCCAAAGGAGCGGGGTCTCGACCTCGCAGAACCCCTGGCGCTCCATCGCCCGACGGATCGCGGAGTTCACGGTGGCGCGGAGCCGCAGGTTCCGCTGCATCCGCTCCGTTCGCAGGTCGAGGTAGCGGTAGCGGAGCCGCACGGACTCGTCGACGTCCCCCCGGGCGTCGAGCACGAACGGAGGTGGCTCGGCGGGGTTCAGCGTCTCGACGGCGCACTCCCCGAGCTCGACCTCTCCGGTCGCGAGCCCCTCGTTCGCCGTGCCCTCCGGCCGGAGCCGGACGGTCCCGGTCACGCGCACGACGTACTCGGAGCGGAGCGCGTGCGCACCGTCGACGACGCACTGGACGAGCCCCGTGTGGTCGCGGACGTCGAGGAACGCGAGGTGCTCGCCGTGCTCGCGCCGCCGCGCGACCCACCCGCAGACCGTCACGGTCGCACCCACGTCCTCGGCCCGGAGAGCCCCGCAGTAGCGCGTCCGCATCCCTGCGGGCTCGGGAGCGCCCGCAGGTGGGCCGGATGACGCGTGGGGACCGGCCGGCGGACCGCTCATCTCGTCCACCTCGCGACGGCCTCCACGAGGTCACCCCGAGCGACCCGCTCCTGGCGCCCGGGCCCGGGGCCTCCCGCCCCGCTCTCCCGCATCCACCGCACGGTCACGACCCCCGCCGCCTCCTCCTCGGGACCGACGATGCACGCGACGCGCGCCCCGGATCGGTCCGCCTGCTTGAGCTGGGACTTGAGGGACCGGCCGTCGAAGGCCCGGTCCGCCGCGACCCCCGCGCGGCGGAGCGCGTCCGTGAGGTCCCGCGCCGAGCCCCCTCCGACGACGTCCACCACGAACACCTCGGTCGCGCGCTCGGGGGCGAGCTCGACACCTTCGACCGCGCACGCGAGCAGGATCCTCTCGACCCCGGCGGCGAACCCGATACCGGGCGTCGGCGGGCCCCCCAGCTCCTCGACGAGGCCGTTGTAGCGCCCTCCGCCGCAGATCGTGTCCTGGGCGGCGTCGAGCCCGCTCGCACGGAACTCGAAGGTCGTTCGCGTGTAGTAGTCGAGGCCGCGCACGAGGAAGTCGTCGCGCGTCCACCGGATCCCGAGCGATCCGAGCCCCGAGAGGAACCGGTCGAAGTGCGCCTCGCACGCGTCGCACAGTGCGTCGCGAAGCAGAGGAGCGCCCGCGCGCACCGACACGCAGGCCTGCTTCTTGCAGTCGAGCACGCGAAGGGGGTTGCGCGACCAGCTCGTCCGGTGGTCTGCGCAGAGCTCCTCCCCGTGATCCGACAGGTACGAGGCGAGCACGGCCCGGTACCCGGGAAGGCACGCGGCGTCCCCCATCGAGTTCACGCGGAGCTCGACCCCCTCGAGCCCGAGGGAGCGGCGAAGGCCCTCGAAGAGCGCGACGACCTCGACGTCGAGGTCCGCGTCCTGCGGCCCGAGCGCCTCCACTCCGAGCTGGTGGAACTGCCGGTAGCGGCCGGCCTGGGGGCGCTCGTAGCGGAAGCACGGGGTCGCGTACCAGGCCTTCCACGGGAGCACGGGACGGTGCTGGACGAACGCGCGGACGACGGGCGCCGTGCCCTCCGGCCGGAGCGCGATCGTGCGACCCCCCTTGTCCTCGAAGACGTACATCTCCTTCGTGACCACGTCGGTCGCCTCGCCGACGCCGCGGCTGAACAGCGCGACGTCTTCGAACATCGGGCTCACGACGAGCCCGTAGCCCGCGAGCTCCGCGAGCCGGGCGAAGCGCGCCACGAGCGACTCGAAGCGCGAGCTCTCCGGTGCTAGGACGTCGCGCGTACCGGTCGGCGCCTGGAAGGCGCTCACTTCGTGGCGAGCTGCCTGGACCCGCCCCGACCCGGCAGGAGCCGGTACGCGTCGTAGACGCCCTCGAGCTGGCGGATGGACCCGAGGAGCGACTCGAGGTGCGCCGAGTCGGCGAGCTCGCACTCGAATCGCATGCGGGCAACCCTATCCGCTCCTGCCTGGGACGAGGACGAGACGATCGCCACGTGGTGCTCCGCGAGCACGTGCGCGACGTCCGCGAGGAGCTGCGAGCGGTCGAGCGCCTTCACCTCGATGCCGGCCACGAAGGCCCCCGGGGTGCCCGCGTCCCACTCGACCTCGATGAGCCTCTCGCGGTCCTCGCCCGCGAGCGCCAGTGCGTTCACGCATCCTTCCCGGTGCACCGAGACGCCCCGACCGCGCGTCACGAACCCGATGATCGAGTCGCCCGGCACCGGGGTGCAGCATCCCGAGAGCCGGACCATCACGTCGTCGAGCCCCTCGACGTAGATCCCCGCGGAGCCCGGCCGCCGGGATCCCGGGCGCCTCGGTTGGAAGGCGGTCGTCGCGACCTGCACCTCTCCCCCGAGAGCATCACGCCGGAAGCGCTGGACGACCCCTCGCGCCGACGCGTGCCCCTCCCCGACCGCCGCGTACAGCGCGTCGAGGTCCGCGAACCCGAGAGACGTCGCGACCTCGCCGAGCGCAGGGGACGCGACGAGCTTCTGCGCAGGGAGCCCGTCGCGCCGGAGCGCCTTCAGGATCTCCTCGCGCCCGCTCTCGATCGCGTCCTCCCGCCTCTCACGGGAGAACCACTGCCGGATCTTGTTCCGCGCCCGGGGGGACACGACGATCTGGAGCCAGTCGCGCGACGGACCGGCGTTCGGGACCTTCGAGGTGAAGATCTCGACCGTGTCCCCCGACTGGAGCTTCGCGTCGAGCGGGACGAGGCGCCCGTTCATTCGGGCGCCCACGCACCGGTGCCCGACCTCCGTGTGGATCGCGTACGCGAAGTCGACGGGCGTCGCGCCCGCCGGGAGCGTCACGATCGCCCCTTTCGGGGTGAACACGTACACCTCGTCCTGCTCGAGGTCGAGCTTCAGGTTCTCGAGGAACTCGATGGGGTCCGGCGTCTCGCGCTCCCAGTCCACGATCCGCTGGAGCCACTGCATGTCCTCTGCCGAGTGGTCCGCGCGGCCATGGCCGACGCTCTCCTTGTAGCCCCAGTGCGCTGCGATCCCGAACTCGGCGCGCCGGTGCATCTCCTGGGTCCGGATCTGGATCTCGAGCGGCTTGCCCCGGGGCCCCACGACGGTCGTGTGGAGCGACTGGTAGAGGTTGAACTTCGGCGAGTTGATGTAGTCCTTGAAGCGGCCCTGCACGGGAGGCCAGAGCGAGTGGACCGAACCGAGCGCCGCCCAGCAGTCCTTCTCGGAGTCGAGGACGATCCTGATCGCGACGAGGTCGTAGATCTCGTCGAACTCCTTGCCCCGGAGGACCATCTTCTCGTAGATGCTCCACAGGTGCTTCGGCCGGCCGGTCACGACCGCGGACATCCCGAGCGCGTCGAGACGGCCTCGCAGCACCTCGACGACCTGCGCGAGCTCGACCTCCCGGCGCGGCGCCCGGGTCGCGACCATCTGCTCGATCTCCGCGTACCGCTTCGGGTGGAGCGCCCGGAACGAGAGGTCCTCGAGCTGCCACTTCATGTCCTGGATCCCGAGCCGGTGCGCGAGCGGAGCGAAGATGTCGAGCGTCTGCTGCGCGGTCCTGCGCTGCTTCCACTCGGGCATCGCGTCGAGGGTCCGCATGTTGTGGAGGCGGTCCGCGAGCTTGATCACGAGGACGCGCCAGTCCTTGGCCATCGCGACGAGCATCTTCCGGACCGTCGCAGCCTGCTGCGCCTCCTTCGAGGAGAAGTGGAGGCGGTCGAGCTTCGTGACCCCGTCGACGATGGCCGCGACCGTCGGGCCGAACTGCTCCTCGATGAGCGCGAGCGGGACGTCCGTGTCCTCGACGACGTCGTGGAGCAGGGCGGCCGCGGCGCTCGTCCCGTCGAGGCCGAGCTCGGCCACGATCGTCGCGACGGCGATCGAGTGGCACACGTACGGCTCTCCCGTGAGGCGCGTCTGTCCCGAGTGGGCCTGCGACGCGAGCGCGTGCGCCCGACGCACCGCGGACCAGTCCTCGCCCGGGTGGTGCTCCTCGAGGATCGCGACGAGGGGCTCCACCGACGCCACCGCGGGTGGCCGAGGCGGCGCACCTGCCGCCACCGGCGCGGGCTCGAGCGCGGCACGCCCCGCGGGCTCCCCGAGCCGCGACACGCCTGTGCCCTCGGCGATCGGGTCCACGACGGCCATGCTCCAGGCTACCGCCGGGCGCGCTCCCGCCGGCGGCGTGACCCCGGGGCGCGGGAGGGCTCGCGTCCCTGCACCGCTAGCGTGTCGCCCGGACGACGAGCGCGTGCGAACGACGACACCGGGCGGAAGCGCCGAGATCCCGGAGGACGGTCCCCTCCCGGACCGCCCGACCGGGGCTGAACCGAGCCCCGAGCCCGGCGTCGTCGTCGCGCGGGTCCGTCCTTCCGCGGGACCCGCTCTCGTCGTGGTCGCGATCGCGGTCGTGATCGTGCTCGGCGGGTTCGCGTTCGCACTCGCAGGAGGGCGCCACCCCGACGTCGGAGGGCCCGCGCTGCGACAGCTCCCCGGAGTCTCGCTCGCGGCGCGTGCGGCGGGGCCGGTCATCGCCCGGATCTCGCGCGGCGGGGAGCCTCCTGCCGACGTAACCGCCGCGCTCGTGGTCCCGGCCGACGCGACGGTGACGCGCGCCGTGCGGCCTGCTCCCGCGGTGAGCCTCTACAGCGGGACCGTCACGCTCTCCGTGCCGTCTGGCGCCCCCTCGGTCGTCACGTTCTTCCGGAGGGAGCTCGCGCACCAGCACTTCTCCGTGCTCGCGGTCGACGCGACGGCCGACGGAGCCGGGACGAGGATCTTCGCCAAGTTCGCGAGCAGCGACGGGTTCTACTGGGAGGCGGCCGTCGTCGTGCGTCCCGTCGCCGCCTCCATAACGCCCGCGCTCGGCGGGGCCACCCCGACGAGCACCGTGTCGCTCACGGTGTTCGAGATCGACGACGCGGACTGACCGCCGGAGCGCCGCGCCGCGGACATCCCGTCGAGCACGTACGCCCACACGAAGAGGTTCGCCGGGTAGATGAAGTACCCGAAACGTGTCGCCGGGGCGAGCACCGTCGCGAGCGCCATCGCGAACCCCGTGAAGCGCGCGACTCCGGCCGGCGTGCGCGGCCGGTGACGGAGGAAGGCCGCTGCGACGACCGCCGCGCCCACGAGCACGAGGAGCGCGGTCACCGCGAGACGGTGCTGGGGCAGCAGGTGCGTGAGGACCTGACCGACCATCGGGCTCGCGGCAGGAGACCTCACCTTCGCGAGGCCGAGCGGGAACCGGACCACGTTGTCGAAGAACGACGTCGGGTCGAGCGCGACCCCGAGCCCGAGCACGGGAGTGACCACGAGGAGCAGCGCGAGCCCGTACCGGAACGGCGCGGGCCGCCCCTCGCGGTCCCGCACCGCGAGCACCATGAGCAGAAGCATCGGCCACGCGGTGAACTTGAGCGTTCCGGACAGCCCGAGCGCGATGCCCGCCAGCACCGGTCTTCGCCGCTCGGCGAGGACGAGGCCGAGGAGCATGAGGGCGAGCACGGGGAGGTCGTCTCCCCCCGTGACCATCGGGAGCGCCCCCGAGGGGAGGACGACGAGGAACTGAAGCGCGCGCCCACGGCGGGCGAGGCTCGCGTCGCTCCACAGGAGAGCGACGGCCCCGACGACGAGGGTGAACCCCGTCAGAGCGACGCGCGCGTCCTGGAGCTCCGGGGGGAGCTTCACCGCGTTCACGAGCCCGAACGGGACCATGCCCGGCAGGTAGGGGAAGAAGGAGTTGGCGTCCACGTGCTTCGCGTCCGACCGCGGCGCGTTCCCGACCGTCGTCGGGTGCGTGAGGTAGGGGTCGTGCGACGCCGCCGCGCGGTCCCCGGCGCGCTCGACGACCGCGACCTCCGGCTGCGCGTGCTGCCCGGGGAGGCCCTCCGCGCGCCACACGAGCTGGAACACGAGCGGCACGAGCACCGCCCCGGCGATGACCGCGACGACGACGACGCGCCGGCTCACGCTCGCGAACCGGGCCGCCCGGACCGGGTCCCGGCCCGTCGAGCGAGCGACCGCCCTCGCGACCCCGAAGCACACGAGCGCGGCCGCCCCGTACGCGGCCGCTGCCATCTCGCCCCAGGTCCTGTAGTCCGAGGACACGGCGACGAACGCCGTCGCTCCCGCGAACACCGCGGACGCGACGTACAGCCAGGCGTCCTGGACGACCGCAGGGAGTGCGCACAGGCGGCGCCAGACCGCCAGCACGACGCCGAGCACGGGCCAGATCGTATCGCCCGGCACCTCCGTGGGTGAGGTGCGCCCCGGGGGCGCGACCGGGAAGCTCCCCGCGCGGGGCCCTGCCCCCACGGTCGACGGTCCTCCCGGCCCCGCAGCTCGCGCCCCCCGGGCGCGCCGGAGCGGCGCGCCCGGGGACGTGCTCAGCGGTTCGGCTGAGGGGTGAAGCGGAGGTAGGGCTTCACGGTCCGGAAGCCCTTCGGGAAGCGCCGCCCGGCCTCCTCGTCCGAGATCGAGGTCGCGACGATGACGTCCTCGCCGTCGGTCCAGTTCACGGGGGTGGACACCGAGTACCCGGACGTGAGCTGGAGGGAGTCGAGCACGCGGAGGATCTCCTGGAAGTTGCGTCCCGTGCTCGCCGGGTACGTGATCGTGAGCTTGACCTTCTTGTCCGGGCCGATCACGAACACGGACCGGACCGTGAAGGTGTCGCTCGCGTTCGGGTGGATCATCCCGTAGAGGTCCGCGACCGTGTGGTCGGGGTCCGCGAGGAGCGGGTAGTTGAGCGCATGGCCCGTCGCGTCCTCGATGTCCCCGACCCACCCGGTGTGCGACTCGAGCGGGTCGACCGACAGGCCGAGGACCTTCGTGCTCCTCTTGTCGAACTCCCCCTTCAGGCGGGCGACCTCGCCGAGCTCGGTCGTGCACACGGGCGTGAAGTCCTTCGGGTGCGAGAAGAGCACGCCCCAGCTGTCGCCGAGGTAGTCGTAGAGGTGGATCGTGCCCTCGGTCGACTCCGCCGTGAAGTCCGGGGCGACGTCGCCCAGTTGAAGCGCCATGGTGACCCTCTCCTGTCCTTGTCCGCCGGCGCGCGCTGCGCCCGACTGGTCTGCTCCGCACGAGCATAGCGACGCGACGGGCAATACACGACTTCCACAGTCGGGATTAGCGCCGGGCACGCCGCCCTGACCCGGCCGCGTCGCGCCGGTAACGTTCTCGTCATGTTCGCGGGCACGGCGCGAGGGCGCGCGGGTGCTCGCGGACCCGACGTCGCTCCCCGCGTGCACCTCCGTCCACGGGCCGCACACGCGTCGTCGGGCGTCTCGAGGCCGGACCTGCTCGCCCTCGGGGCGCTCGCGCTCCTCCCGGTGCTCGTGTACGTGCCCACCGCCCTCGCAGGCCACGCCCTTCTCCCGGGCGACGACCTCACCCAGAACTACCCGCTGCGGGTGCTCGCGGGCGAGCTCCTCCGCGCGGGGCACCTCCCGGGGTGGGACCCCTACATCTGGAGCGGCACTCCCCTGCTCGCGGGGTGGAACGCGGGCGCGCTCTTCCCCGGGACCGTCCTGTTCGCGTTCCTCCCCGGCCTCGTCGCGTGGACCGCGAACCTCGTCGCGGTCGGCGTCGTGAGCGGCACCGGCCTCTACCTGTTCCTCCGGAGGCTCTCCTGCGGCCCGCTCGCCGCGTTCCTCGCGGCCCTCGTGTTCACCTACACGGGGTTCATGAGCGGACAGATCGTGCACGTCGGGCTGGTGCAGGGAACCTCTCTCATGCCCTGGGTGCTCCTCGCAGCGGACGCCCTCGCGTTCCCTGGCCGGCCCCTGCTCCCCGGCGCGGGGCGAGGGACCGCCACCGGGGCCCCCGTGGTGCCCTCCCCGTGGACGCCGACCGGGCGCGACGTGCGTTGGGGCGCGCTCCTCGCGCTCGCGACCGCCCTCACCGTGCTCGCGGGCGACCCGCGCGCCGTGTCGTCGTCCGCGATCGCGGTCGGGATCTACGTCGTGTCGTGCTCCTGGCGGCTCGGCCGCTCCCTCGGCCCCGCGCTCGCCAAGACCGTCGCGTCGGGAGCGGTCGGGATCGCGCTCGGTGCGGTCCAGTGGCTCCCCGGGCTCGCGTTCCTCCACGCCTCGCAGCGCGGGCAGAGCGCGTTCAGCCTCTTCCAGGGGGGCTCGCTCGCCCTGACGGAAATCGGCGCGCTCCTCGCGCTCCCGTTCGCGCTGGGCGGGAACGGGAACTTCGGCCTCCCCGTCTACTCCGGCGACTACAACCTTCCCGAGGTGACGATCGGCGTTGGCCTCGTCGCGCTCGTCGCGGCGTTCGCGCTCCTCCCGGACGCACTCGCCCCCCTTCGCGCCCGGCTCCGTCCTCGGCACGCCCGGCCCGGCCCGCCGGGCGCCCGCCGCGCGCTCGGCGTCTGGTACGCGACGGGAGCGGTCGGGACCGTGCTCGCGCTCGGCTCCTACACGCCCCTCGCGCACGCGCTCGTGCTCGTCCCGCTCTTCGGAGGGGAGCGGCTCCAGAACCGGAACGTCGTGCTCCTCGACCTCGCTCTCGTCGTGCTGCTCGCGTTCTTCCTCGACGACCTCCTCGGGCGCAGGCTCGCCGCGCGCGGGCCCGTCGGACGGACCCGCGCCGGCACGCGCGCGATCCACGGCGGACCGCTCGGGACGACACCCCGGCGGCTCCTCGCCGTCGTGCCGCTCGTCGCGACCGGGACGTTGGTGCTCCTCGCCTTCGTCGCGCCCGTCGCCCTCGAGGACGCGATCGGCGTCGTCGTCCCCGGGCCGGGGATGCTGCGCGCGCTCTCTCCGTACTTCGTCGCCTCCGGCGTGACCGCCGCGGCGCTCGCCGGGCTCGTCCTCGCCTGGCGCCGGCTCGGGCAGCGCGCGCGGCGCTCCCTGCTCGTCGTGTTCGTCCTCGCGGACGTCGCGACCTATGTCGCGAACGCCTCCTACGCGAGCGCTCCCCCGGGCTCCCTCGCGCCCGACGGCCCCGGCACCGAGGCGCTGCGCGCCGTCACGGGCCCGAGCGGCCGGTTCGCGATCTACAACCCCTTCTACGGCGGGACCGGCACGGCCGTCTTCTCGCTCGGGGTCACGGACCTGAACCTCCTCCGACACCTCCCGAGCGTCCAGGGGTACGGGTCGATCGTGCAGGGCGCGTACCAGGACGCCACGGGCACCCACGCGTTCGAGACCCTCGACACGACCGGCCTCTCCGGTCCCCTCTACGACTCGCTCGACCTCGCTGCCCTCGTCACGCTGCCGAGCTACCTCGAGCAGCCGATCGCACCGGGCTCCCCGGTCCCGCTCCCGGACGGGCGGGCGGTCCGCGTCGACGGCACGCCTGCTCCGGCACGCTCGGCGCCCGCGCGACCCCTCGGGGCGTCCGGACCGTGGGCCGTACGCCCGGGCACGCCCGCGACGTGGTTCTTGCCCTCCCCGACCGCGCTCTCCTCCGTGCACGTCGTGCTCGAGCCCGGCTCGGCACGCCCGCCCGCAGCCATCGAGGTCGGGGTCGCGGAGTCGACCGGTCGCGTTCGCTGGCGATCCGTTCCGGTCGTCCACGGCGTCGCCGCGCTCGCCACGAGGCGAGCGGCCGCGACGGCGCGCGTCGAGGTCCGCGCCCGCGCGTCCGCGGTGACCGTCGGGGCCGTCGTCGCCGCACAGCCCGCGCGTCGCCCGTCGCTCGTTCTCGACGGCGAGCTCCAGGGCCTCCTCGCGTCGCCGCACTGGCGGTGGGCCGCGACGATCGACGGGCTCGCGGTGTTCGCGAACACCCGTGCCCGGGGCGCCGCGTGGCTCGAGGCACCGGGTGCGCGCTCCCCCGACGCCCCCGTCGTGCGGTCGGGCACCACCCTCGTCACCCCCGGTCCGACGACCGGCTCCGAGATCGTGCGGGTCACGTCGGCACGGGCCGCGACGCTGGTCCGAAGCACGACCTTCGCGAGAGGGTGGACCGCGCACCTGACCCCGGTCGGCGGAGGGCGGAGCCGTGTCGAGACGGTCACGCGCCTCGGGCTCGTCGAGGCCGTCCCCGTCCCCGCGGGCCGGTGGGTCGTGACCTGGCGGTACGCGCCCGAGAGCACCTGGGTCGGACTGCTCGTGTCCGCAGCGGCCGCGCTCGTCCTGCTCGCCGGCGTGGCCGGGACGTTTGTGCGCCGCCGCGACCGTCGCTCGGGGCGGCGCGGCCCGGGCGCTCGG
>JAJZBW010000055.1 GCA_021798745.1 Actinomycetes bacterium
CACGGTCGTGCTGCCACACGCGCACAGTAGTGGCGCGGCGGGGCTCCCCGTGGGCGCTGGGCGCGGTCGCGCCGCGGCTCAAGGCCGCGTCGGGCGGGGTCGTTGTATGGGCGAGGTCAGGAACACGGTCGCGAGGGAGGCGTGCAGCGGTGGACGACGGTCGCTCGCTCCGCGCCGCCGCCCCGGCGCACGCGTCGTGCCCGCCGGGCCCGGCGCCCGCGGGGCGCCCGGCGGCGGCGTCGAGGAGCGAGGACGAGGTCGCGCTCCTCGCGGAGGTCGTCGAGGCCCAGGCCGTGCTCTCCGGCCGGGAGGTCATCGACTTCGCGTTCCGCCGTCTCGCGCAGCTCCTCGGGGCCATGCGCTGCAGCCTGTTCTCCGAGGACGAGGCGGGCGCGATCGTGGAGCGCGTCGTCGTCACCCCGGACGGGGCCGGTGCTCCGGGCCGCCGACCCTGCGAGCCCGCGGTCGCGATGCTTCCCCTCGTCGCGCAGGTGCTGCGTGACGGCGCCCTCCGCCGGGTCCTGCGGCCCGTCCTTCCCGGAGCGCTCGTGGCCGCGCGGTCCGAGCCGGTCGAGCGCGAGGTGCTCGCGGTGCCCGTCGGCGACCGCTCCGTGCTCGTCATCGAGCAGCCGCCGGGCGAGCACGCGGAGGAGGGGGACGTCCGCTTCGCGGGTCTCGTGGCGGCCGTGGTGAGCGAGCCGGCGCGCGACGCCCGGCGCGTGCGCGAGCAGCAGCAGTACGAGACGATCGCGTCCGCCATGCGGCACCTGCTCGAGGCGGGCGTGCGCGCGGGCTCCGCGATCGAGGCGGCCGAGGCGCTCGCTCGGACCGCCGCGAAGGTGCTCGACTTCCCGGTCGCCGCCGCGTACCTCGTGGACGACGCGGGGCGGATCTCCCGGGTGGTGACCGTCGGCGCGCGACCCGGCCGAGGCGAGCAGCTCCAGTCGCGTCTCACCGGGCAGCTCGCCGCGGACTCGCCCGTCTGGCGCCGGACCGTCGAGGGCCCCGAACCCGGTCCGGACCTCGTCGACGACACGGCCGCGGACGGGCTCGTCCGGCCGGGAGGGGTCGCGCAGGTGCTCGGGCTCCGCTCGCTCGCCGCGATCCCTCTGCTGTCGAGCGACGGCCCGCTCGGGCTCGTGCTCTGCGGGGACTCGACCCCGAGGCGCCGGTGGAGGCCGGGGATCCGAGAGCTCCTCGCGCAGCTCGCGCTCGAGGGCGCGGTCGTCGTCGACAACGCCCGGCTCCGGGAGGCCGAGAGGCACGAGGCGCGTCACGACGCGCTCACGGGCCTGCTCAACCGGAGGGCCTTCTCCCAGAGCCTGCGGGATGCTCTCGCAGCCTCGAGGCGCTCGGGCGAGCACGTCGCGGTCCTCCTGCTCGACCTCGACAGGTTCAAGGAGGTGAACGACCACCTCGGCCACCACCGCGGAGACGCGCTCCTCGTCGACGTCGCGAGCCGCCTCCGACGCTCGACGCGCTCGTCCGACCTCCTCGCGCGACTCGGAGGGGACGAGTTCGCGCTCCTTCTGACCGGGCGGGCCCACGAGGACGAGGCGGAGGCGGTCGCCGCGAAGATCGCGTCCCTGCTCGAGGACGCCTTCGAGGTCGGGGACCACGTGCTGCACGTGGACGCGAGCATCGGGATCGCGTGCTTCCCGGACCACGCGGCCGACGCGGACGGGCTTCTCCAGAGGGCGGACCTCGCGATGTACGCGGCGAAGCGCTCCGGCCGGGGCCACGAGGTCTTCGACCCGCGCGACGCGGACCGCGCCGCGGACAGCGTCGGCCTGCTCGGCGAGCTCCGCCGCGCCCTGCACGAGCCGGACGAGCTGTTCCTCCACTACCAGCCGAAGGTCGACCTCCGCACGGGCGCGGTCTCCGGGGTCGAGGCTCTCGTCCGGTGGGACCACCCGCGGCTCGGCCTCGTCGGGCCGGACCGCTTCGTCCCGGTCGCCGAGGAGACGGACCTCGTCCGGTCGCTCACCGCGTGGGTCGTCCCCGAGGCGCTCCGACAGGTGCGTGAGTGGCTCTCGCAGGGCCTCGAGCTGCGCGTCGCGGTGAACGTGTCGGCGCGGGACGTGAGCGACCAGGAGCTCCCCGCGAAGGTCGAGCGGTGGCTCGAGGAGGCGGGGCTCCCCGGGACGACGCTCGTGCTCGAGGTGACCGAGCGGACCGTGATGTCCGAGGGCGCCGCGAGGAGCGGGACGCTCCAGAGGCTGCGCGCCTCGGGGGTCGAGGTGAGCCTCGACGACTTCGGGACCGGGTACTCCTCGCTCGCCTACCTCGAGTCGCTCCCGGTCGACGAGATCAAGATCGACCGCCAGTTCCTCTCGCTCCGCCGCTCTCGGCGGTCGGTCATCCGGTCGATCATCGCCCTCGGGCACGACCTCGACATGCGCGTCGTCGCCGAGGGGGTCGAGACCGCCGAGCACGCGGACTGGCTCGCCCGGATGGGGTGCGACGAGGCCCAGGGCTACTACTTCAGCCGGCCCGTCCCCCCGGGGGAGCTCGCCGAGTGGGCGCGTCGAGCGGAGTCGGGCGCCGGGCCCCGGAGCACGGGCCCGGGAAAGCGGCGAGCGGCGCTGAGCTGGTGATCCGTGCGGCGCCTCGGCTAGACCGGAGCGCTGCGGCGGGCCCGTCCCGGGGGCGGGCGGGATCGCGGTGAGGAGGACGCCCATGGTCGAGCACGTGGTCCGCCCGCAGGCGCCCGGGCGGCGGCTCGCACGCTCGGAGCAGCTCGCATGGGCGCTCGCCGAGCTCTCGGCGGAGGTCGTCGACCCCTCGCGCGAGGTCGTCGACATGGTCGTGAACCGGGTCATCGACAACGCCGCCGTCGCGGCGGCCTCGCTCACGAGGCACCCGGTCGTGACGGCCCGCGCGCAGGCGCTCGCGCGCCCGCAGCCCGACGGGTCGAACGTTCTCGGGCTCGACCCGTCGCTCCGCGTCTGCCCGGAGTGGGCCGCGTGGGCCAACGGCGTGGCGGTGCGCGAGCTCGACTTCCACGACACGTTCCTCGCGCGGGAGTACTCGCACCCGGGCGACAACATCCCCCCGCTCGTGGCCGTCGCGCAGCGCGCCGGCCGGGGCGGAGCGGACCTCGTCCGGGCGGTCGCGACCGCGTACGAGGTCCAGGTCGACCTGGCGCGGGGGATCAGCCTCCACGAGCACACGATCGACCACGTCGCGCATCTCGGCCCGTCGGTCGCCGCGGGGCTCGGCACCCTGCTCGGGCTCCCCGCGGAGACCGTCTTCCAGGCGGTCGGGCAGTCGCTCCACCTCACGACCGCGACGCGCCAGTCGCGCAAGGGGGAGATCTCGAGCTGGAAGGCCTACGCACCCGCGTTCGCGGGGAAGGTCGCGATCGAGGCCGTCGACCGCGCGATGCGCGGGGAGACCTCCCCGGCGCCCATCTACGAGGGCGAGGACGGGGTCGTCGCGCGGCTCCTCGACGGGCCGGACGCGCGCTACGTGGTCGCTCTTCCCGGACCGGGCGAGCAGCGGCGCGCGATCCTCGACACCTACACGAAGGAGCACTCCGCCGAGTACCAGGCGCAGGCGTTCATCGACCTCGCCCGCCGCATGCGCTCCCGGATCCCGGACCTCGGCGCGGTCACGAGCGTCACCGTGCGGACGAGCCACCACACGCACCACGTGATCGGGACGGGCTCCGGAGACCCGGAGAAGCTCGACCCGGGCGCGTCGCGCGAGACGCTCGACCACTCGCTCATGTACGTCCTCGCGGTCGCGCTCGAGGACGGGACGTGGCACCACGAGCGCTCGTACTCGCGCGAGCGCGCCTCGCGGCCCGAGACCGTCACGCTCTGGCACAAGGTCACGACCGTCGAGGACCCCGAGTGGACCCGCCGCTACCACGCCGAGGACCCGCGGGAGAAGGCGTTCGGGGGGCACGTGCGCGTGGAGCTCTCGGACGGGAGCGTCGTCGAGGACGAGATCGCGGTCGCGGACGCGCACCCTCTCGGAGCCCGGCCGTTCGCGCGTGCCGAGTACGTCGCGAAGTTCCGGGCGCTCTCCGACGGCGTCGTCCGCCCGGAGGAGCAGGAGCGGTTCCTCGACACCGCGGAGCGGCTCGCGGAGCTCCGCCCCGGCGCGCTCGGCGCGCTGAGCTTCCGCGCCTCGTCGGACCTGCGCGGCTCGTCCGGCCCGGGCGCGGGGATCCTCTGATGCTCGGCTCGTCGACCCCGGCCTCCGAGCGACGCGCCTCGTTCCGCGCCGCGCTCGGGTCGGGCCGCCTCCTCCGCCTCCCCGGAGCGTTCAACGCGTTGAGCGCGCTCGCGATCGCGGACGCCGGGTTCGACGGGGTGTACGTCTCCGGCGCCGTCGTCGCGGCCGGCCTCGGGCTCCCCGACGTCGGCCTCACGACGGCGACCGAGGTGGCCGGCCGCACGCTCGAGATAGCGCGTGTCACCTCGCTCCCCGTGCTCGCGGACGCGGACACGGGCTTCGGCGAGCCCATGAACGTCGCGCGGACCGTCCAGTCCCTCGAGGACGCGGGTGCCGCCGGGTGCCACGTCGAGGACCAGGTGATGCCGAAGCGCTGCGGGCACCTCGACGGGAAGGCCGTCGTGGGCGCGACCGAGATGGCACGCCGCGTCCGTGCTGCGGTCGCCGCGAGGCGCGACCCCGGGTTCGTCGTGTGCGCGCGCACGGACGCACGCTCTCTCGAGGGGCTCGACGCGGCGATCGAGCGCGCCAAGGCGTACGTCGACGCGGGCGCCGACATGGTCTTCCCCGAGGCCCTCACGGACGAGTCGGAGTTCGCGGCCTTCCGGGCCGCCGTCGAGGTCCCGATCCTCGCGAACATGACCGAGTTCGGGAAGTCGCCCCTCCTGTCCGCCTCGACGCTGCGCTCTCTCGGGGTGGACGTCGTGATCTACCCGGTCACGCTCCTCCGCCTCGCGATGGGCGCGGTCGAGGCGGGGCTCCGCGAGATCCGCGACGCGGGCACCCAGGAGTCCCTCGTCCCGTCGATGCAGACCCGTGCCCGGCTCTACGAGCTCGTCGACTACGAGGCGTACGGCGCGTTCGACGGGCACCTGTTCGACTTCGTCGTGCCCGGCGGCCCCACAAGCGAGAGCCCGGGGGGAGCCGGCCGCTGACCCGCCGCCGCCTCCCCCCGGGGGGCGCCCCGCCGCCCTTGACCGCCCGGCGCGCCGTCGTTAAGTTCACGAGGTGAACTAATAGGCACCGGAGCGGGGAGGACCGCCATGACGAGGACACCGACGCGCGACGACCGCTTCTCGTTCGGGCTGTGGACCGTGGGATGGCAGGCGCGTGACCCGTTCGGGGACGCGACGCGCGCCCCTCTCGACCCGGTCGAGTCCGTGCACCGGCTCGCGGATCTCGGCGCGTACGGGGTGACGTTCCACGACGACGACCTCGTGCCGTTCGGCGCCGCGGAGCCCGAGCGCGAGGGGAGGATCAAGGCCTTCCGCGAGGCGCTCGACGCGACGGGCCTCGTCGTCCCGATGATGACGACGAACCTGTTCACGCACCCGATGTTCAAGGACGGGGCCTTCACGAGCAACGAGCGCGGCGTGCGACGGTACGCGATCCGCAAGGTCATGCGGAACCTCGACCTCGCGGCCGAGCTCGGCGCGACGACCTACGTGTTCTGGGGCGGGCGCGAGGGAGCGGAGACGGACTCCGCGAAGGACGTCCGCGCCGCGCTCGACCGCTACCGCGAGGCGGTCGACGTCCTCGCCTCGTACGTGCTCGAGCGGGGGTACGCGATCCGGTTCGCGCTCGAGCCGAAGCCGAACGAGCCGCGGGGCGACATCCTGCTCCCGACCGTCGGGAGCGCGCTCGCGTTCATCTCGAGCCTCGAGCACGCGGACATGGTCGGGGTGAACCCCGAGGTCGGGCACGAGCAGATGGCGGGGATGAACTTCGTGCACTCGATCGCGCAGGCGCTCTGGCACCACAAGCTCTTCCACATCGACCTCAACGGACAGCGCGGCCCGAAGTACGACCAGGACCTCGTGTTCGGCCACGGAGACCTCCTCAGCGCGTTCTTCCTCGTCGACCTGCTCGAGAACGGCGGCCCGGGCGGCGCCCCCGCGTACGACGGGCCGCGCCACTTCGACTACAAGCCGCTCCGCACCGAGGACACCGCGGGCGTGTGGGTGTCGGCCGCCTCGAACATGGCCACGTACCTCCTGCTGAAAGAGCGCGCCGCCGCGTTCCGTGCGGACCCGGAGGTCGTCGCGGCGCTCGCCGAGAGCCAGGTCGGCGAGCTCGCGACCCCGACGCTCTCGCCCGGGGAGTCCGCGTCGGACCTCCTCTCGGACCGGGGCTCGTTCGAGGAGTTCGACGTGGGACGCGCGGCCGCCCACGGGTACGGGTTCGCGCGGCTCGACCAGCTCGCGGTCGAGCACGTGCTCGGGGCGCGCTGACCGGGTGGCGCTCGTCGCCGGGGTCGACACCTCGACCCAGTCGTGCAAGGTCGTCGTGCGGGACTCCCGCACGGGGGAGCTCGTCCGGGAGGGGCGCGCCCCGCACCCGGACGGGACCGAGGTGCACCCGCGCGCCTGGTGGCTCGCGTTCGAGGCCGCGGCGCGGCGTGCGGGAGGCCTGGACGACGTCGCCGCGCTCTCCGTCGGGGGGCAGCAGCACGGGATGGTCTGCCTCGACGAGGACGGGGCCGTCGTCCGGCCCGCGCTCCTCTGGAACGACCTGCGATCGGCCGGCGCCGCGCGGTCGCTCGTCGAGGAGCTGGGTCCGGGACGGGTCGGGCGGCGCGCGTGGGCGGAGGCGGTCGGGAGCGTGCCCGTCGCGTCCTTCACCGTCACCAAGCTCCGGTGGCTCGCCGAGAACGAGCCGGGATCGGTCGCGAGGACCGCGGCCGTGTGCCTCCCCCACGACTGGCTCACCTGGGCGCTCGCGGGGGGAGGCCCCGAGGGCGGGGCCCCGGTCGCCGCGCTCGTGACGGACCGGGGCGACGCGAGCGGGACGGGCTACTGGTCGCCCGCCACGGGGGAGTACCGGATGGACCTCCTCGAGCGCGCGCTCGGGACGACCGTGCGCGTGCCCGAGGTGCTCGGACCGTCCGCGGTCGCGGGCCGCACGGCCTCCGGGGTCGTGCTCGGCCCGGGGACCGGGGACAACGCAGCCGCGGCGCTCGGGGTCGGGGCGCGCCCCGGGGACGTCGTCGTGTCCGTCGGGACCTCCGGGACCGCCGCCGCGGTCGTGGACCACCCGGTCGCGGACGAGACCGGGCTCGTGGCGGGGTTCGCGGACGCGACCGGTCGCTACCTCCCTCTCGTGTGCACGATGAGCGGGGCGCGGGTCCTCGACGCGACGGCCGCCCTCCTCGGCGTCGACGGCGCGGGGCTCTCCGCGCTCGCGCTCTCCGCGCCGCCGGGAGCGGGGGGGCTCGCGCTCGTCCCGTACCTCGAGGGCGAGCGCACCCCGGACCGCCCGGACGCGACGGGGGCGCTCCACGGGATCACGCTCTCGACCCTTTCCCCGGGGAACCTCGCGCGCGCCGCCGTCGAGGGGGTCCTGTGCGGGATGGCGGACGCGCTCGACGCGCTCCGCTCGCTCGGGGTGTCCGTCCGGCGGGTCGTGCTCGTCGGGGGCGCGAGCCGCTCGGAGGCCGTCCGGAGGATCGCCCCCGCGGTGCTCGAGATGCCGGTCGTCGTGCCGGAGCCCGCGGAGTACGTCGCGGACGGGGCGGCCCGCCAGGCCGCGTGGGTGCTCGACCCGGGAAGTCCCGAGCCGCCCGAGTGGCCGGCCGCGCGCTCGGAGACGTACTCGTCCGACCCGACCCCCGAGGTGCGCGAGCGGTACGCGGAGGTCCGAGAGATGACCGCGACGCGTCTCGGCGCCGGGGGGCCGGGCCGTCCCGACGGCTCGGGCGGGTGAGCGAGAGGGTCCCCGGGGGCAGGGCCGCCGCGGGTCTCCGGCACGCGGCCGCCGAGCCCGCCCGCGCCAAGCTCCTCCGGCGGCACAACCTCGCCCTCGTCCTCGGGGCCGTCGCGTCGGGCGACCGCCCGACGCGCGCCCAGGTCGCGGCGCGGACCGGCCTCACGAAGACGACCGTGTCGACCCTCGTCGACGCCCTCGCCGCGCACGGGCTCGTCGTCGAGGGAGACCCGGACCGCGGGGTGGTCGGCCGCCCGGGGCTCCCGCTCGGCCTCGACCCGAGGGGCCCGGCGGGGCTCGGGGTCGAGGTGAACGTGGACTACGTGTCCGCGTGCGTCGTCGACCTCACGGGAGACGTCGTCTCCGAGAGGGTCGAGCGCTCGGACAACGCACGGCTCGAGCCGCGGTCGGTCCTCGCCGCGGCGGCACGCGTCGCGCGCCGGTGCTCCTCCGGCGCCGAGCGGTCCGGGGTCGCGGTCGCCGGGGTGGGCGTCGCGCTCCCCGGCCTCGTCGACCTCGACGGGGTCCTCCGGCGCGTCCCGAACCTCCCGGGCTGGGACGGGATCGAGGTGCTCCCCGCACTCGGGGCGCTCCTCGGGGGGATCGGTCCGGTGTCGGTCTCGGACAACGAGGCGAACCTCGCCGCGCTCGCGGAGCACTGGTACGGGGAGGGACCCGCGCACGGGAGCTTCGTGCACGTCTCCGGCGAGATCGGCGTGGGCGCGGGGATCGTCGTCGGCGGCTCCCTGTGGCGCGGGGCGCGAGGGGTCGGCGGGGAGCTCGGGCACGTGACGGTCGAGCGCGACGGCGGCCCGTGCGGGTGCGGGGCGCGTGGATGCCTCGAGCAGGTCGCGGGCCAGGACGCGATCCTTCGCGCCGCCGGCCTCCCGTCGCGCGCCGCCACCGCGCTCGGGGCGCCGGACGGGCCGCTCCAGGAGCTGGAGCGTCGGGCGCGCGCGGGCGAGGAGCGCACGATCGCGGCGATCGAGCGTGCGGGCTCGGCGCTCGGGGTCGCGCTCTCCGGCCTCGTGAACGTCGTCGACGTGCCGACCGTCGTGCTCGGAGGGCTCTACGCGGCGCTCGCCCCGTGGCTCGCCCCGCCGGTCCGGGCGGAGCTCGACGCACGAGTCCTCACGCGCTCCTGGGCCCCGACCGAGCTCCGGGTCTCCCGGCTCGGCGCCCACGCGGCCGTCCGCGGCGCGGCCGCGTCGGTCGTCCAGGCGATCCTCTCCGACCCGGCCGGGGCGTACCCGGAGATGCTCGACGCGGGCTGAGCGGGCGGCCGGGCCGGGCGGGCTGAGCGGGCGGGGAGCCGCTCGCGTGCCGCGTCGCCCGCCCCGGGGAGCCGCTCGCGCCCCGCGTCGCTCAGACGGTGAGCACCGAGTCGAGGAAGTCGTTGCGGAGCTTGTGCCCGGGATCGATCCGGTCCGCGAGGCGGGAGAAGTCCGCGAGGCGCTCGTAGCGGTCCGAGAGGACCGGCGCGGGGACGGCGAACACCTTGCCCCAGTGCGGGCGCGCCCGGAACGGGGCGAGCAGGTCCTCGACGAGCGCGACCGCTCGGGCGACCGCTCGGACGTCGGGGACCCACGTGAAGTGGATCGCGACCGAGTCGCGCCCGTACGCGGGGCTCAGCCAGAGGCCGTCCGCCGCGACCGAGCGGATCTCGGAGATCTGCACGACCGGGGCGAGCGCGCCGGCCGACCCCGCGACCGCGGCGAGCGCGTCCGGGGCGTCGGACCGGTCCACGAGGTACTCGCTCTGGAGCTCGTCCCCGCTGCTCGGGGTGTGCTCGACCCGGAAGTGGGGGAGCCGCTCGTTCCACGGACCCGGCTCCGCGAGCTGGTCCGTGCACGTCGCGGGGTCCATCCCCGGGACGGGGTGGTGCGGCCGGGTCGCGAGCCGACCCCCGAGGAGGGTGGGCTCGGGCGACCAGGCCTCGCCGGGGCGGACGCGGTGCTTGCACCACACCTGGTCGACGACCTCCTCCTTCCAGGTCGTGAAGATGCTCACGCTGTACTCGGAGGCGAGGAGCTCGTCGAGCCGGCCGAGCGCGCTCTCGAGCGGGACGCGCTCGTAGACGGCCTGGCGGACGGCGAAGGAGGGCTCGACGGCGAGCGTGACGCTCGTGACGATCCCGAGCGCACCGAGGGACACGACGGAGGCGGCGAGCTCGAGCTCGTCGTGGTCGCCCGGGCCGCCCGTCCCGCCCGTGGGGGCTCCGGGTCCCACCGCCCCGACGCGCACGAGCTCCCCGTCCGCGCGGACGAGCTCGAGACCGAGGACCGCGGTCGCGAGGCCCCCGAGCCGGTCGCCCGATCCGTGCGTCCCCGTCGCGCACGCTCCGGCGACCGACACGTGGGGGAGGGAGCCGAGGTTCGCGAGCGCCCGGCCCTCGCCCTCCAGCCGGGTCGAGAGCGCCGCGTAGGTCGTCGCGGCCGCGACGGTGACACGCGTCCCCGAGGGGTCGACCTCGACCGTGCGAGGGAGCCGGGCGAGCGAGACGAGGTCGCCCGAGGTCGCCGCGAGCGCGCTGAACGAGTGCCCGGTCCCGATCGCGCGCAGCCTGCCCGAGCGCGCGACCGCCGCCTGCAGCTCCGCGACCGACTCGGGCTCGAGGAGGCGCGCGGGCTCGAACGTCACGTTCCCCGCCCAGTTCCTCATGAGCTCCACGTCCCTCCGGCGGCAACCCCGGCGGCGCCCCTCCGAGATCGTAGAGGGGTGGCGACGAAGCTCCGAAGTCGCTGGCCGAGGTGGCAGGGTGACGTCCGTGCGCTCGGCGCTGCACACGAGCCCGGCCCGGGCGCGCACGTCGTGCTCCCCCAACGGGTCGGCGAGCCAGGTCGACCGAGCCTGTCGGCGCGGGCTCGACCCTTCGCGCTGAGCCGGAAGGTCGTCGTCCGGTCATAGGGCCGGTCGGTGGACGGTGCGATCAGGCCGGCGTCGAGCGACCGGCGGAGCCAGCGAGGACGCCGAAGCGGCAGAGGAGCTCCTGGTCGGAGGCGTCGCCGAAGCGGACGAACGACGAGGCGCACGGGCCGCCACTGCGGCGGTGGCATGGCCGCTCGTCGCGAGGGACGGGCGGGACACGAGCCGTCACGACTGCCCCGTCGGGACGGGCCACGACGTCGATGACCGACCGCAGCGGCGGCTCCATCTGCTCCGCCGCAGCCTGGAGCGCGGCCGTAGCTCGTCTCGGGTCCTCGACACCGGTGACCGGGAAGGCCGCCGACCCCTCCGCCACCCCGAGCAGGACCAGCCCCCCGTCGGTGCTGGCGAACGCGCTCGGCGTGTCCGCGATGCCGGACGGGAGCTCCGCTCGGGCGGCCGTCGCCACCGCTGCAGACGGGTTGACGAGCTACCTATCTGGAACTAATACAAGTAGCACTATGAACGACGTGCGGGTCGACCTGGCAGAACGGACACCCCTCTTCCAGCAGGTCGCCGCGGAGATTCGGCGGGCGATCAGCGAGGGCGACGCCAAGCCCGGCGAGCGAATGCCCCTCGCGAAGGACCTCGCGAAGGTGCTCGGCGTGAACACCAACACCGTGCTGCGGGCGCTGCGCGAGCTTCGCGACGAGGGACTGCTCGAGTTCCGCCGGGGCAGGGGGATCACGGTGGCGGGCACTCCCGAGCGTGGGATCGTCCTGACGCGCGTGCGCGAGCTCGTCGCATTCGCCCGGGAGCAGGGCTACCGGCCCGACGAGGTCATCGCGATGATCGAGGCGGTCACGTGACGCTGCTTCATCCCAGGACAGAGCCGAGGGACACCGAGACGCCTGAGCCCGAGGCGCTGATCCGTGAGGCGCGTCGCCTCCGGCGGCTTCGCTGGCTCCGCGGCACTCTGGCCATCGCTGCCGTGGGGTTGGCGGCGGGGCTCGCGGTGGTGCTCGTCCGTGGCGCCTCCGTGCCCCGCCCGCACGTCGTCGCGAGCGCCGGTGCCGCAGCGAAGCCCGGCGCGATCGTCGCGCCGAAGCGCCCAGAGGCGATGGCTGTCGGGCCGAAGGGGAGCCTCTACGTCGTCGACGGGGGGCGCGACCAGATCCTCCGTCGACTTCCCGACGGCCGGTTCCAGGTCGTCGCCGGCTCCGGCCGGCGCGGTCTCTCGGGCGATGGGGGCCCAGCCGTCGACGCCGAGATCCGCGTCGGCCACCAGGCGGGGATCGCGGTGGCGAGGAACGGCACGGTCTACTTCAGCGACAACGGGAACGGGCGGGTGCGCGAGGTCTTGCCGGACGGCGTCATCGAGACGCTGGCCGGAGGCGGCTCGATCCCGCTCGGGACCAAGCCCGTCCGCGCCCTCGCGGCGTCCTTCGGCCGGCCGTTCAGCCTCTACGGCCTCGCGATCGGTCCCGGCGGCGATGTCTACCTCGGCTGTGGCGAGGGCGTGTACCGCCTCGCGTCCGACGGCCTCCTCCACTGGGTCGTCGGGAAGCCGCTCGGCCCGAAGGTGATCCCGAGGCACTGGGGCGGCGTCTACGCCAATCCCGCGATCGAGAGCGACTTTGCCCCGGCAGCTCGCCTCGCCCTTGACGGCAGGGGCGACCTGTTCGTGGCGGGCGGGGGCGGCAACGGCCTGTACGAGCGGACCGTCGCCGGCAAGCTGCGCTTCGTCGAGAGCTTCCGCGGCGAGGGCTACTGGGGATCGCTCGCGCCCGGCCCGAAGGGGACCGTGGTGCTTTCGGGCGGTAGCACCGGCCTCGCGCGAGCCAGCGCGTCCGGCGTGCTCACAGAGGTGCCGCACGCGCGCCTCACCGGCCTTCTCGGTGCCCACGACTACTTCCCCTCGGGCGGTGACGTCGCCGTCGCATCGAATGGCGACATCTACCTCGACACCGACGCCGGCAACGGGTTCACCGGCGTGAGCGCGATCGTCGAGGTCGCCCCAGCCGGTCGCGCACGCGTCGTCTGGGAAGCTGCCGGGTCGTAGCTTCGGCACCGGTGGCGCGTCGATCGCAACGCCGCGCACGCGCATGCTCCCGCGTTCCACCCGTCCTCGGGGCCAGGCGAGCCGCCATCGCGCGACGTTGCCGTCACGATCCCCGGCCGAATGGCCAGCGGGTGCCTCCGGCCGGGAGGATCGCCACCTCGAGGTACCCGGTCTCGCAAGGACCCCGTAGAGTACGAGCCGGAGATGGGAGACGCGCGAGCGACCGCCACACGTCCCGTCGTGCCGCGCACCCGCGCACCTGCGGGCGGCCCCTCGCGGGCGCGTCGGACGCGCCTGCGCCGTGCGGCTGCGCTCGAGCTCGCGTGGGGGTCGCTCCTGCTCCTCGCCGCGGCGCTCGCGGGTGTCCTGTTCGTGCACCGCCCCTGGCCGAACCGGCTCGACGCCGCGGGGTTCTCCCTCCTGCACGCGGACCCCTCCTCGAGGCTCTACGCGGACGTCGCGTCCGCGGGGTCGCTCCGCGCGCTCGCCGCGGGCGCGCTCTTCGCGGCGGCCGTCGCCGTGTGGCGCGACCGGGCGCGCGCCGTCGCGTGCGTCGTCGGCCCGGCCGTCGCGGTCGCGGTGACCGAGTGGGTCGCGAAGCCCCTCGTCGGGCGCCACCTCACGGTGCTCGGCGGCAACTCGTACCCGTCGGGGACCGTGACCGCCGTCGCGGCCGTCGCCGTGGCGGTGCTGCTCGCGGTCCCGCGCACCCTGCGGCTCGTGCTCGTGCTCCCGGCGGTCGCGCTCGTCGTCGCCGTGTCCGTGGCGGTCGTCGCGATGCGCTGGCACTACCCGACGGACGCGTGCGGAGGGGCGCTCGTCGGCGCGGGAACCGTGCTCGTCCTCGACGCGCTCGTCCACCTCCCCGGGCGGCGAGGAGCGAGGAGGCACGCCGCGAGGATCCCGTAGACCGGGAGCGTCCCGACGTCGCTCGCGGACCCGGTGAGCAGCCCGCCGAGGTCCTCGCCGACCGCCCACAGGAGCGTGCACGTCCCGAGCGCGAGCCAGAGGAGCCGCCTTCGCCACGCGCCGCGCGCGAGCGCCGCGGACCCTGCGGCGAGCTCGAGCGTCACGAGCGCGGCGGTCGCCGCCGTCCCGTGGTGCGCGACGGCGCTCCCGAGCAGGTGGTCCATCGACGCGAGCGCCGCCGGCTCGCCGAGAGAGGCCATCTGGAACCCCGCGGAGAGCTTGAACCCGAGCGTCACGACGGGGACCGACTGGAGCGCGGCGAGCGCGGCCCAGAGCCCTCCCCAGAGCAGCTCGACGCCGTGCTCCCCGAGGACCCCGAACCGCGCGGGTGGCCACTGCCCGTCCCCCGCGTCCCGCCCGGACGCGTCGGAGGAGGCCGGCCGCCCCCGGGGCGGGAGGAGCGCGAGAGCGGCGGCCGCGTACAGCAGGGCTGCGCCCGGCGCCCCGACCGCTGCGGAAGCGAACCCCGTCGCGACCCCTCCGAGGCCCTCGCCGAAGAGCCACACGGCGAGCGCCCACGGGACCGACGCGAGGAGGCCGGCCCGCCGGGTCCGGGGGACGAGGATCGCCGCGCCGAGGAGGAGCTGGACGGTCGCGACCGCGAGGCTCGTCGCGACGGGCTCGCGCGCGACGGCCCGCGCCCCGTCGACGAGGAGGGACTGGATCCAGGCGGGCTGCGCCATCGCACCGTCCACCATGGACGACGACAGCCCCCGGCCGAGCTCGTCCGGCTGGAGCTGGAGCAGGGCGTCGACGACCCACAGCAGCCCGAGCGCCACCTGGAGGCGGGCGAGCCGTCGCACGTCGAGCCCTACCTGACGACGAGAGCGCCGGTCATGAACGGGTGGATCCTGCAGTAGAAGGCGTAGGAGCCGGGGGAGCGCGGGGCGCGCACGGTGACGGTCGAGCCCGGGGAGATGTCCCCGGAGTCGAACCTCCCGAAGGGGCGGGACCCGGGCGTCGCGGTGAATGTGTGGGTCACGCTGTCGTGGTTCGTCACGACGACCTCCTCGCCCGGGGACGCGACGACTCGGGCGGGCACGAACGCGAAGTCCCGTATCGAGACCCGCACGACCGCGGTGCCTGCGGGGCCCGCGGGGCGCGTCCCGGGGCCGGACGGCCGCGTCCCCGTCGCGGACGTGGCCGGCGGGCCGCTCCCCGTGGTGTTCGCCGTGGCGTCCGCGAGCGCGACCGCGACCGCGACGGTCACCGGAGCGAGCGCTCGGCGCGCCGCGGGGAGGAGCGCCGCGAGCCTCTCCGGAGGGAGCGTGCCGGGGGAGGGCGCGCGGACCGCGCACGCGCCGAGGAGCCCGACGGCGAGCACCTCGAACGCACCGGCGACGACCCCG
>JAJZBW010000293.1 GCA_021798745.1 Actinomycetes bacterium
ATCTTTCGAGGCGGCGCTGGCCCGGGAGCGCGGGCCGCGGCTGACGGGTCACCCGCCGCCGTCCTCGCCGGGGCCCGCCCGCCACCTCCCGGCACGGCGAGCGCGGGCGCGACCCGACCCGCGCCCCGACCTCGCGGGGCTCACGTCGCCGCCAGGTCCGCGAGCACGACCGACACGTTCCGCCGAGCCCCGCCGGGCGAGGTCGTCGCGACGATCGCCCGCGTCCCGGGCCTCAGCTCCGCGAGCACCGCCTCGAGGTCCGTGAACGCCCGGGTCGCGTGCCCGTTCACGGCCGTGATCAGCTCGCCGACCGCGATGCCGGCCCGGGCAGCCGGTCCACCGGGCTGGACGGCGGTCACGACGACCCCGATCGGCTCGCCCGCGAAGCTCACCGCGGTCGCCCCGCTCACCCCGAGCGCGGCGCGCCCCGCAGTCGTGACGCGACCCGTCGCGACGAGCTGCGGGACGATCAGCGTGATCGTGTCCGACGGGATCGCGAACCCGAGGCCCGCCGCGGCCGAGGAGCCGCTCGACGCGCCGAGAGTCGGGATCCCTATCACGCGTCCCTCGATGTCGACGAGCGCGCCCCCGCTGTTGCCCGGGTTGATCGCCGCGCTCGTCTGGATGAGGCCCGCGAGCACGACCCCGTTGCCCTCGTCGAGCGTGCGCCCGTTGAAGCTCACGATCCCGTCGGTGACCGAGCTCGACAGCCCGAGCGGGTTCCCGACCGCGAGCACTATGTCGCCGACCTGGACCGACTTGGACGCCGCGAACCTCGCGGGGGTGAGTCGCGTGGGAGACGAGACGCGCAGGACCGCGAGGTCGTCCGGCGCGAACGTCCCGACGAGCCGCCCGGCGAGCCGGGTCCCGTTCGACAGCGACACCGTGAACGTCGTCGCGTCGCCGACGACGTGCGCGTTCGTCACGATGTCGCCCTTCGTGTCGTACACGACTCCCGACCCGAGCCCGCTGCTCGTCGAGACCTCGACGACAGACGGACGGACAGCGTTCACCGCACGCACGAAGTCGCGCTGCAGCGCGACCCCCGGGTCGGCGGTGGCTGCCGGGACGCTCGACCCCGTCGCGACCGACGGCGACCCTCCGGCGACGAGCGCCCCGGCCCCGACGCCGGTCGTCCGACGTCCTCGTTCGACCTCCATCGCTCCGGACCTCCTCTCCTGCGCGCGCCACGTGCCCGCAGGCGCGCCGACGCGACCTCTCACCAGGGGAGCACGCACCGCGACGGATCGACAGGGCCGAACGTCACGGGCGGGACCGGCTCCGCACAGATAGGGTCGAACGCCCCTAGGAGACCCCCGCGGCACGCGCGATCCTCGCGGTCGTGGCGCGCGCGGCCGGCATGCCCTCGTCGTCGGCGCGCTACGCCGCATTCCTCGCCCTCTCCCTCGCCGGTCTCGGCGCGGGGGGAGCCCTCCATCTCGCAGGCGCCTCGGGCGCAGAGCAGGCCGTGTGGCTCGCGGTCGCCTCGCTTGGGATCGCGACCGCGGCGTGGTGGGTGTCGAGCGCGGCGCTCGAGCGCCGGCTCGGGGTCGACGTCGTCGCGCTCGTCGCGCTCGTCGGCACGGTCGTCGTGCACGAGGAGCTCGCGGGGGCGCTCGTCACGACCATGCTCGCGACCGGACGCGAGCTGGACGAGTGGGCCGCGGGACGCGCGCGCCGCGACCTGTCCGCGCTCGTCGAGCGCACTCCGAAGGTCGCACGAGCCCACCGGGACGGCGCCGTCGTGGAGGTCCCGATCGCAGACGTGCGCGTCGGCGAGCTCGTGACGGTCGCGACCGGGGAGGTGGTCCCGCTCGACGGGCACCTCGAGCGCGGCCGCGCGGTCCTCGACGAGGCCGCGCTCACGGGCGAGCCGATCCCGCGGTCGGTCGGCCCCGGCGACCCCGTCCGCAGCGGCACCTTGAACGGAGGTCCGCCCTTCGAGCTCCGCGTCACGACCCCTGCGTCCGCGGGAACCTACGCGACGATCCTCCGGCTGGTCGAGGCCGCCGAGACGTCCGTGTCACCGAGCGAGAGGCTCGCCGACCGCTACGCACGGTGGTTCGTCCTCGCGAGCGCGGCGGGTGCGGGCAGCGCGTTCGCCGCGACCGGCTCGTTCTCTCGCGCCGTAGCGGTGCTCGTCGTCGCGACCCCGTGCCCGCTCGTGCTCGCAGTCCCGATCGCGCTCATCTCCGGGCTCGCCCTCTCGGCACGCCACGGGGTCGTCGTGAAGGGGGGCGCGGTCCTCGAGAGGCTCGCGCTCGGGGGGACGCTCCTTCTCGACAAGACCGGGACGCTCACGAGCGGTGCGCCCGTCGTGTCGGGCATCGCGTGCCGGCCCGAGGTGGAGGCCGACGAGGTCCTCCGTCTCGCCGCCTCTCTCGACCAGCTGTCCCCGCACGTGCTCGCCGCGCCGATCGTCGCGGCGGCCCGCGCGCGCCGCCTCCCTCTCGAGCTTCCGACCGGGACCGTCGAGGAGCCCGGCGCGGGCATCCGCGGGCGGGTCGGCGGCACCGAGGTCGCGGTCGGGCGCGCCGAGTGGCTCGCACCGGGCGCTCCGGACGCCTGGCTCCGCGCGACCCGCCGCCAGGCCG
>JAJZBW010000056.1 GCA_021798745.1 Actinomycetes bacterium
GTGAAGCCCTGCTGGAGCGCCCGTCGGAGCGCCGCGTCGAGGTCCCCGTGGTAGAGCACGTCGTCCGCCACTGCGGCGAGCACGTCTCCCGCCGACACCGCCGCGGGCTCCTGGGTCCCGTCCCAGCGCCCGTAGCGCCACCTGCTCGCCACGCGGGCGGGACGGTCGCTCGCCGCGGCCACCGCCCTCAGCGTCCTCGGTACTCGGCGCCCCCGGGGACGGGGTCCTTGTTCAGCCTCCGGGACAGGTGCAGGCCCTCGAGCACGAGCTCGACCGCGCTCGCCGCCCTCCCCGGACCGGGGGCCGGTCCCGCGAGCGCCGTGACCGCCTCCTCGAGCCCGGGTATCGCCGCCGTCGCACGGGCGAGCGACTCGGAGGCGACCCCGGGGCCGGCCTCGACCGTCTCCCCCCTCGCGAACGCGCCCACGACCTCCACGAGCGGCCCCTGCGGGCAGCGCTCCCGGAACACCTCGCGCACCGCGGATGCGACGAGCTGCGCGACGATCTCGCTCTCGTCCCCCTCCTCGAGCGCCTCGAGCTCGACCTTGCCGATCGTCGACGTCACGATCGCCGCGAGGTCGCTCACCCGGGGGACGGCGACCGGCTCGTCCGCGACCACCGCCCGTCGGAGGGCCGCGGCGGCGAGCGTCTCGAAGTTCGCGACGCTCGTCCGCACGGACACGCCGGATCGCTGGTCGATGCGCGAGCTCGCGCGCGCCGCCTGGGTCACGCGGGCGACGACCTCTGCCATGAACGACGGGACGTCCACCTCGACGCCCGCTCCCGACACGGCGGTCGCCTCCTGCTCGACGATCGCCACCTCGGTCGCGACCTCGGTCGGGTAGTGGGTGCGGATCTGCGCGCCGAACCGGTCCTTCAGGGGGGTGATGATCCGGCCTCTGCTCGTGTAGTCCTCCGGGTTCGCCGTCGCCACGAGGAGGACGTCCACGGGGAGCCGCACGCGGTGACCTCGTATCTGCACGTCGCGCTCCTCGAGGACGTCGAGGAGGCCGACCTGGATCCTCTCCGCGAGGTCCGGGAGCTCGTTCACCGCGAATATCCCCCGGTTCGAGCGCGGCACGAGCCCGAAGTGGATCGTGAGCTCGTCCGCCAGGTACCTCCCCTCGGCGACCTTGATCGGGTCCACCTCCCCGATGAGGTCCGCCATGGACGTGTCGGGGGTCGCGAGCTTCTCTCCGTACCGGTCGCTCCGGTGCACCCACGCGACCGGCGTCTCGTCCCCGAGCTCCGCGACCCTGTCCCGCGCGAGACGGGACACGGGACGGAACGGGTCGTCGTTGATCTCCGACCCGGCGACGACGGGCGCCCACTCGTCGAGGAGCCCGACGAGCGACCGGACCACGCGGGACTTCGCCTGGCCGCGCTCTCCGAGGAGGATCACGTCGTGTCCCGCGATGAGCGCGTGCTCGAGCTGGGGAAGCACCGTCTCGGAGAAGCCGAGCACCCCGTCGACGACGGGCTCGCCCGCGGCGACGCGCGCGAGCACGTTCCTCCGGATCTCGGAGCGCACGCTCTCCGAGCGCCACCCGGAGGCGCGCAGCGCCCCGATCGTCTCGGGTCGTCCCGCCGAGCCGCTCCGAGGGGCCGCCTGCTCCCGCGACGTGTCGACCACGGCGCGAGCCTAACGGTGGCCGCCCCGCGGTCGCTCCCCGCCCTGCCACACCTGCGACCTGCCCGGACGTGCCCAGGGGCGCGCCCGTGGGCGGCTCGTTGCGGGGTTCGCGCCGACCCGCCGCCGCTCCGCGCGTTTTGGCCTCGCGGGTCGCGTTGGCGCGAGGATGATCGGCGGTCGGGCCGGCGGGGACGCCGGGCCCGCGCGGGCGGCCCGCGAGCGGGCGTCCGAAGGCCTCGACATGGAGGATTGCCGGTGACCGTCGTGGACGAGACGCAGGGACCGCCGCGCCCGACCCCCGTTCGGATCGGCGGGGCCCGAGGGGGTCCGCCGCTCTCGACGGTCCTCCGCAGGGACCGTTGGCGGGTCCAGCCGACGCTCACCGCGCTCGGTCTTCTCGGGTTCGTCGGGTACACGATCTGGGCCGGCCTTCGAAACGGCGACTTCTACGCGGGCAACGTCGGGCGCGACTACCTCTCGCCCCTCTACTCCCCGTGCCTCACCCACAGCTGCTCGACCGCCGGGTACGTGTGGGGCCCGCTGTTCGGCAGCTGGTGGAGGATCTCGCCCGCCTGGCTTATCCTCGTGTTCCCGGGCGCGTTCCGTACGACCTGCTACTACTACCGGAAGGCGTACTACCGCTCGTTCTGGCTCTCGCCGCCCGGGTGCGCCGTCCCCGACGCGGGGTCCACGAGCCCGACGAGCGTGCGTCGCCGCTACACGGGCGAGACCCGCTTCCCGCTCCTCCTCCAGAACCTCCACCGCTACACGTGGTACGTGGCGGTGATCTTCGCGGGGATACTCACCTGGGACGCGATCGCCGCGTTCCGGTTCCCGAACGGAGTCGGCGTCGCGGTCGGGACGCTCCTGTTCGTCGTGAACGCGGTGTTCATCTGGGCGTACACGCTCGGTTGCCATGCGTGCAGGCACCTGTGCGGGGGCAACCTCAAGAAGTTCTCGGAGGCACCGGTCCGCCACTACTTCTGGAAGAACATCTCCTCGAAGCTCAACGCCCACCACCAGCTGTTCGCCTGGTGCTCGCTCTTCTCGATCATCGTGACGGACCTCTACACGTGGCTCGTCGCGAGCGGGACCATCCACGACCCGAGGATCTTCTGATGCCCGAGCACGAGACGCACTCCCTCGACGTCCTCATCATCGGCGCGGGAGGAGCGGGGCTCCGCGCCGCCGTCGAGTCGAGCGCGGCCGGGGCGCGCACCGCGATCGTCACGAAGTCCCTCCTCGGCAAGGCGCACACCGTGATGGCCGAGGGCGGGGTCGCCGCTGCCCTCGGCAACGTCTGGCCCGAGGACAACTGGAAGGTCCACTTCCGCGACACCATGCGCGGCGGGAAGATGCTCAACAACTGGCGCATGGCGCAGCTCCACGCCCAGGAGGCCCCGGACCGGGTCCTCGAGCTCGAGGAGTGGGGGGCGGTGTTCGACCGGACGGCCGACGGCCGGATCCTCCAGCGCGACTTCGGGGGGCACCGGTACGCGCGCCTCGCGCACGTCGGCGACCGCACCGGGCTCGAGCTCCTCCGCACCTGCCAGCAGAGGGCCGTGAGCCTCGGCATCGAGGTGTACATGGAGTGCAAGATCGTGCGCCTCCTCCAGGACTCCTCGGGCGCGGTCAACGGAGCGGTCGGGTTCTGGAGGGAGTCGGGCACCTTCGTGGTGTTCGCCGCGAAGTCCGTCGTCATCGCGGCAGGCGGGGTCGGCAAGACGTGGAAGTTCACCTCCAACTCCTGGGAGGGCACCGGGGACGGGCACGCCCTCGCCCTGTGGGCGGGCGCGGACATGCTCGACATGGAGTGCGTGCAGTTCCACCCGACCGGGATGGTCTGGCCCCCGTCCGCGCGCGGCATCCTCGTGACCGAGGGTGTCCGCGGGGACGGGGGCGTCCTGCGCAACAGCACCGGCGAGCGGTTCATGTTCAACTACATCCCCGACTTCTACGCGAAGGAGACCGCGGACTCGATCGAGGAGGCGGACCAGTGGTACGAGAACAAGACGGACTTCCGCCGTCCGCCTGAGCTCCTCCCCCGCGACGAGGTCGCTCGGTCGATCAACTCCGAGGTCAAGGCCGGACGGGGCAGCCCCCACGGAGGGGTCTTCCTCGACATCGCGTCGAGACGCTCCGCCGAGTACATCCGGCGGCGCCTCCCCTCCATGTACCACCAGTTCAAGGAGCTCGCGGACGTCGACATCACGGTCGAGCCGATGGAGATCGGCCCGACCTGCCACTACATCATGGGGGGGATCCGGGTCGACGCGGACACGACGGCGACGACCGTCCCCGGCCTGTACGCAGCGGGAGAGGCCGCCGGCGGGATGCACGGGGCGAACCGGCTCGGAGGGAACTCCCTCTCGGACCTGCTCGTGTTCGGCCGCCGGGCGGGCCAGCACGCGGCCGAGCACGCTCTCGGGCGCACGGGGGACGCCACGGTCGACCCGGCGCAGGTCGGCTCCGTCACGGACCACGCGCTCGCGCCGTTCTCCCGCGAGGGGGAGAACCCCTACGCGGTCCACCACTCGCTCCAGGAGACCATGCAGAGCCTCGTCGGGATAATCCGGACCGAGTCGGAGCTCGTCGAGGCGCGTGACGCCCTCGACGAGCTCGACGCCCGCGCGGCCTCGACCTCGGTCGAGGGGCACCGCCAGTTCAACCCCGGGTGGCACCTCTCGCTCGACCTCGAGTCGATGCTCGCCGTCGCGCGCTGCACGACGCTCGGCGCGATCGAGCGCAAGGAGAGCCGCGGCGGGCACACCCGCGACGACTACCCGGGCCCGAGCGCGGAGCTCGGGAAGGTGAACATGGTCACCCGAATGCGCGACGGCGCCGTCTCGGTGTCACGCGAGCCACTTCCCGAGATGCCGGACGAGCTGAAGACACTGTTCGAGGAGGCGCACTGATGTCGAGCGAGGGAGCCGTCGCGCCCGCGACCCGGCCGGCGGGCGCGTCGGCCGCACCGGAGAACGTGACGCTCCGCCTCTGGCGGGGTGACGCTTCGGGCGGTGCGTGGGTCGACTACGTGATCGAGTACCTCGGCGGAGAGGTCGTCCTCGACGTGGTGCACCGAGTCCAGGCCGAGCAGGCGCCCGACCTCGCCGTCCGCTGGAACTGCAAGGCGGGCAAGTGCGGGTCGTGCAGCGCAGAGGTCAACGGAAAGCCCCGGCTCATGTGCATGACGCGGATGAGCACGCTCGACCTCGGCGAGCCGATCACGATCTCCCCGATGCGGAGCAACCCGGTGATCCGCGACCTCGTCACCGACGTCTCCTTCCACTTCGCCGTCGCACGACGGATACCCGCGTTCCACCCCGGCCCCCGGGAGGCCGACGGCACCTACCGCATGGCCCAGGTCGACGTCGAGCGCGTGCAGGAGTTCCGCAAGTGCATCGAGTGCTTCCTCTGCCAGAACGTGTGCCACGTGATCCGTGACCACGAGGAGAACAAGCCGGCCTTCGCCGGGCCGCGCTTCTTCGCGCGGCTCGCCGAGCTCGAGATGCACCCGCTCGACACCCTCGACCGGCGCGAGCTCATCTCCCGCGAGCTCGGCGTGGGGCTCTGCAACATCACGAAGTGCTGCACCGAGGTGTGCCCCGAGGGGATACACATCACGGACAACGCGATCATCCCGCTGAAAGAGCGCGTCGTCGACGCACGGTACGACCCCATCGCGTGGCTCGGCCGGAAGATCCGCCGGCGCCCGTCCCCGACCCCCGCGAGCGTCACCGCGGCGCTCTCCCCCGCGGGAGCCTCCGGCGAGGTCATCTCGACCGATCCCGCTCCCCGGGCGACCCCGTAGGGAGCGAGATGGCGGAGGCGTTCACGGAGCAGTGGATCGAGGAGCTCCGCGCGCGCCTCGCCCGGCTCCCCCCGCACGACCACCCCGCGCGGCTCGCGCTCGGCCAGCTCGTCACCGGTGCACCCGGCGGGGACGTCTCCTACACGATCCTCGTCGGGGGCGGGGAGCCCGCCGAGCTCCGCCGCGGCCTCGACGACGCGTCGGTCACGCTCGTCGAGACCTACGAGACCGCTCGCGCCCTCGCGTCGGGCACCCCCGCTTCGACGCTGCTCTCCGAGGGGCGACTGAAGGTCCGCGGGGACTCGGGCGTGCTCCTCGCCGCCCAGGAGCTCCTCTGCGCGCTCGCTCCCGCCCTCTCTCCCGGCACGCCCCCGGGGGGCTGACCCCGGACCCGCCGGCGCCGGGAAGACGCCTCCGCGGAGCTCCTCGGCGCGGCCGGGCCGTCCCGGAGCCCCTACGCGCCGGGAAGGAGCTCCGCGACGTCGGCGCGCTCCGCGAGGAGCTCCTCTGTCGTCGCCCGGATCCGCTCCTTCGCGAACTCCCCGTGCTCGATCCCCTCGACGATCTCCCACCCGTCGCCCGTCGAGCGCACGGGGAAGCCGAACTGGAGGCCCTCGGGGACGCCGTACTCGCCCCGCGACACGACTGCCAGGGACACCCAGTCGCCGTCGTCGGTCGGCCTCCTGATGCTCACGACGGAGTCCACCGCGGCCGCCGCGGCCGACGCCGCCGAGGACAGGCCACGCGCCTCGATTATCGCCGCTCCCCGCTTCTGCACGGTCGTGATGAACTCGCCCTCGAGCCATCCGCGGTCCGCGATCACCTCCGTCGCCGGGGCGCCCCCGATGCGAGCGTGCGCGAAGTCGGGGAACTGGGTCGACGAGTGGTTGCCCCAGATCGCGAGGTTGGACACCGAGGAGACCGCCGCGCCGGCGCGCCGCGCGAGCTGGGACTTCGCCCGGTTCTCGTCGAGCCGGGTCATGGCGAACCACCGCTCCGCGGGGACCTCCGGGGCGTTCGAGCGTGCGATGAGGCAGTTCGTGTTGCACGGGTTCCCCACCACGAGGACGCGCACGTCGGAGGCCGCGTGCTCCGCTATCGCGCGTCCCTGCGGCTTGAAGATCCCCCCGTTGATCCCGAGCAGGTCCTTCCGCTCCATCCCGGCCTTGCGGGGAACGGAGCCGACGAGCATCGCGACCGAGGTCCCGTCGAACGCGACGTTCGGGTCGGACGTCGCCTCGACGCTCGACAGCAGGGGGAACGCGCAGTCGTCGAGCTCCATCACGACGCCCTCGAGCGCCTTCATCGCCGGCTCGATCTCGAGCAGGCGGAGCGCGACGGGCTGCTCGTGCCCGAGCATCGCACCGGACGCGATCCGGAACAGGAGCGAGTAGCAGATCTGCCCGGCCGCGCCCGTCACCGTGACGCGCAGCGGGGCCTTCGTGGTGCTTCGAGTGTCGCTCACGCGCCCGAGGCTACCCCTGCCGCCACGCGCCCGGCCATTTCCGCGTCGCCCTCCGGCGCGGTCCTGCGCCCTCCCGTCACCCGGCGCGGTGCCGGTCGAGGAACTCGTAGACGTCGACGAGGTCGACTCCGGGGAAGGGGTTGAACGACGCCGCGTCGGTCGGGAGACCGGACACGAAGTGGCTCCGGTCGCGTGCGGACGCCCACGCGAGCCCGGACCATCGGCGCGAGAGCCCCGGACGCGGCCGGCTGCAGCACGAGGGGTCCGGGCAGGTCGACACGGCCTCGGCCGTCGTCTCGTGGCCCCGGAAGTGCCGCGCGTGCTCGGCGGGGGTGCCGAGCGTGACCGCGTCGACGGTCGTCCCGTCCGTCTCGACGTTCGTCATGCACCAAAAGCGCCCCGCGGGCGTCTCGGTGTGCTGGAAGTGGATGCGGAACACGTCCTCGGACTCGAACGCCCGTCGAGCGCCCCACGCTCGGCAGAGCCGTTGCCCCTCGATCGTCCCGTCCTCGTCGGCGGGGAGCGGCACCCCGTCGTTCTCGTACGCCTTCCACAGGAACCCCTCGGGGTCGGACCGGAGGAAGTGCACGGGGATCGAGAGGTGGTGCGTGAGGAGGTTCGTCATCCGGTGCGCCGCCATCTCGTAGGAGATGTAGAAGACGTCTCGGAGGTCCTCCGCCGAGAGCTCTCCGTCCGCGCGGGCCCGCTCGAGCAGCGGGAGGGCGACGCGCTCGGGGGCGAGGAGGGCACCCGCGAAGTAGTTCGCCTCGACCCTCTGCCTCACGTACTCCTCGAAGTCGACCGGGTCGCGGTGGCCGAGCGCGAAGTGCCCGAGCGTCTGCGCGACGACCGACCGCGCCGCCCTCGTCGGGAGGTCGTTGCGCTGGGAGACGTAGATGACCCGGCCCCGGAGGTCGCTGATCGACCGCGTCGACGGCGGGAGGTCCTGGACCCGGGCTATCGAGAACCCGAAGTGCGCCGCGAGGTCGCCGAGGACGCGCTCGGACACGACCGCCGCGTCGCTCCCGACCGCGGCGGCCGCGCTGCTCGCGACCGCCTCGATGTCGGGGAAGTAGTTGCTCGAGCCGCGCATCTCCTCCCGCATGGCGGCGTTCGCCGTCCGCGCCCCCGTGCCGACGCGCGGCGTCTGCTGGAGCCGCTCCGTGAGCTCGACCACCCGGTCGAAGAGCGCCACGAGGTGCTGGAGGGTCGCGTCGTCGGTGCGCGCCGACGGCCGGATGGCGGGGAGCCGGAGCGCCCGGTAGCGCGCGTCCTCCTGCATGCGCACCACGCGCAGCTCGAGCGCCGACCTCCGGTCCGGAGGCGACCCGTCGAGCAGCTCGCCGACCGTGCACCCGAGCGCCGCAGCGAGGTCCCCGACCGTCGTGAGCCTCGGCTCGCGACGCCCGTTCTCGACCTGCGACAGGTAGGACGCGGGCCGCCCGACGAGAGCGCCGAGCTGACCGAGCGTGAGGCCCGCCCGGCGCCGTGCGCTCCTCAGGCGCTGGCCGAGGACGAGCGCGTCGAAGAGGTCGCCGCCCTCCTGTGACAATTTCGACTGATATTGGGCGATTCGCGAACATTAGCACCCTTTGTCGATGACATTGTGCCGGAAGTTCCGCATACTCCGCGGGACGGTTCCGGACGGCCCGCCGAATGCTCTCGGCGGCCGGGGACGAGGAGGGGGACGCCATGGACGCCTTCGGGGCAGCGGTCGAGTCGCTCGAGAGGTCGTGGAGCGACGACCCGCGCTGGGAGCACGTCGAGCGCCCGTACTCGGCGACGGACGTCGTCCGGCTCCGCGGGTCCGTCGAGGTCGAGCTCTCCGTGGCCGCCCGCGGCGCGCGGCGGCTCTGGGACCTCCTCCACGAGGAGCCCTACGTCGCGGCCCTCGGGGCTCTGTCCGGCGCCCAGGCGGTCCAGATGGTCGCAGCCGGGCTCCGCGCGATCTACCTCTCCGGCTGGCAGGTCGCCGCGGACGCGAACCTCGCCGGGCAGACCTACCCCGACCAGAGCCTCTACCCCGCGAACAGCGTCCCTGCGCTCGTGCGCCGGATGAACAACGCCCTCCTTCGCGCCGACCAGGTCGAGTGGTCCGAGCGAGCGGGCTCCGGGCCGGCGCGGGAGTGGATGGTCCCTATCGTCGCGGACGCAGAGGCCGGGTTCGGCGGACCGCTCAACGCCTACGAGCTCATGCGCTCCATGCTCGAGGCAGGAGCGTCCGGGGTCCACTTCGAGGACCAGCTCGCGTCGGCGAAGAAGTGCGGGCACATGGGAGGAAAGGTCCTCGTGCCGACCTCGCAGCACGTCCAGACTCTCGCCGCCGCCCGCCTCGCCGCGGACGTCTCGGGCGTTCCGGCCGTCGTCGTCGCACGGACGGACGCTCTCGGGGCGACCCTTCTCACGAGCGACGTCGACGAGCGCGACCGCCCGTTCCTCACGGGCGAGCGCACCGCGGAGGGGCACTACCGGGTGCGAGACGGGATGGAGGCGGCCGTCGCGCGCGGGCTCGCCTACGCGCCGTACGCGGACGTCCTGTGGTGCGAGACCTCCACTCCGGACCTCGAGCAGGCGCGCCAGTTCGCCGAGGCGATCCGCGGCGCCTACCCCGCGACGATCCTCGCCTACAACTGCTCCCCCTCGTTCAACTGGCGCCGGCACCTCGACGACGCGACGATCGCCCGCTTCCAGAGGGAGCTCGGCGCGATGGGGTACCGCTTCCAGTTCGTGACCCTCGCCGGGTGGCACGCCCTCAACGAGGCGACGTTCGCGCTCGCCTCGGGGTACGCCCGCGAGGGGATGTCGGCCTACGTCGAGCTGCAGTCACGCGAGCTCGCGCTCGAGGACGTCGGGTACAGCGCGACACGCCACCAGCGCGAGGTCGGAGCGGGCTACTTCGACGACCTCATGACCGTCTTGACGGGCGGGACGAGCTCGACGCTCGCGCTCGTCGGGTCGACCGAGCAGCAGCAGTTCTGAGCGCTCCCGGTCGGCTCACCGCTCCCGGAGCGCGGACTCCGGCGCGGCGGCGAACACCCGTGGGGAGCGGAGCCCGGCGGCCGAGAACGCCCCGGTGACGGCGGCGCCGACCGCGTCCGCCCGCTCCGACGGGACGAGCGCGATGGCCGATCCCCCGAACCCTCCCCCGACCATGCGCGCCCCGAGGGCACCCGCCCCGAGCGCCGCGTCGACCGCCACGTCGAGCTCCACGCAGGACACCTCGAAGTCGTCGCGAAGGGAGCGGTGGCCGACCGTGAGCACGGGCCCGACCTCCGCGACGCGCGACTGCTCGAGAAGCCGCGCGACCTCGAGGACGCGTGCCCCCTCGGTCACGACGTGACGCACCCGCCGTGCGAGCTCGCGGTCCCCGAGGCGCGCCTCCGCCTCGTCGAGATCGGCGGGGTCGACGTCTCGCAATGCCCGGACCCCGAGCGCCGCGGCCGCGCGCTCGCAGGCGCTCCTCCGGTCCGCGTACGCGGAGCTCCCGAGCTCGTGGCGGACCCGCGTGTCGAGCACCATGAGCACGAGCCCCGCCTCCCCGAGCGCGAAGGGGACCTGGCGGTGCTCGAGGCTCCGAGCGTCGAGGAGGAGCGCGTGACCAGGCACGCACAGAAGCGACGCCATCTGGTCCATGATCCCGCACGGGACCCCCACGAACTCGTTCTCGGCGCGCTGCGCCACGAGCGCGAGCTGCTCGAGCGAGAGCTCGAGGCCGAACAGCTCGCGCATCGCCAGCGCGACCGAGCACTCGAGCGCCGCGGACGACGAGAGCCCCGCGCCCATCGGGACCTCGCTGTCGACGTACACGTCGACGCCGCCGATGGCGTGGCCCGACTCCTCGAGCGACCACAGGACCCCGAGCGCGTACCCGGGCCACCCCGGGACGCTCCCCGGGCGCAGCGCGGACAGCTCGATCGCCTCCGTCGCCTCTCCCGCGCCCCCGGGGTTCTGGGCGGATGCGACCCGGACGCGCCCGTCCCCGCGCCGGGCGCCGCTCGCGCGCGTCGAGAACGGGAGCGTCGTCGGGAGGACGAACCCCTCGTTGTAGTCCGTGAACTCCCCGATCAGGTTCACCCGTCCCGGCGCGCTCCACGTCCCCTCGGGTGCTCGCCCGTAGGCCTCCGCGAACCCGTCCGCGGCCGCCGTCGCGTTCACCGGCTCCCCCGCGCCCGGAGGACGTCCCACGCGTCCCGGATCATCTCGTCGAGCGTCGGCCGCTCGGGCCTCCACCCGAGCTCGTCCTGGGCGCGCGCCGACGAGGCGACGAGCACCGCAGGGTCCCCCGCCCGCCTCCCCGACACGGTGACCGCGATCGCTGCTCCCGTCACGGCCTCGACCGCCGCGATCACCTCTCGCACCGTGAAGCCGGCTCCGTTCCCGAGGTTGTAGACGCGATGGGCCCCCGCCCCGATGGAGCAGAGCGCGCCGAGGTGCGCTTCCGCGAGGTCCGCGACGTGGATGTAGTCGCGCACGCACGTCCCGTCGCGGGTCGGGTAGTCGTCCCCGTAGACGACGAGACCCCGGCGCGTCCCGAGGGCGGCCTGCAGCGCGATGGGGACGAGATGGGTCTCCGGGTCGTGCCTCTCCCCCCGCCCCCGGTACGCGCCGGCGACGTTGAAGTACCGGAGGCTCACCGCCCCGATTCGGCCCGCCGCTCCGTCGCCCGCGAGCATCTCGTCGACCGCGAGCTTCGACTCCCCGTAGGGGTTGACCGGGTGAGCGCTCGCACCCTCGTCGACCGGGACCCGCTCCGGCTCCCCGTACACGGCGGCCGTCGAGGAGAACACGATCCTCGGCACGCCCCTCGCCTCGAGCGCGTCGAGGAGGCGGCGGGTCCCGACCACGTTGTTCTCCCAGTACTTCTCCGGGTTCTCGATCGACTCGCCCACGAGCGACGAGGCCGCCAGGTGCACCGCCCCGTCGAACCGCTCGTCGCCGAGAAGGGAGCCCGCGTCGTGCACGCGCCCGAGCACGAGGCGCGCCCCGTCCGGCACGGCGTCCCGGTGCCCCGTCGAGAGGTCGTCGATCACGGTCACCTCGTGCCCGATCTCGAGGAGTCGCGTCGCGACGACGCTCCCGATGTACCCGGCGCCGCCGGACACGAGGATCCTCACGGGCGTGCTCCCCCGGTCGCGCGACCCTCGGGCGGCGCGCTCCGCTCGCCGAGGTCCCGGAGCCGCGCCGCCGCCTGCTCGGGAAGGACGTCGTTCGTGACCGCGTCCATCCCGGACTCGGAGGACGCGAGGAACTTCATCTTGTCCGCCGACCTCCTCGAGGTGAACAGCTCGAGGTGCAGGGCGAGCTCCTCGCGCCCGCGCCGCACCGGGGCCTGGTGCCACCCGGACATGTACGGCGTCCGCCCGCCGAACAGCCCGTCGAAGCGTCGGAGGAGGTCCCGGTACGCCGTGACGAGCCCCGCCCTCTCCCCCTCGTCGAGCGCGACGAGGTCGGGCACCCGGCGCCTCGGGTACAGGTGCACCTCGTACGGCCAGCGCGCCGCGTGCGGGACGAACGCCGTCCAGGTGTCGCTCTCGAGGACGACCCGGCTCCCGTCCGCTCGCTCGGCCGCGAGGACGTCGTCGAACAGGTTCCTCCCGGTCCTCCGCCCGTACGCGCCGACGGACGAGAGCATCCTCTCCGTGCGCGGCGTGACGAACGGGTACGCGTAGATCTGCCCGTGGGGGTGCTGGAGCGTCACCCCGATCTCCGCGCCGCGGTTCTCGAAGCAGAACACCTGCTCGACGGAGGGCAGCTCGCCGAGCCGCCGCGTCCTGTCGACCCACGCGTCGACCACGAGCGCGACCTGTCCCTCGTCGAGGTCCACGAGCGATGCGTCGTGGTCCGGGGAGAAGCACACGACCTCGCACCGTCCCGCTCCCGCGCGACGCACGAGCGGCGAGGAGCACTCCGCGAGGTCCACGGTCGAGCGCTTCTCGCCGCGAAGCGACGGGAACCGGTTCTCGAGCACCGCGACCCCGTAGTCCGTCGCCGGGATCTCGCTCGGGTGCCCGGGCCGCGACGGGCACAGCGGGCAGTCGGCCGGGTCCGGGAAGTACGTCCTGTCCTGGCGGTACGCGGCGACGACCACCCACACGTCGAGCAGCGGGTCGTAGCGGAGCTCGGACCCCGACGGACGCTCCCCGAGCGGCCGGGTGTCGACCCCGGCGCGCTCGGGAGCGCCGTCGTGGTCGTAGTAGAGGATCTCCCTCCCGTCGGCGAGCGTCCCACCCGCGACCCTCGTCACTCGACCCTCCTCACGATGCTCCTCGCCGTGCCCGCTCCCGCCACGGTCGCGGCGCTCCCCGCGATCGCCGTGCGACGCCGGAGCGCGTCGTCCGGCGACTCATCATACGACCGGCGGATTCATCAGAGGACTCGCCGCCCGGCGGTCGGCGTCCGCCCCCTCCCGGCGGCCCGCGAGCCCGAGCGAGTCGCATATCGCGAGGGTCGCGGCGAACTGGTTCATCGTGTAGAAGTGCAGGCCCGGTGCGCCCGCCTCGAGCAGGGCCCCGCACAGCTCGGTCGCGACCGCGACCCCGACACGGGCGATCTCGTCGGGGTCGCCGCGGGCCGCGGCGACCCGGTCCGCGAGCGCGTCGGGGACGCGCGCGCCCGAGAGAGCGGCCATGCGCTCGAGGGTCCGCGCGCTCGTGACGGGCATGATCCCCGGGACGACCGGACGGTCGACCCCGAGCGTGGCGAGGTCGTCGACCAGGCGCAGGTACTCGTCCACCTCGTAGAAGAACTGCGTGACCGCGAGGTCGGCGAGTGACAGCTTGCGGGCGAGGCGCCTCCGGTCCGTGGCGACGTCGGGCGCGCCGGGGTGCCCGGCCGGGTGCGCGGCGACGGCGACGCAGAACGTCCCGACGTCGCGCGCGAGCTCCACGAGCTCGATCGCGTGCCCGAGCTCCCCGTCCGCGAGACCGTCGGAGGAGCCCTCCGGCGGGTCTCCTCTCAGCGCGAGGACGTTCTCGATGCCCTCCTCCCGGTAGCGGGAGAGTATCGACTCGAGCTCCGCCCTCGTGTGCGCCGCGCACACGAGGTGCGCCATCGCCGTCGTCCCCCGGTCGCGCTGGAGGGACACGACGAGCTCGTGCGTCCGGTCGCGCGTCGACCCCGCCGCCCCGTAGGTGATCGACGCGAAGTCGGGGGCGAGCTCGGCGAGCCGGTCGAGGGTCGCCTCGAGCCGTGCGGCCGCGGCGTCCGTCCGAGGCGGCCACAGCTCGACGGACACGCACGTGCGCGCCGCCAGGAGGTCCACGACGCGGGTCACCGCTCCCCCACCGTCCGAGGGACCGGCCCTCCCCTAGCGCCCCGCACGTCGCGTCGCCGCCGCGACGGCGTTGCGGAGCAGCATCGCTCGGGTCATCGGCCCGACCCCGCCGATTCGCGGCGTGAGGAAGCCGGCCACGGACGCGACGTCGTCCGCGACGTCGGAGAGGAGCCTCCGCCCCTCCCAGGAGACCCCCGCCCCGACGACGGCCGCGCCGGGCCGCACCATGTCCGCGGTCACGAGCCCCGCATGACCCGCGGCCGCGACCACGACGTCCGCGTCCCTCACGTACCGGGCGAGGTCCGTGACCCCCGTGTGCACGACGGTCACCGCCGCGTTGCACCGAGGGCGTCGGAGCGCGAGGAGCAGCGCGAGCGGGCGTCCGATCGTGAGGCCCCTCCCGATCACGACCACGTGCCGGCCCTCGACGGGGACGTCGTACGCGGCGAGCAGCTCGACGATCCCCGCGGGCGTGCACGGGAGAGGGCCGGGAGCGCCCATCACGAGGCGTCCGAGGTTCACGGGATGGAGCCCGTCGACGTCCTTGTCCGGGTCCACCGCGAGGAGCACCCGCTCCTCGTCGAGCCCCTTCGGGAGCGGGAGCTGCACGAGGAACGCGTCGACCCCGGGGTCGTCGTCGAACCGGCGCACCGCGGCCTCGACGTCCGCCTGCGACGCGTCCGCCGGGAGGTGCTCGTGGAAGGACTCGATGCCGACCTCGGCGCAGTCCTCGTGCTTCATCGCCACGTACCGCGCGCTCGGCCCGTCGTCTCCCACGAGGATCGTCCCGAGCCCGGGCACGATCTCGCGTGCGCGAAGCGCTGCGACCTCCGACGCGAGAGCGGCGCGCACCGACGCCAGATCGGA
>JAJZBW010000057.1 GCA_021798745.1 Actinomycetes bacterium
CGGCGGATACAGGGTCCCTGGGTGACCGAGGCCGAGGTCCGCTCGGTCGTGGGCCACTGGAGGAGGATCAGCGCGCCCGCGTACGTCGAGGGGGTCGTCGGAGACGAGTCGGGCGCCGGTGCGAAGGGGGCGACCGCCGGAGGCGACGACGACGACGAGCTCCTCCGGCAGGCCATGGAGCTCGTCGTGCGGTCGCAGCTAGGCTCCACCTCCATGCTGCAGCGCAAGCTCCGGGTCGGGTTCGCGCGGGCCGGGCGGCTCATGGACCTTCTCGAGCGGCGCGGCGTCGTCGGCCCGACGGAGGGGTCGAAGGCGCGGGCCGTCCTCATGACCCCGGACGAGCTCGACGAGGCCGGCTGAGGGCGGGCGGAGCGCCGAGTGAGTTGAGCACCGTCCCGGCCCGCCGGGGCGCCGTTCTCGATGCCGCGACCCTCCGACGGATCGAGGCGCGACGCAGGCGCCGCAAGGTCCAGGTCCGCCGTCGCCGCATCGTGCTCCTCGCGGTCGTCGCGCTCCTCGCGTTCGCGGGGAGCGCGCTCGCCGGAGGGGGCTCTCCGAGCGCGCCGGGCTATGCGGTCCGCCGCTCGGTCCCTGCGCCGCGCGTCTTCTCGAGGCTCGACGCGAGGATCGTCGTGCCCGGGCACCGCCCTCCGCTCCCGTGGCCGAAGACGGGCGAGGGTGCGGTGGCCGTTCTCGGCTCGGGGCTCGTCGCGCGGTCTCCCGACGAGCGGGAGGTGCCGATAGCGAGCGTCACGAAGATGATGACCGCGCTCGTGGTGCTCGCGGACCACCCTCTCTCGCTCGGTGAGGGCGGCCCGAACCTGCGGGTGACGAGAGCGGACGCCGCGCTGTGGGTCGCGGACTCGCAGATCGGCGACAGCACCCTTCCCGTGCGCGCGGGCGAGGTGCTGAGCGAGTACCAGCTCCTCGAAGGGCTGCTCGTCCCGTCCGGGGACAACGTGGCGACGATGCTCGCTCGGTGGGACGCGGGGAGCGAGCCGCGCTTCGTCGGGCGGATGAACGCGGTCGCGCGCACCCTCGGCCTCGCGCACACCCACTACGCGGACGCGAGCGGCGTGAGCCCCGGGTCTCGCAGCACGGCCGCGGACCAGGCAGTCCTTGCGGCGCTTCTCATGGAGAACCCGGTCGTGCGGCGAATCGTGGCGATCTCGAGCACCCCGTTCCCGGTGGCGGGGACGATCGTGAACTACAACCCTGCGCTCGGGACCGACGGGATCGTGGGGGTGAAGTCCGGGTTCACGGCACAGGCGGCGGCCTGCCTCGTGACCGCCGCGTACCGGGACGTGGCGGGACGGAGCGTGCTCGTCGTCGAGGTCGCCCTCGGCCAGCCGGGAGGGCTCGCCGGTGCGGCGAGCGCGGACGAGCGGCTGCTCGCGGCCGTGACCGGCTCTCTCGTGTCGGTGCGTCTCGCCCACCCGGGCTCGCCCGTCGCGACCGCCGAGCCCGGGTGGAGCGCGGCCCGGGTTTCCCTCGCCTCCCCGGGGCTCCCGTCCGAGCTCGTGAGCTGGCCCGGCACCGTGCTCGACCTGCGCGTCGAGCCACTCGCGACGTCGGTCGTGGCACCCGGTCCCCGCGGCGAGACCCTCGGGAGCGTCGTCGTGCGCTCCTCGGGGGGGCTCGATCTCCGCACCCCGCTCGTCACGTCCTCGACGCTTCCCCCCGTTCCGGCCGGGTGGTCCCCGGCGTCGGGCTGAGGACGGCAGTGCGCGCGCGTGCGCCCGGGTCGACGTCGAACATCGGTCCGGGGTTCGACGTGCTCGGGCTCGCGCTCGACCTGTACGTCGAGGTCGAGGTGCGCGACGCGCCGCGCCTCGTCGTGCGGACCGAGGGAGAAGGGTCGGACCTCCCGCAGGACGAGACGCACCTTGCAGCGCGCGTCGCAGTCGCGGTGCGGGGAAGCGACCGGATCGCGGTGACCGTGCGGTCGGAGATCCCAGTCGGGCGTGGGCTCGGCTCCTCCGCAGCGCTCGCGGCGGCCGCGGCGGCCGCGGCGGGAGCCGACGACCCGCTCGCGGTAGCGACACGCGTCGACGGGCACGGGGAGAACGCGGCTGCGTCGGTCGTCGGGGGGCTCGTCGCGGCTCCGCTCGTGTCCGGGTCGCCCGTCGTGAGGAGGCTCGCTCTCGACCCGCGCCTGTCGTTCGTGGTGCTCGTGCCGGACAGGAGGCTCGAGACGGCGAAGGCCCGCGCTGCGCTGCCCACGGACGTCCCGTTCGCCGACGCGGTCGCGAACCTCGGGAGGCTCGCGCTCCTCGTGGCCGGGCTGTCCGACGCCTCGGCTCTCGTGCGCGCCGCGGGCGAGGACCGCCTGCACCAGGACGCCCGCGCGGCGCTGTTCCCCGAGGCGCCCGAGCTGCTCCGCGCGCTCGAGGACGCGGGAGCGGTCCTCGCGTGCTGGTCGGGCGCGGGGCCGAGCCTTCTCGCGATCTGCCGGAGCGCGGCGGAGGCGGGCCCGGTGCGCGAGGCGGGCGCACGCGCGCTCGAGGAGCTCGGGGTCGCGGGTCGTGCCGTCGAGCTCCGGCCCGACCTCACCGGGCTCGTCGTGGAGCGCTGACCGCGGGCTCGTCTCGGCCGCCGACCGCTCCGTCGCGGGTGCACCGGCGGGGAGGCGCCGAGTGCTCCGCGGTCAGGACGTCGCCGGTCCGACCTCGTCGAGACCCTGGGACAGCGTGTTCCACGGGAGGGTCGCGCACTTGATCCGCACGGGGAACTTCACGACTCCCTGGAGTGCGGCGAGCTCGCCGAGGGCGTCCGCGTCGAGGACGTCGGGACCAGCCGCCCCGGGAGCGTCCGCGTCATCCGTCTCGAGCTGGGCCTCGTGGATGGACATCAACGCCTTGAACGAGCGCACGAGGGCGCGCGCCTCCTCGACGGACCGGCCCTTCACGGCCGCGGACATCATCGACGCGGACGACTGGCTGATCGAGCAGCCCTGGCCGGAGATCTTGAGGTCCACGACGACCGCGTCCACGACGTCGAGGTACACGACGACCTCGTCCCCGCAGAGCGGGTTGAAGCCCTCGACGCGGACCGCGGGCGGGGACGGGAGGTCCCCCCGGTTGCGCGGGGACCGGTAGTGGTCGAGGATGATCTCCCGGTAGAGGTCTTCTAGGCCTGCCATGCTCGGTTCCGTCCTTGTCGTCCGTGCCCCCGACGCGCTCCGCCGTGCCACGGCGCGCCGCGGGCTGGTGCGCTCACGCGAAGAGCTCGCGCACCTCGGCGAGCCCGTCGACGAGCGCGTCCACGTCGTCCTCGTCGTTGTACAGGTAGAGCGACGCCCGCGTTGTCGCGCCGACCCCGAGGCATCGCATGAGGGGCTTCGCACAGTGGTGACCGGCGCGCACGCAGATTCCCCGTGTGTCGAGGACCTGTGCGACGTCGTGGGGGTGGACCCCCGCGAACGCGAAAGAGATCACCCCCGAGCGCCGCAGCGGGTCCGGCTCCGGCCCGAAGATCGTGAGCTGCTCGCCGTGCGCGTCGCGCAGGCGGTCGATCGCGTAGGCCGTGAGCGCGGACTCGTGGGCGTGGACCCTCTCGAGCCCGACCCTCTCGAGGTACTCGACGGCGGCGGCGAGGCCGACGGCCTCGGCGATCGGAGGGGTGCCCGCCTCGAACTTCCACGGAAGGTCGTTAGAGGTGAAACCGTCCGTCCGGACGTCGCGGATCATCTCGCCGCCCCCGAGGAACGGCGGCATCGCGTCGAGGAGCTCCTCCCGGGCCCAGAGCACCCCGATCCCCGTGGGGCCGAGCATCTTGTGGCCCGTGAAGCCGAAGAAGTCCGCGCCGACCCGGCCGAGGTCGACCGGGCGGTGCGGAGCGAGCTGCGCACCGTCCACGAGGACGAGCGCTCCGGCCCGGTGGGCGGCCGCCACCACCGGCTCGAGGTCGACGACCGTACCGAGCACGTTCGAGGCCGCGCTGAGCGCGACGAGGCGCGCGCCGTCCAGCAGGCGGTCGAGGTCGGTGAGGTCGAGGTGGTAGTCGGGCGCGAGCGGGAGGAACCGGAGCTCGATCCCGCGCTCCTCGGCGAGCATGAGCCAGGGGACGAGGTTCGCGTGGTGCTCGAGCTCCGAGACGAGGATCGCGTCACCCGGACGGAGCTCCTTGCGTGCCCAGGTGTACGCGACGAGGTTGATCGCCTCGGTGACGTTCTTCGTGAACACGATCTCGGTCGCGGGGCGAGGAGCACGGACGAACCGTCCGACGGCGACCCTCGCGGCCTCGTAGCGACGGGTCGCCTCCTCCGCTATCGCGTACACGCCGCGGTGGACGTTCGCGTGGGTCGTCGTGTAGTACTCGTCCATCGCCTCGAGCACGGCCCGTGGCCTCTGCGACGACGCGGCGGAGTCGAGGTAGACGACCGGCCCTCCGGGGCGGTCGGGCGCGAGGAGCGGGAACTCCTTTCGAAGGGCGCGCGGGTCGAGTCGCTCGGGGCCCGTTCCTCGGGTGGCGCCCACGTCCCCGCCCCCCGTCATCGCTGCCACTCGTCGTAGCCGTCGCGCTCGAGCCGCGCCGCCAGCTCGGGTCCGCCGCTCTCGACGATTCGCCCTCCGACGAGGACGTGGACCTGGTCGGGCGCGAGCTCGTCCAGGATGCGCCGGTAGTGCGTGACGACGACGACACCGAGCGCGGGCCTCGCGCTGCGGACCGTCTCGACGCCGCGGGCGACGGTCCGGAGGCCGTCGATGTCGAGGCCCGAGTCGGTCTCGTCGAGGATCGCGAGGTCCGGCTCGAGCATCGCCATCTGGACGACCTCGTTGCGCTTCTTCTCGCCGCCGGAGAACCCGTCGTTGAGGTGGCGCTCGCCGAAGGACGCGTCCATCCCGAGCCGGTCCAGCCACTCGCGGAGCCGCACGCGGACCTCGAGCACCGAGAGGTCGCCGCCGCGTCGCGAGGCTCCAGCCTGGCGGAGGAACTGCGAGATCGGGACGCCGGGGATCTCCTCCGGGTACTGGAAGGCGAGGAACATCCCGAGCCGAGCGCGGGCGTCCGGCGGCAGGGACGTGACGTCCTCGCCGCGGAGCAGGACCCGTCCCGAGGTCACCTCGTACGCGGGGCTTCCGAGGAGCACGCTCGCGAGCGTCGACTTCCCGGAGCCGTTCGGCCCCATGACCGCGTGGAGCTCTCCCTCGCGGACGACGAGGTCGACTCCGCGGAGGATCTCGACGCCCTCGGCCCCCGCGTGGAGGCCCTCGACGGCGAGCAGGGGGGACCCGGACGGAGGCGAGGCGTCGTCAACGGCGACCGACGCGCCGGCGAGGGCGGGATCCATGCCGTCCATCCTAGGCGCTCCCGCGTATTTCCACTACGCCGGTAGGGGAAATACGCGGGAGCGCGGTGCACCCGGGCCGACCGTCACCACCCGCGGGCGGCCCACTCGTCGAGGTGGGGCAGCTCGGAGGCGATCGTCGTGTCTGCGCCGTGCCCGGGGAGGACGAGCGTCTCGGGCGGGAGCACGGCGTAGAGGCGGTGCTCGATGGACGAGAGGATCGTCGCGAAGTCGCCGAGCTCGGTCGCCGTGCTACCCGCTCCCCCCGGGAACAAGGTGTCTCCGGAGAAGAGCACGGGAGCGCCCTCGAGAGCGAAGCAGAGGGAGCCGGGGGTGTGCCCGGGGGTCGCGATCGCTCGCACGCGGAGCCGCCCGACCTCGACCACCTCGTCGTCGTCGAGCAAAAGGTCGTAGGACGGGAGCATCGCGGCGTCCGCGGCGGCGACCGCGACCTCGTAGCCGGCGTCCCGGAGAGCGGGAACGGCCTGCACGTGGTCCGCGTGGCCGTGGGTCTCGACGACGGACCGGACGCCGAGCGCGGCACAGCTCTCGAGGAGGAGGTCGTGCTCGTTCGCGGCGTCCACGAGCAGCGCGTCCCCGGTCGCACGGCACCGGAGCACGAACACGTTGTTGTCGTACGGCCCGACGACGAACCGGTGGATCTCGGCGGCCGAGTCCCTGTAGTGGAGGGCCACGGGGACAGGCTAGGCGTCGCGGTCCCGTGCCGCCGGTCGCGACCGAGTCGTTGGTAGTCTCGTCCCACCAGAGAAGGGAGGTGGTCCAACTGATAGGTCAACCCGTTGGGACCCTGGAGGTGGCTGGCCGCTAGGCGGCACGCTGGACCATCTGGCGAATCCCCACCAGACACCGTCGGAGAGCCGGAAGGGAGCTGGTCCCCCCCTGTCAGTGCCCGGTCCCCGATGCCTTTTCCAGTAGTGCTCACGGTCCGTCGGGCCGGCACCGGGGGGCGCGTCTGCGCCCCCCGGTCGCGTCTGCGGAGTCGCGATCTGCCCGTCGCGACCTGGCTGCCGGTCGCCCCGAGGAGCCGGAGGGGCGCCCCCGGTCAGCCTCGCCGGTCGCGCTTCCCCGGGCGGGGTGACGGGTCGGCCGCAGCGAGCGACTTCGCAGCGGCCTTCATCGCGGCCTTGTGCGCGCGGACCTTCGCGAGGGCCTCGGGGCCGTCGACGTCGGCGACGGAGACGAAGGTCCCCGCCCTGCCGAAGGGGCCGGCGGCCTCCGACCACCCGGGAGTGGAGATCCCGAACCGCTTTCCGAGGAGCGCGAGGAAGATCTGCGCCTTCTGCGTGCCGAAGCCCGGGAGGCTGCCGAGGCGGGCGAGCAGCTCCCGTCCGTCGCGGGCGGTCGTCCAGATGCGGGAGGCGTCGCCCCCGTAGCTGTCGACCACGACGCGAGCGACGAGCTGGGTGCGTCCTGCCATCGCCGAAGGGAACCGGTGCAGGGCCGGCTTCGCGGAGAACGCCGCGACGACGGCGTCTGGGTCCATGACGGCGATCCGGGCCGCGTCGAGCTCGCCTCCGAGCCGCTCGCGGAGGGCGAGCGGGGCCGAGAAGGCCCGCTCGAGCGGGATCTGTTGGTCGAGGACCATCGCGACGAGGAGCGCGAACGCGTCACGTGCGAGGAGCTCGTCAGCAGCGGGGTCGCCGGTGAGACGGAGGGGCATGGGGTCGTCGCGCACGCGTGCCGGGGAGATCAGCTCACCCGCGGGTCGAGGGAGTCCGGGTCGAGACCGTACTCGGCGATCGCCCTCTCGACGTCGGCGTGCTTGGCCTGGCCGCTCGCGGCGAGAGCGGCGAGCACCGCGACGACCACGTGGGCCGCGTCGATCTCGAAGTGCCGCCGGAGCGCCTCGCGGGTGTCGGACCGGCCGAAACCGTCCGTCCCGAGCGGGGTGAACGGCTGTCGCACGAAGCGCGCGATCTGGTCGGGAACGGCCTTCATGAAGTCGGTCACCGCGACGATCGGCCCCGCCGAGGCGGCGAGCACGCGGCTCACCCTCGGGACACGCGGGGTCGCGGTCGGGTGGAGCCGGTTCCATCGCTCGATCTCGAGAGCGTCCTCCCTCAGGGCCTTGTAGCTCGTGACGGACCACGCCTCGCACGAGACGCCCCAGTCGCGGGCGAGGACGTCCCGGGCCTGCATCGCCGCGCTCCACGCGGTGCCGGAGAACAGGATCGTGGCACGGCGGTCGTCGTTGCGAGGACCGCCTCTCGCGTCGTCGCCTCCGGGCTCGACCGCGACCGGCGCGGGTCCGGCGAAGCGGTAGATGCCCTCGACGGCCCCGCGGCGCACCTCCTCGCCCTCGGGGCCCTCCGGAAGGGCGGGCATCACGTAGTTCTCGTTGTAGAGCGTCAGGTAGTAGAGCACGTCAGCGCCGTGCCGCCCGTACATCTCCTCGATTCCGTGCTCGACGATGGCCGCCATCTCGTAGGCGAATGCGGGGTCGTAGGCGCGGATGGTCGGGACGGCCGACGCGAGAAGGAGCGACTGCCCGTCCTCGTGCTGGAGGCCCTCGCCGCTCATCGTCGTGCGGCCCGCGGTGCACCCGAGGAGGAACCCCCGTCCTCGCGCGTCCGAGCACTGCCAGATCTGGTCGCCGACGCGCTGGAACCCGAACATCGAGTAGTAGAGGAAGAAGGGGAGCACGGGCTGGGAGAGCGTCGCGTACGAGGTCGCGGCGGCGGTGAAGCTCGCCATCGCGCCGGCCTCGGTGATGCCCTCCTGGAGTATCTGGCCCTCCCTGGCCTCGCTGTACTGGAGCAGGAGGCCCGCGTCGACCGACGTGTACCGCTGGCCGGCGGACGCGTAGATCTTCACCTCCGAGAACAGGGCGTCCAGCCCGAAGGTCCGTCCCTCGTCGGGGATGATGGGGACGACGTAGCGGCCGAGCCCCGGGTCGCGAAGGAGGTTGCGGAGCAGGCGTGCGAAGGCCATCGTCGTCGAGACCTCCTGGCCGCGGGAGCCGAGCCGGAACTCGGCCCACGCGGCGGCGGCAGGAGCGGGAAGACCCTCCGCCCCGCGTCCCCTGACGACGCGCTTCGGGAGGGAACCGCCGAGGACGCGCGTGCGAGCCTCCATGTACTGGGCCGCCGGCGACCCGGGGCTCGGCCGGTAGTACGGGGGAGTGTCGCCCTCGAGAGCCGAGTCCGGGATCTCGTCCTCGAGGTGGAGACGGTGCCGGAGCGCGACGAGCTGGGGGTGCGACATCTTCTTGATCTGGTGGGTCGCGTTGCGCGCCTCGATCTCGGGGCCGAGCGTCCACCCCTTGACGGTCTTGGCGAGGATCGCAGTGGGCGACCCCGTGTGCTCCGTCGCGGCGCGATACGCCGCGTAGAGCTTGCGGTAGTCGTGGCCGCCGCGCGGCAGCGCCTGGAGGTCCTCGTCGCTCAGGTGCTCCACGATGGAGCGAAGGCGCGGGTCCGGGCCGAAGAAGTGCTCCCGGATGTACGAGCCCGACTCCGTCGCGTACTTCTGGAACTCCCCGTCGGGCGTCTCGTTCATCTTGTTCACGAGCACGCCGTCGACGTCGCGCGCGAGCAGCTCGTCCCAGCGGGACCCCCATATCACCTTCACGACGTTCCAGCCGTTGCCCCGGAGCTCGGCCTCGAGCTCCTGGATCACCTTGCCGTTGCCCCGAACGGGGCCGTCGAGGCGCTGGAGGTTGCAGTTGACCACGAACACGAGATTGTCGAGCTGCTCTCGTGCGGCGAGGCTGAGCCCGGCGCGCGTCTCGGGCTCGTCGAACTCCCCGTCGCCGACGAAGCACCACACCCGCGACGCGCTCGTGTCGAGGATCCGCCGGTTGAGCAGGTAGCGGTTGAAGCGCGCCTGGTACACGGCCGCGAGCGGGCCGAGGCCCATGGACACGGTCGGGAACTCCCAGAAGTCGGGCATCAGGCGCGGGTGCGGGTAGCTCGAGAGCCCTCCGCCGATCTCGAACCGGAACCGGTCGAGGTCGGCTTCGTCGAGGCGACCTTCCACGAAGGCGCGGGCGTAGATGCCGGGCGAGGCGTGGCCCTGGAAGAACACCTGGTCGCCGGGGAGGCCCGTGTCCTTTCCGTGGAAGAAGTGGTTGAACCCGACCTCGTAGAGGGACGCCGAGCTCGCGTAGGTCGAGAGGTGTCCGCCGATGCCCGAGTAGCGGGCGTTCGCGCGCGTGACCATCACGGCGGCATTCCACCTGATGAAAGCCCGGATGCGCCGTTCGAGGTGCTCGTCGCCCGGGAACCAGGGCTCCTCGTCCGCGGGGATCGTGTTCACGTACGGGGTCGACACGGTCGCGGGGAACCCGACCTGGGCCGCCTGGGCGCGCTCGAGGAGCGACATGAGGATGAAGCGCGCGCGGGACTTGCCCCTCTGGTCGACGACCGCGTCGAAGGAGTCGATCCACTCCTCGGTCTCGCGCGGGTCGATGTCCGGGACCTGGTGGGAGAAGCCGTCGAAGATCACCGGGACAGTCTCGCGCCGGCGCGCGGGGAGCGCGTCCGCGCGGGAGAGGGGTCCTGCTACCGAGGTCGCGGCGGGCACGCCGGGCGTCCGCGCGGGCGCGCGGGAGAGGCAAGACTGTCGCCGTGCCGCAGGCAGCCCCGACCGTAGTCGTGTACACCGACGGAGCGTGCGTCGGGAACCCGGGCCCCGGGGGATGGGCGTGGGCGCTCGACACGTCCTCCTACGACTCCGGGCACGACCCCTCGACGACGAACCAGCGGATGGAGATCACCGCGGCGCTCGAGGCCGTGCGCGCCCACGACGGTCCTCTCGAGGTCGTGAGCGACTCGACCTACGTCGTCCACTGCTTCCGCGACCGCTGGTGGGCGGGTTGGAGGCAGCGTGGCTGGAGGAACTCGAAGGGCGCGGACGTCGCGAACCAGGACCTCTGGCGACCGCTCGTCCAGCTCGTCGTGGACGACCGACCGGGCGAGGTCCGCTTCACATGGGTGAAGGGGCACGCGGGGGACCCGATGAACGAGCTCGTGGACCGGCTCGCGAACGACGCGGCGCGCCGTCGGGGCCCTCGCCGTCCGGGCGGTGAAACCTGACTAAAGTGATAGGACTTTTATGACCTACACGATGTCCCACCTCGACGCGCTCGAGGCCGAGTCCGTGCACGTGGTCCGCGAGGTGCTCGCGGAGTTCGAGCGCCCCGCGCTCCTGTTCTCGGGCGGCAAGGACTCGGCCGTGCTCCTCCACCTTGCGACGAAGGCGTGCTGGCCCCAGCCGGTCCCGTTCCCGCTGCTCCACGTGGACACGGGCCACAACTTCCCCGAGGTGCTCGCGTTCCGCGACGCTCGGGCCGAGGAGCTCGGGGTGCGGCTTCTCGTCGCGTCGGTGCAGGAGGCGATCGACAGGGGCGAGGTCGTCGAGGACGCCGGCCCCGGGGCGACGCGCAACCGCCTCCAGACCCACAGCCTGCTGCAGGCGATCGAGCACCACCGGTTCGACGCGGTGTTCGGGGGAGGCCGACGCGACGAGGAGAAGTCGCGTGCCAAGGAGAGGGTGTTCTCCCATCGGGACGAGTTCGGGCAGTGGGACCCGAGGGGCCAGAGGCCCGAGCTGTGGAGCCTCTACAACGGACGGCATCGCCGCGGCGAGCACTTCCGGGTCTTCCCGCTGTCGAACTGGACCGAGCTCGACGTGTGGCAGTACATCGAGCGCGAGTCGCTGACGCTCCCGAGCATCTACTACGCGCACCGTCGGGAGGTCTTCCGGCGTGGCTCGATGCTGCTCGCGGTCGGGCCGCACACGCGGCCGCGCGACGGCGTGGCGGACGAGGAGCCGTTCGTCGCGACCGTGAGGTACCGGACGGTCGGGGACGCGACCTGCACCGCGGCGGTCGAGTCCGTCGCGTCGACCCCGGAGGAGATCGTCGCGGAGACCGCGGTGACGCGGATCTCCGAGCGCGGCGCCACGCGGGCGGACGACCGGTTCTCGGAGGCCGCGATGGAGGACCGCAAGCGCGAGGGGTACTTCTGATGGAGATGCTCCGGTTCGCGACGGCCGGGAGCGTGGACGACGGGAAGTCCACGCTGATCGGCCGGCTCCTCTACGACTCGAAGGCGGTCTACGAGGACCAGATCGAGTCCGTGGAGCGGACGAGCCGAGACCGGGGCGACGACTACGTGGACCTCGCGCTCCTCACCGACGGGCTTCGGGCCGAGCGGGAGCAGGGGATCACGATCGACGTCGCGTACCGGTACTTCGCGACGCCGCGCCGCAAGTTCATCGTGGCCGACACCCCCGGGCACGTCCAGCACACGCGGAACATGGTCACGGGGTGCTCGACCGCGGACCTCGTGCTCGTGCTCGTCGACGCCCGCGCGGGGATCACCGAGCAGACGCGGCGGCACGCGTTCATCGCGTCGCTCCTGCGGACGGCGCACCTCGTGATCTGCGTCAACAAGATGGACCTCGTCGACTACTCCCAGCAGCGCTTCGAGGAGATCAGCGAGGAGTTCCGGGACTTCGCCGCGCGGCTCGAGATCCCCGACCTCGCGTTCGTCCCGATATCGGCCCTGAAGGGCGACAACGTCGTGGAGCGGTCCGGAGAGATGCCCTGGTACCAGGGGGCCTCGCTGCTCCACCACCTCGAGCATGTGCACATCGCGTCCGACCGCAACTTGATCGACCTGCGGTTCCCCGTCCAGCGGGTCGTGCGCCCGCGCTCGGTGGAGCACCGCGACTTCCGGGGCTATGCCGGCCAGGTCGCGAGCGGGGTCATCGGAGTGGGCGACGAGGTGCTCGTGCTCCCGTCGGGGTTCACGACCTCGGTCGAGGCCATCGAGACCTACGACGGCGAGGTCGAGGAGGCGTACGCCCCGATGTCGGTGGTCGTGCGTCTCGCCGGCGAGCTCGACGTGTCGCGCGGGGACATGATCTGCCGGGCGCGCAACCAGCCGACCACCGGCCAGGACGTGTCTGCGATGGTCTGCTGGATGTCCGACGGCGTGCTGCGGACGGGAGCGAAGCTCGCGATGAAGCACACCACGCGCTGGGCGCGCGTGCTCGTGCGCGACGTGCACTACCGGCTCGACGTGAACACCCTCCACCGGGACCGCGAGGCCGAGGGGCTCGGGCTCAACGAGATCGGCCGCGTCGAGCTCCGCACGACGTCGCCTCTGTTCTACGACGAGTACCGGAGGAACAAGGCGACGGGGAGCTTCATCCTCGTCGACGAGGTGACGAACGTGACCGTGGGAGCGGGGATGCTCCTGCGGCCCGGGCCGTGACCCGGGGAGCGACGATCTGGTTCACGGGCCTGTCCGGGTCGGGCAAGTCGACGGTGGCCGGCGCGCTCTCGGCCCGGCTCGAGGCGGAGGGGGAGCGGACGTTCGTCCTCGACGGGGACGACCTTCGCGAGGGCCTGAACTCGGACCTCGGGTTCGCGTCCGAGGACCGAGCGGAGAACGTGCGGCGCGTCGCCGAGGTGGCGCTCCTCTTCTCGAGCGCGGCGCACCTGACGCTCGTGACGGTGATCAGCCCGTACGCGAAGGGGCGCGGGCACGCCCGGGCGCGGCACGAGGCGGCCGGGGTCTCCTTCGTCGAGGTGCACGTCGCGACCCCGCTCGAGGTGTGCGAGGCGCGCGACCCGAAGGGTCTCTACCGGCGAGCCCGGGCGGGGGAGATCGACCGGTTCACGGGTGTCTCGGACCCCTACGAGGTGCCCGAGTCGCCGGAGGTCGTGCTCGCAACGGCGGGGAGGAGCCCGGAGGACGCGGCCGACGAGGTGCTCGCCTTCCTGCGGGCCGCGGGACACCTCGGGCGAACGGCCGCGCGGTGAGGGAGCCTCGGCGGAGCTGACCCTCGTGGGCGCGGTCGCTAGGCTGACCCCGAAGTGGACGGCACCGGCTGGATCGCGCGCCTCGCGGCCCGGATTCGCCGGGTGCCCGGTGGGCGCCGGGCGCGTAGATCGGAGGTGATCCCGACGGCGGACCAGGTCAGTGTGAGCGGGCAGTACGACGTGGTCATCGTCGGCGGGGGACCGGGCGGCTACGCAGCGGCGCTCTACGGGGCTGCCGCGGGCCTGTCGGTCGCGATGGTCGAGAAGGAGAAGGTCGGGGGCACCTGCCTCCACCGTGGGTGCATCCCCGCGAAGGAGTTCCTCGAGACGGCGAACGTGTTCCGGACGGTCGCGGGCGCGAAGGAGTTCGGGGTGCAGAGCTCGCAGCCCACGGTGGACTTCTCCGTGAGCCTCGACCGCAAGCGCAAGGTCGTCGAGCAGCTGTTCCGGGGCCTTTCCGGCCTGCTTCGCCAGCGGAAGGTCACGATCGTCCCGGGAACCGGTCAGCTGCTCGCGGACCGGCGCGTGCGCGTGACGGCGGCGGACGGGACGATCACGGAGCTCACGGGCGCCCACGTCGTCCTCGCCTCCGGGTCCGTCCCGAGGACGATCCCGGGGTTCGACCCGGACGGGGCGACCGTGCTGACCTCGGACGAGGTGCTCGAGCTGTCGAGCGTCCCGTCGTCCGCGGTCGTGATCGGCGGCGGGGCCATCGGGTGCGAGTTCGCGTCGATGATGGCCGACCTCGGGTCCCAGGTGACGCTGCTCGAGGTCGCTCCGACGCTGCTCCCCGGGTGCGACCCCGACGTCGCGGAGGTCGTCGCCAAGTCCTTCCGGCGCCGTGGAATGGACGTGCGGACGGGGGTGTCGGTGCTCGGGCACGAGCGGCGCGAGCGGGGGACGTCCGTGCTGCTCGGCGAGGGCGAGCGCGTCGACGCCGACGTGGTCGTCGTGTCCGTCGGCCGTCGGCCGCTCTCCGACGGGCTGCTCGCGTCCGGCACCGGCGTCGAGGTCGACCAGCGGGGGTTCGTCGTGGTCGACGAGTGGATGCGGACGGGTCACGACAAGGTGTTCGCGATCGGGGACCTCGTCGCGACGCCCCAGCTCGCGCACGTCGCGTTCGCCGAGGGGATCCTCGTGATCAAGCAGATCCTCGAGGAGCCGGCAGTCCCGGTCGACTACGCGAAGGTCCCGTGGTGCATCTACTGCCACCCGGAGGCCGCCTTCACGGGCCTCACCGAGCAGGCTGCCCGGGACGCCGGGTTCGACGTCGTCGTGCAGAAGGACCCCTACGGAGGGAACGGGCGCGCCCGGATCCTCGGGGAGACCGAGGGGCTCGTGAAGGTGATCTGCGAGCGCGGGGCCGACGGGCGGGCCGGGCGCGTGCTCGGGGTCCACATGGTCGGTCCGTGGGTCACCGAGCAGCTCGGCCAGGCCTATCTGTCGGTGAACTGGGAAGCGACGCCCGACGAGATCGCGCAGTACATCCAGCCGCATCCGACGCTCTCCGAGACCTTCGGGGAGACGGTGCTCGCACTAACGGGAAGGGGCCTGCACGTTGGCTGACATCACCATGCCGCAGCTCGGCGAGACGGTGACGGAGGGGACGATCATCCGCTGGCTGAAGAAGGTCGGCGACGAGGTCGCGCAGGACGAGGCGCTGTTCGAGGTGTCCACGGACAAGGTCGACTCCGAGGTGCCCTCTCCTGTCGCGGGGGTGCTCACCGAGATCATCGTCGCGGAGGGCGAGACCGTCGACGTGGGAGCCCGACTTGCGGTGGTCGGGGGCGCCGGGGACGTGCCCGCACCCGCGCCG
>JAJZBW010000294.1 GCA_021798745.1 Actinomycetes bacterium
GGCGGCGCCGGTGCGGGCGGGTCGCGCCGGCGCACTCGGGAGGGTCCGGGCATGAGCGACGAGGTCCCGGGCTCGGGTGGAGCCGTGGGAACAGCTCGCACGTGGCGGGCGATCGGGACGACGGTGTCGGTCCTGACGGTCGACCCCCGTGCGGCTCTCCCCGCGGCCGAGCGGCTCGCGGAGCACCTCGACGCGCTCGATCGCGCGTGCAGCCGATTCCGCGACGACTCCGAGATCGCACGCGTCCACGCGGCCTGCGGGGCTCCCGTGCTCGTGAGCTCGCTCCTCGCAGACCTCGTCGCCGCGGCGATCGACGTGGCCCGCTTCACGGACGGGATCGTCGACCCGACCGTCGGTTCGGCCGTCGAGGCGATCGGGTACGACCGGGACTTCGCGAGCGTCGGCACGTCGGGACCCCCCCTCTCCGGGGCACCGGTCCCCGCGCCGGGCTGGGAGTGCGTCGCGCTCGACCTCTCGCGACGCGAGCTGACGGTCCCCCCGGGCGTCGTCGTCGATCTCGGGTCGTCCGCGAAGGCGCTCGCGGCGGACCGTGCCGCCGAGGAGATCTCCGGCGAGCTCGGGACGGGGGTCCTCGTGAACCTCGGGGGCGACATCGCAGTCGCGGGGGAGCCGCCGGAAGGAGGGTGGGTGGTCGGTCTCGCGGCGGACTCCACGACGGCACCGGAGAGCACGAGCCAGGCGGTCGCGATCCTCTCGGGCGGGATCGCTAGCTCGGGGACCTCCGTGCGCACGTGGCGGCGGGGCGACCGGGTGCTCCACCACATCGTCGACCCGAGGACGGGAGACGTCGCCCGGAGCCGATGGATCCTCGTGTCCGTCGCAGCCGGGACGTGCCTCGCCGCGAACGCGGCGAGCACCGCCGCGGTCGTGCTCGGCGACGAGGCCGTCGACTGGCTCGAGCACCGGTCGCTCCCCGCCCGGCTCGTCGCAGAGGACGGAGCGGTCGTGACCGTGTCGGGGTGGCCGGCGGACCGCGAGCGCTAGGAGCGTCGCGCGCCTCGGACACCAGAGGGGGTGGGCTCCCGGCGCGCTCAGGTCCCCGAGGCGCAGGTCGTGCCCGCGGGCGGGAGCGCGAGCGTCGTGAGGTACCGGTTAGTCCACCTCTGGATGCAGGAGCTGAACAGGTACGCGGTGTGCCCGGGTCCGTCTCTCGTGAGGAGCGTCGCGTGGTCGAGCTGGCGCGCGACGGACCTCGCCCACGCGTACGGGGTCGCCGGGTCCCCGGTCGAGCCCACGACGAGGATCGGGGGGCTTCCCGGCGCGTGGATCGGCCCGACCGTCCCCTCGGGCCGGACCGGCCAGAACCTGCACACGAGAGACCCCCACACCTCGCCCGCGCCGAAGTCGGGAGCGACCTTCGCCGCGGCGGCGGCGAGCCGCACGTAGGTCGAGAGCGCGGTCGGGTAGGGGCGGTCCACGCAGTCGATCGCGGTGTTCGCGGCGACCTGGTTCGAGTAGGTGCCGTTCGCGGCGAGCCCCTCGTAGCTGTACGCGATGGCCGCGAGGATCGACCCGTCGCCACGGAGGGCGAGCGAGAGCGCCTCGGCGAGGATCGGCCAGGTCTGCTCCGAGTAGAGCGCGCCGGCGACGGCGGTCTCGAACACCCCGAGGGTCACGCGCTCCGTGCCCCCGTAGACCGGCTTCAGGTGCGCGACGAGGTCCGAGCCCGACGAGAGGGCGCCGAGCAGTCGCTCGTACGCCGGCCGCGCACCGGTCGGGAGCATCTTGTCGCACGCGGAGTTCGTCGTGCACCACGCGAAGAAGTCCGACAGGTCCGCCTCGAATCCCGCGGCCTGCTGGGCGTCGTCCTCGACCGTGGAGAGCGCCGGGTCGACGACTCCGTCGAGGACGATCGCGCGCACGTGCGTCGGGTAGCGCTGCGCGTACAGCTCGCCGAGATAGGTGCCGTACGAGAAGCCGAGGTACGTGAGCTTGGACTCCCCGAGCGCGGCGCGCAGCGAGTCCATGTCCTCGACCGTCACGGCGCTCCCTACGTTCTCCAGCAGCAGCTTCGAGGTGTGCGCGCGACAGGAGGCGACGAAGGAGCGCAGGGCGCTCGACACGGACGCGATCTCTGCGGGGGTCGTCGGGGCGGGGTCGAGGGCGACGAGCCGACGGATCCCCGCGGCGCCGACGCACTCGACGGGGTCGCTCGCGCCGACCCCGCGAGGGTCGAAGCTCACGAGGTCGAACGACCGGCGGAGCGCGGCGGGGAAGGTCGTCTGCTCGAGGAACTGCACTCCCGACGCGCCCGGGCCGCCCGGGTTCATGACGAGGTCGCCGACCGGGTGGGCGCTCGTCGAGGGGAGCTCCACGACCGCGAGGCGGAGGTGCCCCTTCGAGGGGGCCGCGTAGTCGACGGGGACCGTGAGCGAGGCGCAGCGGAAGTGGGTGTCGCACGTGCGCCACGAGAGCGACGGCGACGGGGCGCGCGGCCCCAGGTGGCGGGGGGGAGAGGCCACCGACGCCGACGCGGGCGACGAGCCGGACGAGACCGCGGCGGGAGCCGAGAGGAGCACCGCGAGGGCGA
>JAJZBW010000295.1 GCA_021798745.1 Actinomycetes bacterium
GTCAACAGGAGCGAGAACACCGTGTAGACGACGAAGCCGAGGTTGTACAGCTTCACGCGCCCGTAGATGTCGCCGAGGCGGCCGAAGTTCACGACGAGCACGCTCGTGACCACGAGGAACCCGAGGAGCATCCAGAGCAGGTAGAAGCTGTTCCCCGGCTGGAGCGGGTCGAGGTGGATCCCCCGGAAGATGTCCGGCATCGCGATGAGCGTGATCGACCCGTCGATCGTCGCCATTAGCACGCCGAGCGTCACGTTCACGAGAGCCGTCCACTTGTAGCGGTCGTCCGCGGCGCGGCTCTCGCCCGTGACCGCGGCCGTCGCCATGCTCGTGGCGCTCACCGTGCCTCGCCGCGCGCGCGGGCCCGGCCCTCCGCTCGCGTCGCGTCGGGTCGTTCGGGCTGTCCGGAGGAGCGGCGTCGGGCGGGCATGCTCGTTAGCCTAGCGAAGTACCTCGCCGACCGCGCGGGCTCGGGCGGCCGTCCGGCGGCGGGCGTCGGGCGGCGGCGGCCGCGGCTACTCCAGATCGAACCGCCAGACGTTGGTCTCCCGGCGCACGAACCCGGTGCTCTCGTAGAGCCGGTTGGCCGCGGCCCGGGACGGCCTCGAGGTGAGGTCGACGGTGCGCGCCCCCGAACCTCGGGCCACGGCGATCGCGTGCTCGACGAGCGACCTCCCGATCCCCCGGCCGCGCTCGCCCTCGTCGACGACGACGTCCTCGACAAGGGCGCGGACCCCGGTCGGGATCGAGACGACCACGAGGGTGAGCGAGCCGACGATCTCGCCCCCGCTGCGGGCGACGAGCAGCGTCGTCCCCGGGGCCGACGTGATGCGGGCGAGATCGGCCACGTCGGGTGGCGTCGAGCTCGAGAGCTGCGGGAGGAGGCGGGCGAGCGCGTCCGCGTCCGCAGGGGTCGGGCTCGTGAGCTCCTCGACCTCGACCGTCGCCCCGCGGCCGTCGCCGGCGCGGTGCTCGTCCTCCTCTGCCACGGGCGAAGTGTACGACGCGAGGTGGCGCGCGGCCCGACGCAGGCGCCCGTCGCACCCGCCCCGGCGCCGGTAGTCTGGCCTCGAGTCAGGGAGGCGGACAATGGACGACCGGATGCGTAGGCGGGCTCCGAGGTTCGTCCGCCCGTTGCCGGGGAGCCGCGCGCGGCGGGTCGGCGGGCCGCTCCGCTACCTCAGGCGTCCCGTGCTCGACCACCCGGTCGTGCTCGCGGCCTTCGAGGGGTGGAACGACGCGGGCGAGGCCGCCTCGTACGCGACCGCGTACCTCGAGCGGTCCTGGGGCGCCGTCCCCGTCGCGGAGATCGACCCCGAGGAGTTCTTCGACTTCACCGAGGTGCGCCCCGAGGTCGCGATCGCCGGGGACGGCCGTCGGGAGATCTCGTGGCCCGCGACGCGCATAATGGTCGCCGCCTCCCGGACCGGCGAGCGGGACGTCGTGCTCGTCCGGGGGCACGAGCCGCACCTCAGGTGGCGCTCGTACGCGGAGGTCGTGGCCGAGGTCGCCCGCGGCCTTCGTGCCGACCAGGTCGTGACGCTCGGCGCCTACCTCTCCGAGGTGACCCACACGGGGCCCGTGCCGGTGAACGCCGCCTCGAGCAGCGCGGGCACCCTCGACCGCTACGGTCTCTCGCCCTCGTTCTACGAGGGACCGACGGGGATCGTCGGCGTCCTCGGGCTCGTGCTCCCCGAGGCCGGGATCCCGACGGCGACCGTGTGGGCGAGCGTCCCGTGCTACTCGCTCCCCGTGTCCGCGAAGGCGGCGCTCGCGCTCGTGCGCGTCGTCACCCGCCTCACGGGACGACCGGTCGCGACCGAGGAGCTCGAGGAGGAGGCTGCGGAGTACGAGCAGCGGATGGACGAGCTCGTGAGGGACGACGAGAGCGTCGCCGCGTACGTCGCCCGTCTCGAGGAGATGGAGGGGCACCCCGGGCCGGGCCCCTCCGCGGAGGGGCTCGCCGAGGAGATCGAGCGCTACCTGCGCGGACGGCCCCAAGGCTGACCCGGGCACCCTGCGCGGCCGCGCGCGGGCGCGCTCACTCCGAGCCGGACCTCCAGAGCGGGGCGCGTGGGCGGTCGAAGAGCACCTCGTCCGACCTCCCCTCGATGACGTCGAACGCGTGCGCCGCCCAGAGCGGCGTGCCCGCGAGCGGGGAGGGGAGCGAGCCGGGCGCGAACCATCCCGCGTCGCTGCACTCGAGAAGGTGCGCGCGCGGGGCTCCGGGCGCCCCGACGACGCGGCAGTGGAAGACGAGGGAGTAGAGAGGAGAGCGCGCGAACCCGAGCCGCAGCCCGTCGAGGACCATCGCGAGCCGGACCGGCTCGCACTCGACTCCGGTCTCCTCGGAGACCTCCTTCACGGCGACCTCCGCGGCCGAGTACCCGACGTCGGCCCACCCCGTCGGGTAGAGCCACGCCCCCGAGTCCCGCCTCCGCACGAGGAGGAGCTCGCCGCGCCCGTTCCCCACGATCGCCCCGACCGAGAGCCGGGGGGTCACGTACCCCGCGACCCCGGGCCTCACGT
>JAJZBW010000058.1 GCA_021798745.1 Actinomycetes bacterium
GACGGGGCGCGGGGCGCGCGGCGCGCCGCGCGGGGAGCGGTCGTGAGCGCGATCGACCTGTCCCGGCCGTGCCGGGTCCACGTCGTCGGGATCGGCGGGGCGGGCATGAGCGCGATCGCCGCGGTCCTCGTCGCGATGGGGCACGTCGTCACGGGGAGCGACCTGAAGGGGGGGACCGCGGTCGAGCGGCTCCGCTCCATCGGGGTCGAGGTGACCGTCGGGCACGACGCCTCGAACCTGCCCGAGGCGGACGCGGTCGCGTGCTCGACGGCGATCCCCGCGGGCAACCCGGAGGTCGTCGAGGCGCGCCGTCGGGGCCTCCCGGTGCTCTCGCGCGCGGAGGTGCTCGCATCGATCGCGGGTCTCCGCAGGTGCGTCGCGGTGTCGGGCACGCACGGCAAGACGACGACGAGCTCGATGCTCTCGCTCGTGCTCGTGGACGCGGCGATGCGCCCGTCGTTCCTCGTGGGCGGGGACGTGAACCAGATCGGGACGAACGCCGTGTGGGACGCGGGCGACTGGATCGTCGTGGAGGCGGACGAGAGCGACGGGACCTTCCTCGCGCTCTCTCCGGAGGTCGCGCTCGTGACGAGCATCGAGCCGGACCACCTCGACCACTACGGGACGTTCGAGTCGCTCGAGCGGGCGTTCGCGGAGTTCCTCTCGGGGGCGACGGCGGGGTCCGTTCTCTGCGCGGACGACCCCGTGGCGAGACGGCTCGCGCCGCCGGGAGCGCTCACGTACGGGTTCGCGGAGGACGCCCGCGTGCGGGTCACGGGGTTCACGGGGGGGCGGAGCGACATCTCGTTCACGCTCGTGCGCGACGGCGAGCCGCTCGGAGAGCTCGCGCTCCCCGTCCCGGGCGCCCACAACGCGTCGAACGCTGCCGGGGCGGTGGCGGCTGCGTCGCTCGTCGGGGCGGGGTTCGACGCCGCCCGACGCGCCCTCTCGCGCTTCGCGGGCGTCGCGCGCCGGTTCGAGTTCCGTGGAGAGGCGCGCGGTGTGACGTTCGTCGACGACTACGCGCACCTCCCCGGGGAGGTCGCGGCGACGCTCGCGGCCGCGAGGCGCGGCGGGTGGAGGCGCGTGGTGTGCGTGTTCCAGCCGCACCGCTACTCGCGGGTCGCGGCTCTCGCGGCCGACTTCGCGGACTCGTTCCTCGACGCGGACGTCGTCGTGCTCGCGGGCGTCTACCCCGCGGGGGAGGCGCCGCGGCCGGGCGTCTCCTCGAAGCTCGTGCTCGACGCGCTCCTCGACGCCCACCCGACGACGCGGGCCGCGTACCTCCCCGAGCGGAGCGAGCTCGTCGCGTACCTGCGCAGGATCCTCGAGCCGGGCGACTGCTGCCTCACGCTCGGGGCAGGGGACCTCACGACCCTTCCGGACGAGCTCGTCGCGGAGCTCTCGTGAGGAGCCCGCTCGAGGCTCTCGACCGGGTCGCCCACGCGGCCGCGCTCCTCGGGGCGCTCGCGGCCCGCGACGTGCCGCTCGGGGCGCGCACGACCTACCGCGCCGGCGGGCGCGCGGCTCTCCTCGCGGAGGTGGCGCAGGTCGAGGACGTCGCAGTCGTCGCCGGGGCGGTCGAGGCGAGCGGGATCGAGGTGCTCGTCGTCGGGAACGGGTCGAACCTGCTGGTCCCCGACCGGGGGTTCGCAGGTCTCGCGGTCGTGCTCGGGGAGGGGCTCGCCGGGGTCGAGCCCGACGGGCCGGCCGCGACGGTCGTCGCCGGAGGGGCGGTGCCGTACCCCGTCCTCGCTCGGGCGTGCGTGGCCGCGGGCCTCCGGGGGATGGAGTGGGCGGTCGGCATCCCCGGCTCCGTCGGGGGAGCGGTCGCGATGAACGCGGGAGGGCACGGGTCCGAGACCTCGGACCGGCTGGTGCGCGCGCTGCTCGTGGACCTGCGCACGGGCGCGTCGCGGTCCGTCGGCCCCCGCGACCTCGACCTCGCGTACCGGCGGTCGAACGTGCGCGCGGACGAGATCGTGGTGGAGGCGGAGTTCGCGTGCGAGAGGGGCGACGCGGCGGCGGGCGCGGAGGAGATCGCGTCGATCGTGCGGTGGCGTCGGGAGCACCAGCCGGGCGGCCGGAACGCGGGGTCCGTGTTCAGGAACCCTCCCGGGGGCTCTGCGGGGCAGCTCGTCGAGGCGGCGGGGATGAAAGGAGCGCGGGTGCGCTCCGCGCAGGTGTCCGAGAAGCACGCGAACTTCATCCAGCTGGAGACGGGCGGCCGCGCGGACGACGTGCTCGAGCTCGTCGAGGTCGTGCGCGAGGCGGTCGCGGAGCGGACCGGGGTCGAGCTCGCCGTGGAGCTACGCGTGGCCGGCGCGGCTCGGTGACGACCGCCGTGGAGCGACCGACGGAGAGCGCCCCCGGCTCGAGGACCGCCCGGGACCCGCGCATGCGGGCACGGACGGTCGCGGTCGCGCGAGAGGCGGGGCGGAGGAGGCTCCGCCGCCTCGTCGTCGCGCTCGGGGTCGTGTCGGCCGTGGCGGGAGGGATCGCGCTCGCGTACTCGCCCGTGCTCGGGGCGCGCGACGTGACGATCGTCGGGGCCGCGCACACGCCGCCCGCGCAGGTGCTCGCGGTCACGGGGCTTGCGAGCCACCCGCCACTTCTCGACGTGAGCGACGCGAAGGACGTCGCCGCGCTCGAGCGGCTCCCGTGGGTGGCCCGGGCGACCGTGACGCGCTCGTTCCCCTCGTCGGTGCGGGTGGTGATCGTGGAGCGGCACCCGGTCGCGGAGGTCGCCGCTCCGGGGGCCTCGTACGCGCTCGTGGACTCGACCGGGCGGGTGCTCGAGTACACCGAGACCCGGGTCCCCGAGCTCGCGCTCGTCACGGGCGTGTCGCGGGTGCCCGCTCCGGGGAGCTCGCTCGGGCCGCGGTCCGACCCTGCGGTCGCCGCAGCCGGAGCGGTTCCCGTGTCGCTGCTCGGTCGGGTCGCGTCCGTGTCGGTCGCAGCAGGCGGGGACGTCGTGCTCGACCTCGTCGGGGGAGTGCGGGTCGAGCTCGGTCCGGCGACCGCGCTGCGCGAGAAGATGGTCTCGCTCGCGACCGTGCTCGCCCGTGTGCCGCTGTCGGGCGTGCGTACGATCGACGTCCGCGTGCCGTCGGATCCGCTCTTGACCACCTAGTGACCCGGCCCTATCGTTCGAGGCGTTCCGGTCGCAGAGGTGCTCCAGCAACCCGCTCTGGAGCACGGGAGTCAGGAGCGAACGGAACGTCGAGCCCGCCCCGGACCGCCCGGTCCGGCTGTCGGCAGGGACGTCGGTAGCGAAGTCCCGGGCGAGGGTTCCGTCGGTGGCGGTGGCGGAGCTGGTGCCCACCAAGCTCTAGGTAGGGAGGCGGGGCCGACATGAGCGGCGCATCGCAGAGCTTCATCGCAGTCATCAAGGTCGTCGGCGTCGGCGGGGCCGGGGTGAACGCGGTCAACCGGATGATCGACGCGGGTTTGCGCGGCGTCGAGTTCATCGCGGTCAACACCGACGCGCAGGCGCTCCTCATGAGCGAGGCCGACATCAAGCTCGACATCGGCCGTCAGCTCACGCGTGGGCTCGGCGCCGGGAGCGACCCGGAGGTCGGGCGTGCGGCCGCGGAGGAGCACCTCGAGGAGATCGAGGAGGTCCTGAAGGGCGCGGACATGGTGTTCATCACCGCCGGGAAGGGCGGTGGCACGGGGACGGGCGCCGCACCGGTCATCGCGGAGATCGCCCGTCGTCTCGGCGCGCTCACGATCGGGGTCGTGACGCGGCCGTTCGCGTTCGAGGGCCGGCGCAGGTCCGTCCAGGCCGAGCAGGGGATCCAGCGCCTGAAGGAGGCCGTGGACACCCTCATCATCATCCCGAACGAGCGGCTCCTGTCGCTGGCGGACGCGAAGACCTCCATGGTCGACGCGTTCAAGATGGCCGACGAGGTCCTGCTCCAGGGCGTGCAGGGGATCACGGACCTCATCAACGTGCCCGGGCTCATCAACACGGACTTCGCCGACGTGAAGATGGTGATGAGCAACGCGGGGACCGCGATCATGGGGATCGGGACCGCGTCGGGCGAGGGGCGCGGCGTGAACGCTGCGAAGCACGCGATCACGAGCCCGCTGCTCGAGGCGTCGATCGAGGGAGCACGCGGGATCCTTCTCAACATCGCGGGCGGTCCCGACCTCGGCCTTTTCGAGGTGAACGAGGCCGCGGAGGCGATCCACGCGGTCGCGCACCCCGACGCGAACATCATCTTCGGGAGCGTGATCGACGACGCGCTCGGGGAGACCGTGCGCGTGACGGTGATCGCCGCAGGCTTCGACCGGTGGGACGACCGCGGCGCGACGCCCGTGGCCGGGGCGGCGGCTGACCCGCGCGCGGCGCGGCCGGAGCGGGCGAACGGCGCGGTCGACGTGTTCGCGGTCGGCGGGGACGAGGTCGACCTCGGCGACGACGACTTCGACGTCCCGTCCTTCCTCAAGTAGCGCGCCCGGGCGCGGCGAGCGGAGCGGTCCCCGGTCGGGGCGAGGAGCCGTCGTCTCCGCGATCCCGGGCACCGGAGCGCACGTCGCGCTGAGCACGCGGCACGACGGGGACGCGCGCCCGGGCGCCTCCGGCGCGACGGCGCCCCCCGAGGGGGCGTCCCCGGCGGCACCCGGGCCCGGGGGGGCAGCGTGGACGCTCGTCCACCAGGTGCACGGGGACCGGGTCGTCGTCGTCGACGCCCCGTCCGGCAGCCTCCCGGTCGACGCAGACGCGATCGTGACGATCGCGGCGCGGACGCCGGTGGCCGTGCTCGGCGCGGACTGTGCGCTCGTCGGGCTCGCGAGCCCCGAGGGGCCCGTTGCGGTCGCGCACGCGGGGTGGCGCGGCGCGCTCGCCGGGGTGCTCGAGCGCACCGTCGAGCAGATGAGGCTGCTCGGGGCCGTCGAGGTCGTCGCAGCGCTCGGCCCGTGCATCCACCCCGAGTGCTACGAGTTCGGAGAGGCCGACCTCGACCGGGTCGCGGGTCGGTTCGGGGACGAGGTGCGCGCGACGGCCTCGACGGGGCGACCGGCGCTCGACCTCCCGAGGGTCGTCGAGCGCTCGCTCGCGCGAGTGGGCGTCGCCCGGCCCACGGCGCTCGCGGGCTGCACCGCCTGCGGTGGGCCCTGGTACTCGCACCGGGCGCGCGGGGAGGTCGCTCGGCACGCGCTCGTCGTGTGGCGCGAGGAGCAGGGGCCCGCGTGAGCGCGCCGGATCCGGTCGCTGCGCTCGCTCGTCGTCTCGAGGCCGTGCGCGACCGGGTCGTCTCCGCCGGCGGGGACCTCGCCCGCGTGCGGGTCGTCGCGGTGACGAAGGGGTTCGGGGCGCCTGCGGTGCGCGAGGCGCTCGCGTGCGGGGTCGTCGACCTCGGCGAGAACTACGCGGACGAGCTCGTCGAGAAGGTATCGGCGGTCCGGGGCGCCTCGGGAGCCGGGCCGCGCTGGCACTTCCTCGGTTCGGTCCAGAGGAACAAGGTCGCGCGGCTCGCCCCCCACGTCACGCTCTGGCAGAGCGTCGACCGCGTCGAGGAGGGGGCGGCGATCGCGCGCCCCGCTCCGGGAGCGGCGGTGCTCGTCGAGGTGGACACGGCAGGGCGCGCCGGGCGGGGCGGGGTCACCCCCGGCGAGGTCCCCTCGCTCGTCTCGGCCCTCGGGGAGCTCGCTCTCGACGTGCGAGGGCTCATGACGGTCGCCCCCCCGCTCGACGCGGGGACGGCGGCGGTCGACCGGGCGTTCGCGGAGCTCGCGGAGCTCGTGGCGCGCCTCGGGCTGGCGGAGGCGTCCATGGGGATGAGCGACGACCTCGAGCTCGCGGTCCGGCGGGGAGCGACGATCGTCCGGGTCGGGCGGGCGCTCTTCGGTCCGCGACGGGTGCCTCGGCCGGTGCCACAATAGAGTGCTCCGAGGAAGGTGGACATGGCGACGTTCATAGACAAGGCACTCACGTACCTCGGCCTCAAGGACGTGGAGGACGAGGAGTTCTACGCGGCGGAGTACGACGACGCCGCGGAGCACGCGCCCCAGCGGTTCTCGAGCACCGCGTATCCCGAGGTGGAGTACGAGGAGCCTTCGGAGCGCGGCGCGCACCCGACCAACCTGCGCCCTCTCGTGACCGCGACCCGCGAGCCGGCGACGGCCGCGCAGGCGGCTGTCGTGCGTCCCCTCGTCCCGAGCCGGAACGGGAGCGCGAAGGTGCACGTGGTCGCGCCCGCCCGCTTCCCGGACGCCCAGGAGATCGGCGACCTCGTGAAGCAGAGCAACCCGGTGATCGTGAACCTCCAGCTCTCCGAGCGCGACCTCGCGCGACGCATGATCGACTTCTGCTCGGGCCTCACGTACGCGCTCGGCGGGTCGATGGAGCGGGTGGCCGACCAGGTCTTCCTCCTCACCCCGACGAACGTCGAGGTGTCGGCGGAGGAGCGCATGCGGCTCCAGGAGCGTGGGCTGTTCCGCTCGTGAGCCCGTCGGGCGGAGCGCGGGCGGACGCGCGGGGGGACGTGGGGCGCTAGATGGTCGTTCGCGTGGTGGTCGACGTCATTCAGCTCTACATCGTGCTCCTGTTCGCGCGGCTCATACTGTCCTGGTTCCCGCTCGACCCGTGGTCACGCCTCGCACGGCTCGTGCGCGCGCTCGCCCGGGTCACGGACCCCGTCCTCACCCCGATCCGCCGCGTCATGCCGCCCCTGCGGCTCGGGTCGACCGCGGTCGACCTGTCGCCGATCGTGCTGTTCTTCGTCCTCGAGATAGTCCTCAGCATCCTGCAGTTCCACTGACGTCGCCGCCGGCTCGCGGGACACGGCGGACGCACCCGGGGCATCCGGGGGAAATGCGGGCATCCCGCGCGGATGCGACGGCCGTCCCGGGTCGAGGTATCCACTGATCCGGGGCGACCCGGAGGTACCATCGGCGCATGGAGATCTCCGGGAAGGTCCTTCGCGAGGTGGAGTTCCGCGACCGCCTGCGCGGCTACGACACCGACGAGGTCGACGAGTTCCTCGAGAAGGTCGCGGTCGCCGTCGACGAGATGCAGGCGGAGCTCGCCCGGCTGGCGACCCGCGCGAGCGCCGCCGCGCCCGCGGAGAGCGCGCCCGGCCTCGACGACGACACGATCCGTAGGACGCTCGTCCTCGCGCAGCGCACCGCGGACCTCGCGGTGGGCGAGGCGCGCGAGGAGGCGGAGCGGATCGTCGACGGCGCACGGGCGCAGGCCGACAGCCTCGTGTCCCAGGCCCAGGAGGCCGTGAGGAGGCTCCGGGAGGACGCGGAGACCGAGGTGCACCAGCGCGTCGGCCGTCTCGAGGCGGACCGGGAGCGGCTCGAGCGGGAGGCCGTCGCGCTCGCGGCGCTCCTCGACGGTGAGCGGGCCCGCCTCGCGGAGAGCCTCGGGGCAGCGCTCCGGTTCGTCGAGGAGTCGCTCGCCGTGCCCGGCGAGCTCGCACGCGTCGCGAGCGCTCGCCGCGCTCCCGAGGGCGGCAGCGCGACCGGCCCGGTCGAGCTCGTGTCCGGGGCGGGCGGAGGCGGACCAGCCGAGGAGGCGCGCGACGGGGCCCGGGCTGCCGCGATGCCCGCCGCCTACGAGCTTCCCGACGTCGAGGCCGAGATCGACGCGGACGCGGCCGTCGCGGTGCGTCCGGACGAGCACGCGAGCTCGCTCGACGAGCCGGCGCCGAGCGCCGGGTCGGACTGGGCGTCGCCTCCCGTGACCTCCGCGGTCCCCGCCCTCGACGCGGACGAGGCGCTGTGGGCGCGGTGGGCAGCCGGGGGCTCGATCGAGCAGGCGGCGCCGCGCCCGTCGGGCGAGCCGGACAACATGCTCCGGTTCGACCGCTTCCCGGGAGGGCGCCCCGCGTCCTGACCGGGGCGAGCGCGACCCGATCCGGGAGGGGGGGCTCCGGGACTAGGGGCGCGCGACGCGGCGGAGGTACAGGGCGACGGGTCCGAGCTCCCCGAGCTCCGGCGTGCTCTCGTGCCATCCCGTGCCGCTCGGCGTGCCCGAGCCGTGCGGGGCGAGCGTCAGCGAGGTCGCGAGGGTCTGGGCGGCGACCTCGTCGTCCCAGGTCCGCTCCGCGGACTCCCCCCCGTCGAAGTGGGAGAGCAGGGCGGTCGCGTCGGGGCCGAGGGCGACGACGAGCTCGATGCGGTCCGACACGTGGAGGTCCGCGTCCTTCCGGAGCTGCTGGACGAGACGCACGAGGTCCCGCGCGGCGCCTTCGGCCTCGAGCTCGGCGGTGACGGTGAGCTCGAGCGAGACGACACCCCGGTCCCCGGGCAGGACGCGCCCCGACGCGTCGTCGAGCGGGCGGAGCCGCAGGGTGTACTCGCCCTCTCGCAGCGTGACGCCCGCGGCCTCGACCACCCCGTCGCGCTCGGACCACTCCCCTCGCTTGACCGCGACGATGACCTCCTGGGTGCGCGGACCGATCCGGGGGCCGAGAGCGGACGGGACGACCGTGAGCTCGGTCGCGGCGTACTCCGCGAGCGTCTCGACGAGGAGGACCTCGCGGACGTTCACCTCCTCGGCGACGAGCCGGGAGAGCTCGGCGAGCTGCGGCGCGCCGGGCGCGGCGAAGACGAGCCGTGCGAGGGGGAGCCGCGAGCGCAGGCCCGCGGACTTGCGGATCGAGTGGGCCGCCGAGCAGAGCGCACGCACGAGGTCCATCTGCTCGACGAGCGCCTCGTCCGACGGGAGCTCCGAGGGGTCGGGCCAGTCGGCGAGGTGGACGCTCGTCTCGCCCGTGAGGCCCCGGTACACGGTCTCGGTGAGGAACGGGAGGAGCGGCGCCGCGACCCTGCACACGACGTCGAGCGCGCTGTGGAGCGTGTCGTAGGCGTCGACCTTGTCCGCGTCCTGCTCCGCGGTGGGCGACCCGGCCGCGCCCGGGCGGGCCGCGGCGGCGCGCCAGAAGCGCCCACGGCTCCGTCGCACGTACCAGTTCGTGAGCGCGTCGAGGTACTCCGAGACGACCGAGGTCGCCCCGGGCAGGTCGTAGGAGTCGAGCGCAGAGGTCACCCTCTCCACGAGCACGCGTGTCTTCGCGAGCAGGTACCGGTCGAGAAGGCCGTTCTGGTCCACTCGGAACCGTCCCGTCACGCCGTCCGACCGGCCGTAGAGGGACAGGAAGTACCAGGTGTTCCAGATCGGGTTGAGCACGTGGCGGACGGGCTCCGCGAACGCGCGCTCGGAGATCACGACGTCCTGGCCCCGGAGCACCGAGGAGGAGCACAGGTACCAGCGCATGGCGTCCGCTCCCTCCCGGGCGAACACGTCCTCGGGGTCCGGGTAGTTCTTGAGCCGCTTCGAGAGCTTCCTCCCGTCCTCGCCGAGCACGACGCCGTGGGCGATGCAGTGCGAGAAGGCGGGGCGGTCGAAGAGCGCGACGGCGAGCACGTGGAGGGTGTAGAACCAGCCGCGAGTCTGCCCGACGTACTCGCAGATGAAGTCGGCCGGGAAGTGGGACTCGAAGCGAGCGGCGTTCTCGAACGGGTAGTGGAGCTGGGCGAAGGGCATGGACCCCGACTCGAACCAGCAGTCGAGCACGTCGGTCACCCGGCGCATCGTGGACCGTCCCGTCGGGTCGTCCGGGTTCGGACGGGTGAGGTCGTCGATCGCCGGGCGGTGCAGGTCAGACGGGCGGACCCCGAAGTCCCGCTCGATCTCGTCGAGGCTCCCGTAGACGTCGGTGCGGGGGTGGTCGGGGTCGTCGCTCCTCCAGACCGGGATCGGCGCCCCGAAGAAGCGGTTGCGCGAGATCGCCCAGTCGCGGGCGCCCTCGAGCCACCGCCCGAACGCACCGTCGCGGACGTGCCCGGGCACCCATCCGATCTCCGCGTTGAGCTCGACGAGCCGCTTCTTGAGCGCGGTGACGTCGACGAAGAACGAGCTCACCGCCCGGTAGATGAGCGGGGTGTCCGTCCGCCAGCAGTGCGGGTAGCTGTGCGTGTGCTCCTCGTGGCGCACGAGAGCCCCCACGGCCTCCAGCTTCTCGACGATCCTCTCGTTCGCGGCGAAGACCTGAAGGCCCGCGAGGTCCGGGACGCTCGAGTCGAAACAGCCGCGGTCGTCGACGGGCCGGACGAGCGCTATCCCGCTCGCCTCGCACACGCGCTGGTCGTCCTCCCCGAACGCGGGAGCCATGTGGACGACACCGGTGCCCTCGTCGGTCGTGACGAAGTCGCCGGGAAGGACCACGAACGCGTTGGCGGCGCCCGAGAAGTAGTCGAACAGCGGGCGGTAGGAGCGTCCGAGCAGGCGCGTCCCCGGCACGGTCGCGACGACCCGGGCGCCGCCGAGCTCCTCCTCGTACGCGCCGAGCCGGTCGGTCGCGAGGACGAGGTGCTCGCCCGAGCGCTCGACGACCGAGTACTCGACCGCCGGCCCGACCGCGAGCGCGAGGTTCGACGGGAGGGTCCACGGGGTCGTCGTCCACACGAGGAGACGCAGCGGGCCGGCGACGACGGACCCCGGGTCGTTCGCCGTGGCGGGCCCTCCGGGAGCCTCGGGAGCGAGCTCGAAGGCGACCGTCACCGCAGGGTCCACGCGCTCGCGGTACGCGTCGTCCTGGCGTGTCTCGAAGTTCGACAGCGGCGTCTCGCACTCCCAGCAGTACGGGAGGACCTTGTGCCCCTCGTAGACGAGCCCGCGTTCGTGGAGGGTCTTGAACGCCCACAGGACGCTCTCCATGAAGGTCGCGTCCATCGTCTTGTAGTCGTCGTCGAAGTCCACCCACCGGCCTTGGCGCGTCACGTAGCGCTCCCATGCCTGCGCGTAGCGCAGGACCGAGGTGCGGCACGTGTCGTTGAAGCGCTCGATCCCGAAGTCGGTGATGCGCGCGCGGCCGGAGACGCCGAGCTCCTTCTCCGCCTCTGTCTCCGCGGGCAGCCCGTGGCAGTCCCACCCGAACCGGCGCTCCACCCGGAAGCCGCGCATGGTCTTGTAGCGGGGGATCGCGTCCTTCACGAACCCGGTGAGAAGGTGCCCGTAGTGGGGGAGCCCGTTCGCGAACGGAGGCCCGTCGTACACGACGAGCTCGGTCGCCGTCGCGCGCCGGCGGATCGACTCTCGGAAGGTGTCGTCCCGCTCCCACAGCTCGAGAGTCGCCTCCTCCATCGCCGGGTAGTCCGGCTGGGCGACGACCTCGGGGTACGGCTCCTCGCTGCGGTGGTGCGACATGGTCCTAGAGTATTCGGGCATGGCCGAGGAACTGTTCGACGTCGAGGCGCGCCGCGAGGGTGACGCGGGCACGGGCGGGCGGGAGACGATCGTGCTCCGGGTTCACGTCCAACCGGGCGCGGGTCGCGCGACCGTCGCGGGGCGCCGCGGCGACGCGCTCCACGTGCGCGTCGCTCCGCCCCCTGCAGACGGGCGGGCGAACGCGGCGGCCGTGGCGCTCCTCGCGGACCTCCTCGACGTCGCGCCGTCAGCGCTGGAGGTCGTCTCGGGCCGGACGAGCCGAGAGAAGCGCGTCCGGGTGGTAGGGGTGGACGTCGAGAGCGCGCGCTCTGCGATCGCCGACGCGATCGACAGGTCGCGGGCGCCCACGGGACGAGCGGGCGCGCCGGGGCGCAGGCCGGGCCGCTAGAACGTCAGCGGGAGCGGCGCCACGGGTGCGTCGCCGCCCGGCCCACGGGGCGCCCCACGCGGGGCGTGTCCTCGTCTACCTGGAGTTATTCGACGGGCGGGCGGCGATCGTATAGGGTCGAGCGCTCGTCCCGAGAGGAGATGCAGCGCACGATGCCTCGCACCACCACCTCTGGCGCACCGGCGACCGGGTCGAAGGGCTCCCCGACGGAGAAGGCCGCGAAGCGCCCGTCGGCTCCTCTCGCGGCCTCCAAGGAGGCCGCGGCCAAGGGCCCGGCGACGAACGGAGCGGGAGCGGCGGCGGACGGTCGTGGCGCGCCACGAGGCGCGACGCGCGCCCCGACGTCGGGTGCCGGCACGTCCGCTCCGGCGAGGGCGATCACGAAGGTGGCGGTCCCGGGGAAGGCGCCCGCGAAGACAGCCCCCCCCGCCGCGAAGGCCGCGAAGTCTCCCGCGAAGCAGTCGCCGGCCGCCGCGAAGGCGGCTCCCTCTCCGGTCCCGGGGAAGGCGCCCGCGAAGACAGCGCCCGCCGCAGCGAAGGCACCCGCGAAGGACGCCTCCGGCTCCGCGGCACGCGCTCCCCGGAGCGCCGGCGCGAACGCGTCGCCGGCCGCGGCGCGGCCCGCGTCCGGCCGGCGCGATCCCGGTGCGACGCGCCGTGCGCCGGCGGGTGCAGTCGCGCACGACGGAGCGGGGACGCGGACGGCGGCGCCGGGCGGGACGGCCGCGAGAGCGACGCACGGGGCGCGTGAGGGGTCCGACGCGACCGGGACGCGCCGTCCTCGGGCTGCGACGAGGCCGTCCCCGGCGGCGACCGTCTCGGGGTACGCGGGGGACGCGAAGTTCCTCGCGCACCAGCGCTCGCTTCTCGAGCAGGAGCGCGCGACCTACGTCGAGCAGGCCCGCAGCCTGCGCGCGGAGGCGGAGTCCCTCGTGGAGGAGATGGAGCCGGGCGACGTGCAGTTCGACGAGGAGTCGGGCGAGGGTGGGACGGTCACGGTCGACCGCGAGAGGGACCTCGCGCTGAGCGCGCAGGCGCTCGCCGCGGTCGAGGAGATCGACGGCGCGCTCGCGAAGGTCGAACGGGGCACCTACGGGATCTGCGAGGGGTGCGGGGAGCTCATTCCCGCGGCGCGTCTCGAGGCGCTCCCGTTCGCCCGGCTGTGCATCGCGTGCAAGAGCGGAGGGCTGTCCCGCCGTTGACCGCGACGGGCGGGGAGCCGCCTCGACCGGCCGGGCGCGGCCGGAGGCTCGCCGCCGTCCTCGCCGTCGCCGTCGCCGTCGTCGCGGCGGACCAGTGGACGAAGGACCTTGCGGTGCACCGGCTCGCAGCGGGTCCCGTGCACGTCGTCGGCCCCGTGTCGCTCGCTCTCGCCTACAACACGGGAATGGCGTTCTCGATCGGGTCCGGGTACACCGTCCCGATCGTGATCGCGGCGGGAGCCCTCGCCGGGGTGGTGCTCGTCCTCGCGCGCGGCGCGCCGGGCTTCGGGGCGGCCGCGGCGTTCGGGCTCGTGCTCGGGGGAGCCGTCGGCAACCTGTCCGACAGGCTGTTCCGGGGGCACTCGGGAGCGGTGGTCGACTTCGTGCGGATCGGGCTCTGGCCGACGTTCAACCTCGCGGACGCCTCGATCGTGTGCGGCTGCGCGCTCCTCCTCCTCGGGACATGGAGGCACGCGCCCCGGGACTGCGACGGCGACGGGCCCGGACACGCGTCGGAGGCGCCGGGCGGGCGGGAGAAGGTCGATCACGAGCGCCGCGGGGAGCCGGGCGTCTCTCGGTCGGGGGAGGCGAGATGAGCGCGCACGAGGAGCCGATCGAGATCCCCGCGAGCCTCGACGGGGAGCGGGTCGACAGGGTCGTCGCGCTCGTGACGGGGCTCACGCGGGCTGACGTTGCACGTCTCGTGTCACAGGGTCGGGTGCTCCTCGGCGGGGCCCCGGTGGCGACGCGCCACCGACGGGTCGCAACGGGCGAGCGCCTCCAGGTGGAGCTCGCTCGGGAGGCTGCGCAGGAGGCCCGCGCGGGGCTCGTCGCCGAGCACGTCGAGTTCCGGGTCGTGCACGCGGACGAGGCGATCGTCGTCGTCGACAAGCCGGCGGGCGTCGTCGTGCACCCGGGGGCGGGCAACGAGCGCGGGACGCTCGCTGCGGGGATCCTCGACCGGTTCCCCGACGTCGCCGGCGCGGCCGTCGCGGGGGCGGGCGACCCGGCGCGGCCCGGGATCGTCCACCGGCTCGACAAGGACACCTCGGGCCTTCTCGTCGTGGCGCGCACCCCCGAGGCCTACCGGCACCTCGTCGCCCAGCTCGCGACGCGCTCGATGGGCCGGACCTACCGGGCTCTCGTCGTCGGTGCGACCGCGGCGGACCGCGGCGTCGTGGAAGGACCGGTGGGACGCTCGGAGCGCGACCCGACGCGCATGGCCGTGTCCGTGCGCGGGCGGGATGCGACGACCCGCTACCGGGTGCTCGACCGGTTCACGCACCCGATCGAGACGACGCTCCTCGAGGTCGAGCTCGACACGGGCCGGACGCACCAGATCCGCGTGCACCTCGCCGCGATCGCGCATCCTGTCGTCGGGGACTCCCGCTACGGGGGCAGGAGGCGCGAGATCCCCTGCCCGCGCCCGTTCCTCCACGCGGAGCGCCTCCGGCTCGTCCACCCGGTGGACGGCGTCACGAGACAGTACGAGTCACCGCTCCCCGACGACCTCGTCGCGGTTCTCGCGTCGCTCCGCTGACGACGAGAGCGGGCTGACGACGAGAGCGGGCTGACGACGAGAGCGGGCTGACGACGGGAGCGGGCTGACGACGAGAGCGGGCAGCCCGGAGGGCGTGGTCAGGCCGCCGGGTGGAGCGCGCCGACCTCGGGCTGGCTCGCGAGGAAGCGGAGCGCGGCCGCCTCGATGCTCCGGACGCGTCGCACCCCGATCCCGAGCGTGCGAGCGGTCGTCTCGAGCGACGCGGGCGCCTCGCCCGTGAGGCCGAAGCGCATGCGGACGACGTCGCGGTCGAGCTCGGGGAGACGCTCGAGCGCGTCTCCGAGCCGCTCGATCGACAGGGACTCGCTGACGGTCACGTCGACCGGGGCGTCGTCGCCGGCGAGCAGGTCGCCGAGGGTCGCGGTCGCCTCGCTCGCGACGGGCT
>JAJZBW010000296.1 GCA_021798745.1 Actinomycetes bacterium
GGGGGGGCGGGACCGGCGGGGACCGTCGGGTCCGACGGGCCGCGGCGCGGGCCGCGGCTGCCGTCGCCGTGGTCGCGGTCGGCGTCGGGGGCTGGCAGATCGAGTCGCACTCCGGCCCCTCCGGCCAGTCACCCTCCCAGCCGACGACCTCGACGACCGTCCCGGCGCGTCGCTCCACACGCGAGACGCCGTCCACGACGGTCCCTCCCGCGCGCCCGGCCCGTCCGAGCGCGCTCCGCCCGACGTCGACCTCGGCGGCCCTCGTGACCTACGCAGCCCCGGTGGGGCCGTACACGGTCACCTTCGCGGCCGTCGGGGGCACGTGCTGGCTCGGCGCTCAGCAGCAGGTCGCGACGACCGCCTACCTCCAGATGTGGACGCTCTCGAGCGGGCAGCAGGCGAGCTACCACGCGAACGGCCCCCTCGTGGTGAAGATCGGCGCGCCGCACTACGTCAAGATGGCCGTCGACGGCATCCCGGTCGTGCTCCCGCCCGGGAACGTCCAGCCGTACGACGTGAGCTTCACGGCCGGCTCCGGCACGCCTGCGTGACGCCCGCGCCGTCCGGGGGCCCCGAGGTCCCGGGCGGGCGGATCCGGGCGAGGCTGCCGCGCCCTGTCGGGCAGCACGGGCGAGTTGTTACTATGGCGACAGTGGAAATCCCCGGCGTCCGTCGGGGGGAACGGAGCCTGCATCGACATGGCGACGACCGACCTCGATCTCGGCAAGTACCGGCTCGGGTGGAGTGACGTGGAGGACTACGTCTTCAAGCCGCGCAAGGGGCTCTCCGAGGAGATCGTGCGCGAGATGTCCGCCATCAAGTCCGAGCCGGCGTGGATGCTCGAGTTCCGGCTGCGCTCGCTCCGTCGGTTCCTCGACAAGCCCATGAAGGCGTGGTTCGCGGACAAGATGCCGAGCCTCGACTTCCAGGACATCTACTACTACATCAAGCCCGTCGACCGTCAGGTGGACGCGTGGGAGCAGCTTCCGGAGTCCGTCAAGACGACCTACGAGAAGCTGGGCATCCCCGAGGCGGAGCGCAAGTACCTCGCCGGGGTCACGGCGCAGTACGAGTCGGAGGTCGTGTACCACCGTAACCGTGAGGACCTCGCGCGCCAGGGCGTGCTCTTCACGGACATGGACACGGCCGTGCGCGAGCACCCGGAGATCCTGCGCAGGTGGTTCGGCAAGGTGATCCCGCCGAACGACAACAAGTTCGCGGCGCTGAACTCGGCGGTGTGGTCGGGCGGGTCGTTCATCTACGTGCCCGAGGGCGTGAAGGTCGACATGCCCCTCCAGGCGTACTTCAGGATCAACGCCGAGAACATGGGGCAGTTCGAGCGCACGCTCATCATCGCGGACCGCGGGGCGCAGGTCCACTACGTGGAGGGGTGCTCGGCACCCGTGTACTCGACGGACTCCCTGCACTCGGCGGTCGTCGAGCTGGTCGCGCTCGAAGGCTCCCGGATCACGTACACGACGATCCAGAACTGGTCGACGAACGTGTACAACCTCGTGACCAAGCGGGCCCGCGCCGAGGCCGAGGCGCACGTCGAGTGGATCGACGGGAACATCGGCTCCCGTCTCACGATGAAGTACCCGTCGGTGTACCTGATGGGACCGAAGGCCTCCGGCGAGGTCCTGTCCGTCGCGTACGCCGGGACGGGCCAGGTCCAGGACACCGGGGCGAAGATGGTCCACTGCGCGCCGGAGACGACCTCGACGATCGTCTCGAAGTCCATCTCGAAAGACGGAGGGCGGACGACCTACCGCGGGAAGGTCCACGTCGACCCCGGTGCAGCGCACGCGAAGTCGTTCGTGCGCTGTGACGCCCTCATTCTCGACGAGGAGTCCGTCTCCGAGACGAAGCCCTACATGGAGGTCGGCGAGCGGGATGCGTCGATCGGGCACGAGGCGACCGTGTCGAAGGTCGGGGACGACCAGCTCTTCTACCTCATGAGCAGGGGCCTCACGGAGGCCCAGGCGACGGGCATGATCGTGAACGGCTTCATCGAGCCGGTCACGCGGACCCTCCCGATGGAGTACGCCGTCGAGTGGAGCCGGCTCATCGAGCTGCAGATGGAGGGCTCGGTCGGCTGACCGTGCGCGCCCGCGAGGCGCGTGGAGGACGCGGCGACACATCGAGGAGGACGGCGACGTTGCCTATGCGCGAGGAGTGCAAGCACTACCAGTCGAGGACCTACGCGTCGGGCGAGGTCGCGCGCCTCTGCGTGCTCGACCTCGCGCCCGAGGCACCCTGGAGGTGCCCCGACGAGTGCCCCCGGTACGAGAGGCGGCTCGCCGACGCGGGGTGGTCGCACGGATCCCTCGTCGAGCCTGCCGTCGAGGACGAGCCCGGTGGCGGGCTCGAGGACGTCGGCGGCCTGCTCGACGCGGCGGAGGACATCGTGAACGCGGCGGTCCCGGCGGTCCGGGCGGATGTGGAGAGCGAGAGGCGCGCCGCGGAGCGCACGGGGCTGCTCGGCCGCCTCCGCCGTCGCGGCGGGCGCCCGCCGGGC
>JAJZBW010000297.1 GCA_021798745.1 Actinomycetes bacterium
GGCACCGTCTCGGTCGCGGCTCGTCTGCCACCTCGACCCTGCTGCAGATCCCGAGCTCGTGGCCGTCTACCTCGAGGGCATGGTGCTCGCCTTCCTGCTCGGGATGCAGGGCGAGCCGGTCCTGCACGCGTCCGCGGTCTCGTGCGCCGCCCTCGGTGGTCGGGGCTTCGCGATCGCTGGAGGTGCTGGTGTCGGCAAGTCGACGGTGACGGCCCTGCTGTGTGCCGCAGGCTGCACCTTTGTCACCGACGACCTTCTCCGACTCGGCCTCGTGGAGGGTCGGGCCGTCGTTCGGGGCGGCTGCAGCGAGCTACGCCTGCGCACGAGCGGGGACGTCGTGCTCGACGCGTTTGCCGAGCCAGGACCACCGGTGCGCACGGCCGCGGACGGCCGGCTTGCCGTCCGCCTGCCGTATGACGAGCGGGAGAGCGTCGACCTCGTCGCGGTCGTGCTCCCGTGGCCGTCCCGCGAGCTCGGTCACGTCGAGCTCGATCGCCTCGAGCCTGCCGACGCGCTCGTCCAGCTCGCACGCTCCCCGAAGCTGGACGGCTGGCGCTCGCGGGACGTGCTCGCCATGCAGCTCGACGCGCTCACGCGTCTTGCCACGACGACGCCGGTGCTGCGTGCCAAGGTTCCCTGGTCGCCGATGCCGACGCTCGAGGGGGCACGTGAGCTGCTCGCTGCTCTGGCTGCCGCGATCGGAGACAGGTGACCGCCGTCACCGCGCGAGCGAGGGGCGGATGCGCTCCCGGGGCTCAGTACTGCGCGAGCGTCCCGGTCTGGCGAGCCCTGTGGAGCGCGACGTGGAAGATCCAGACGGCGACTGGGATGAGCACGACGGCGACGGCCCAGAGCGCGCCGAGGCGGAGCCACTCGGCAGAGCGGTCGAGCAGGGCGGCACGCAGCACCTCGAGCGCCCAGGTGAACGGCAGCGCCTCGGCGAGCACGCGAAGTCCACTCGGTAGCAGCTGGATCGGGTAGAGGACACCCCCGAGGAACGCGAAGCCCGCCGTGACGAGGGAGATGGCGGACTCGCCGCGCTTGAAGACGAGCACGAAGCCCGAGAGGCCGATCCCGAGGGAGCAGAAGAGCACGAGCGAGCCGAGCACGGCGAGCACCGCCACGCCCGTGCTTGCGGTCGTCGCGTCGAAGCGCAGCCCGAAGAACGCCGCGCCGATCCCGACCGTGAGGAACGAGACGATCCCGCTCACGACGAGCTCGTAGGAGGCACTGGCCGGCACGACGAGCCACGCGGGGCTCGGCGACACGAGGAGGGCCTCGAGGGTGCCTGTCGTCTGGTCGGTGCGCAGCCGCCGGGCGAAGGTCGTGAGCGTCGTCCCGACGACGCTGAGCATCGTCGTCCCGACGATCGCGAACGAGAAGTACCCCTCGTGCAGCTGTGCGGCGACGCCAGGCTGGACGCCGTGGCCGACGAGCCGCCCGAGGAAGAAGTACGACGCGAGGCTCGCGAAGAGCTGCACGGCGGTGAGGACGAACGGGAAGCGGTAGGAGCGCGCCGTCCGCCAGTCTCGCCGCAGTGAGGCCCGCATGACCGTGAACGGTCGTACCGGTGGCAAGGGCGCGCCCGCCCCGGTCCCGGCCCGGTCGCCACCGACTGTAGCGGGAGAGTCCCGGTCGGCCAGCTGGCGCGCCGTCACCCGCGCACCGCGTCATTCGGAGACCGAGGCAAGCCCTGTGCGGGAGCGGTCGAGCGACCGTGGGCGGCGACGAGGACCGCTTCGAGCGAAGCGGCGTCGTAGCCGGAGTCGAGCACCCGTGCCACCTCGCCGCCGACGAGGACGAGAGTCCGGTCTGCGACGGCTGCGGCCTCGTGGAGGTCGTGGGTCGCGAGCAGGACGCCGACGCCGCGCTGGCGTGCGGTGCTGGCGACGAGCTCGCGGAGCTCGATCGAGCCGATCGGGTCGACACTTCGGGTCGGCTCGTCGAGCAGGAGGACCCGAGGTGACCCGAGAAGCGCCCGCGCGAGGCCGAGCCGGGCCCGCATCCCTGTCGAGTAGCGGTCGACACGGCGATCGCCAGCCTCCGCGAGGCCGACGGCGTCGAGCACATCTGCGACGACGGGGCTCGCCTGCTTGCGTCGCATCCCGTGGAGGGACGCGAAGAACTCGAGGTTCGCCCTGCCCGAGAGGCGCCAGTAGAAGCAGCGGTCGTCTGCGAGGACGATGCCGAGACTCGCCCGCGCGCTGCGGGGCTCGGCGACGACGTCCGCGCCACCGACCCGCACGACCCCGGAGTCCGCGATGACGGCAGTCGCGAGGATGCGCATGAGCGTGCTCTTGCCTGCGCCGTTCGGCCCGAGCAGCGCGACGACCTCGCCCCGGCGGACCGTGACGTCGACGCCGCGCAGCGCCACCGTCGCTCCGAAGCTCTTGCAGACCCCGCGGGCGAACACGGGTGCGTCCCCGTCGCTCGTGCGCGCTAGCTCCTCCATCGCGGGCCCGTCGCGGAGGCAGCCGTCCTGCGCGGGCGCTCGGGCTTGGCGCCTTTGGCCTCAC
>JAJZBW010000059.1 GCA_021798745.1 Actinomycetes bacterium
GCAGTCTAGGGACCGCCGGGCAGGGGCCACCGGGCGGGGCGCCGGGCGGGGCGCGCGCCGGCCGCCGGAGCGGTCGGTCCCACCGCCGTGTCCGACGCCCGCCGGTCGTGCGGCCCGTGCGGCGCGAGGATTCCCGTGTGATCGGGGACCCGGACCTCTGCTACGAGGCGACCCGTGCGAAGGACCCCCGGTTCGACGGGTGGTTCGTCCTCGCGGTGACGACCACCGGCGTGTACTGCCGGCCGAGCTGCCCGGCGCGGACCCCGAGACGGGAGAACGCGCGCTTCTACCCCTGTTCCGCCGCCGCGCAGGCGGCGGGATTCCGGGCGTGCCGCCGCTGCCGTCCCGACGCGACCCCGGGCTCGCCCGAGTGGAGCACGCGGTCCGACGTCGTCGCACGCGCGATGCGTCTCGTGCGCGACGGGGTCGTCGAGCGCGAGGGGGTCGGCGGGCTCGCCCGCCGGCTTGGCTACAGCGAGCGCCAGCTCAACCGCCTCGTGACCGCGGAGCTCGGTGCCGGCCCCCTCGCGATCGCGCGGGCCGAGCGGAGCCAGACCGCCCGTGCGCTCCTCGAGGGAACGGACCTCCCGGTCGCCGAGGTCGCGTTCGCGTCGGGGTTCGCGAGCGTCCGCCAGTTCAACGAGACGCTCCGCCAGGTCTTCGGGGACACCCCGACCGGGCTCCGGCGCTCCCGGACGCCGCGCGAGGAGCGCGCCGTCCGCCCCGGGGCGAGCCCGAGCCTCCGGCTCCGCCTCGCCGCACGAGCGCCGTTCGCGGCCGGCCCCCTGTTCGCGTTCCTCGGCGCCCGCGCCGTCCCGGGGGTCGAGGAGCTCGTCGGCGCGACCTACCGGCGGAGCCTCCGGCTCGCCCGCGGTCCTGCGATCGTCGCGCTCACCCCGGACGCGACCGGGCACGGCGGGCGTCCTTCGGTCGAGGTCGTCCTCGCGCTCTCGGACGTCCGCGACCTCGCCGCAGCGGTCGCGCGGTGCCGGCGGCTGCTCGACCTCGACGCCGACCCCGTCGCCGTGGACGCTGCGCTCTCTGCGGACCCCCTCCTCGGGCCGTCCGCCCGAGCCGTCCCCGGTCGTCGGGTCCCCGGCTCCGTCGACGGGTTCGAGCTCGCGGCGCGCGCGCTCCTCGGGGAGCACGACGCCCCGTCCGGAGCCCGCGACGACCTCCGACGGCTCGTCGAGGCCGCCGGAGAGCCCCTCCCCTTCCCCTCGGGGTCGGTCTGCTCGCTGTTCCCGAGCCCGGGCGCCCTCCTGTCCCGTGGCGCCGGGCGCCACGGGATCTCGGGCCCCCGCCGGACGGCGCTGCTCGCGCTCGCCCGGGCGGCCGACTCGGGCGACCTCCTCCTCGACGCGGGCTCCGACCCCGCCGAGGCGCGGGCGGCGCTCGCCGCCCTTCCCGGGTCGCCGGGCCACACGGCCGAGCACGTCGCGATGCGGGCGCTCCGGGACCCCGATGCGTTCCCCTCGGGGGACCCCCTGGTCGAGAGCGCTCTCGCGACCCTCGGCGCCCGCCGCGGACCCGAGGCGGAGGCGCGGCCCTGGCGCCCGTGGCGCAGCTACGCGACCGCCCACCTCTGGGCGCTCGCCGAGAGGAGGACCGCGTGACCCCACCACGGCACACGAGGGTCGCGGCGTCGCCCGTCGGCCCGCTCCTCCTCGAGAGCGACGGCGAGTCGCTCACGGGGATCGCGCTCCCGAGGGTCGGGGCCCGGGCCCCGGCCGGCGCGGGCCCGGGGCCGGGGCCCGACGGCGGCGTGCTCGACGAGGCCGCCCGCCAGCTCGCCGAGTACTTCGCCCGCGAGCGCACGTCCTTCGACCTCCCGGTCCGGCCCGCGGGCACGACCTTCCAGCTCTCGGTGTGGGACGAGCTCACCCGGATCCCCTACGGGTCCACGGTCACCTACGGAGAGCTCGCCCGTCGCGTCGGCCGGCCCCGCGGCCCCCGCGCCGTCGGGCAGGCGAACGGGAGGAACCCCGTGCCGATCGTCGTCCCCTGTCACCGGGTCGTCGCCGCGAACGGGATCGGCGGCTACTCGGGCGGCCTCGACACGAAGCGCCTCCTCCTCGCGCTCGAACGTTCGTCTCCCCCCGGCCACACATGACCCGGTGACGCCGCGCGGCGCCCCGTCCCGAGCGCGACCGGCGACGCGGCGGCGCCGCGTACGTGGCCCGGTCGGGCGCGGCTCCCGTGCGAGACGGACGCGGGCTGTCACACCGCCCGCGTAGCGTCCCGCGAGTGGACAACGCGCCGGCGGTCGCTCTCGGGGGTTCGCGAGCCCCGCGAGATCCCCTCGCCCGTGCGCGTCCGCTCTGAGCCGGGCGAGCCCCATGTCCGGGCGCGCGTGGGACGAGGGGCTCGACGACGCGCAGCTCGCGGCCGTCACGCACGACGACGCCCCGCTCGTCGTGCTCGCGGGAGCGGGGACCGGCAAGACGCGCACGCTCACGGCGCGGGTCGCGCGCCTCCTCGATCGGGGAACCGCCCCCGAGCGCGTCCTGCTCCTCACCTTCACGCGTCGAGCGGCCGACGAGATGCTCACGCGCGCCGCGGCCCTGGCCGGGAGGCCGGAGCTCGCGCGTCGGCTGCGCGGGGGCACGTTCCACGCGGTCGCGCACGAGCTCGTCGCCGCGTTCGCGCCCGCTCTCGCTCTCGCTCCGGCGTTCTCCGTCATCGACCCCGAGGACGCGACGGACGTCATGGACCTGCTCCGGGACGAGCACGGGCTCGCGGGCACCGGGTCACGGCTCCCGCGCTCCGCGACCGTCGTGGACGTCTACTCGCGCTGCGTGAACACGTCACGACCGCTCGCAGAGGTCGTGACGTCCGACTTCCCCTGGTGCGAGCCCCACGTCGAGGCGATCGGCTCGCTGTGCCGCGCGTACGTCGCCCGCAAGCGGGAGCGGAGCCAGCTCGACTTCGACGACCTGCTCCTGTACTGGCGCGCCGCTCTCGCCGACGAGGCGATCGGTGCCGAGATCGCCGGCTCGTTCGACCACGTCCTCGTCGACGAGTACCAGGACGTGAACTCGCTCCAGGCCGACATCGTCCGAGCGCTCCGCCCCGCGGGTCGTGGGCTCACGGTCGTCGGCGACGACGCCCAGGCGATCTACGGCTTCCGGGGGGCGCGACCGGGGCTACTCCACGAGCTCGCGTCGAGCCTGCCCGACGCGACCGTCGTGCACCTCGAGCGCAACTTCCGATCGGTCCAGCCCGTGCTCGACGTCGCCAACCGCGTCCGGCCGGCACCGGCGTCACGAGCCGCCACCGAGGGGGCGGCTGCGGGGGAGAGCGCGACCGCGCACCACCTCGTCCTCCGCTCCGATCGGGAAGGAGGTGCACGGCCCACGTTCACGCGCTGCCACGACGCATCCTCCGAGGCCCGCGCGCTCGTCCGGGCGGTGCTCGAGCTCCACGAGCGGGGCGTGCGCCTGCGGGACCAGGCCGTGCTCGTGCGGGCCGCCCACCACAGCGACCTCGTCGAGCTCGAGCTCACCGCGCGGCACGTCCCCTACCGGAAGTACGGGGGGCTCCGGTTCCTCGAGAGCTCCCACGTGAAGGACTTCGTCGCCGCGGCCCGTCTGCTCGAGAACCCGTCCGACGACGTCGCGTGGTTCCGGGTCCTCCGCATGCACGACGGGATCGGCCCGGCGCGCGCGCGGAGCCTGCTCCCGACGCTCGTGCCGGGGGCGCCGGACCGAGACGCGTGGGCCGAGACCGTGGCCGCGGCCCCCGCGCGCTCGCGGTCCGCGCTCCAGGGCACCCTCCGGGCTATCCACGAGGCCCGGCGCGCCCTGTCGCCCGCGGCGCGAGTCGACGCGCTCCTCGCTCTCCTGCGCCCGCTCGTGGCGACGCGCTACGCGGACGCACCCGCCCGCCTCTCGGACCTCGAGCGGATCGCGTCCGCCGCGCGCGACGGGGACGACCTCGCCTCGTTCCTCGTCGCGCTCACCCTCGACCCGCCCTCGTCGAGCTCGGACGTCGCGGGCGTGCCTCGTCTCGACGAGGACTACGTCGTCGTCTCGACGATCCACTCGGCGAAGGGGCTCGAGTGGGGGGTCGTCCACCTCCCGCACCTCGTGGACGGGTCCTTCCCCTCCGACCTCGCCCTCCGCACGCCCGACGGGCTCGCCGAGGAGCGTCGTCTGTTCTACGTCGCCCTCACGCGGGCGCGCGACGAGCTGCACCTGTACGCCCCGCTCCGGATGCCGCACCACCGTCGGGCGACGGACGACCGCCACGTGCTCGCCCCTCCGAGCCGGTGGATCGACGAGGGTCTCCTCGCGCTCCTCGGCGTCCGAGACGAGCCGGGGCCACGCGAGCGCGACTCTCTGTTCCCACGGCGCGACGTTCCCGGCGCGGCAGCTCGACCCGCGGTCGCCGCCGCCCTCGACCTCGGGGGGCTCTGGCGGTAGCCGGGGAGCGCGTCGCCCGCCGCCCGGACGCGCCTCCGGTGGCCCGCGGGCGCGGGGTCTGGGTACCGTGACAGGACACGTACTCGACGAGAGGCAGCTTGCAGTGACGGACCACACGATCATCTACACGCTCACGGACGAGGCCCCTGCACTCGCGACCTGCTCCCTCCTGCCCATCGTGCGGGCGTACGCGGGAACTGCGGGAGTCCCCGTGGAGACGCGCGACATCTCCCTCGCAGCGCGCATACTCGCCTCGTTCCCGGAGCGGCTCGCAGCGGAACAGCGCGTCGCGGACGACCTCGCGGAGCTCGGGAGGCTCGCGAACGAGCCCGAGGCGAACATCATCAAGCTCCCGAACATCTCCGCCTCCGTGCCGCAGCTGAAGGCGGCCGTCGCGGAGCTCCAGCTCCAGGGGTACGCGGTCCCGGACTACCCGGACGAGCCGCGCACCGACGAGGACGCCGACGTGCGCGCGCGGTACGCGGCCGTCCTCGGGAGCGCGGTGAACCCCGTCCTCCGTCAGGGAAACTCCGACCGCCGCGCCCCCGCCTCCGTGAAGAGCTACGCGCGGGCGCACCCACACCGGATGGGCGCGTGGTCGCCCGGCTCGCGCACGAACGTCGTGCACATGACCGCCGGCGACTTCCGGTCGACCGAGCGCTCCGTCGTGGTCGACGCCGCGGGGTCGCTCCGGATCGAGCTCCGTCGCTCCGACGGCTCGACGACCGTGCTCCGCGAGTCCGTGCCCGTCCTCGAGGGCGAGATCGTCGACGCATCCGTCATGCGCGTCGCCGCGCTCGACGTCTTCCTCGCCGAGCAGGTCGCGCGGGCGAGGTCCGAGGGGATCCTCTTCTCCGTGCACCTGAAGGCCACCATGATGAAGGTGTCGGACCCCGTGATCTTCGGTCACGCGGTCCGCGCGTTCTTCCCGCGGACCTTTGCCCTCCACGGCGACGCGATCGCATCCGCGGGCCTCCGCGCGGACGACGGGCTCGGGGCGATCTTCGCGGGCCTCGAGTCCCTCCCGGACGGCGCCTCCATCCGCGCCGCCTTCGACGCGGAACTCTCGGAGGGACCGCGCCTCGCGATGGTCGACTCGGGCCGCGGCATCACGAACCTGCACGTCCCGAGCGACGTCATCGTCGACGCGTCGATGCCCGCGATGATCCGCACGTCGGGACACATGTGGGGTCCGGACGGCCTCGAGTCGGACGTGCTCGCGGTCATCCCCGACAGCTGCTACGCGGGCGTGTACCAGGCGGTCATCGAGGACTGCCGCGCCCACGGCGCCTACGACCCGTCGACGATGGGCTCGGTGCCGAACGTCGGGCTCATGGCCCAGGCCGCCGAGGAGTACGGGAGCCACGACAAGACCTTCGAGATCCCCGCCGACGGGACGGTCCACGTGGTGGGCTCCTCGGGACGGTCCGTGCTCGAGCAGCGCGTCGACGCAGGCGACATCTTCCGGATGTGCCAGACGAAGGACCTGCCCGTGCGCGAGTGGGTGAAGCTCGCCGTCCACCGTTCGCGCGTGACCGGTGACCCGGCGGTCTTCTGGCTCGACGCCGCACGCGCGCACGACGCGCTCGTGATCGAGAAGGTCCACCGCTACCTCGCAGACCTCGACACCGACGGGCTCGACATCTCGGTCATGACCCCGGTCGAGGCGACCGCGCTGTCGCTCGAGCGGATCCGTCGCGGCGAGAACACGATCTCGGTCACGGGAAACGTGCTCCGCGACTACCTCACGGACCTCTTCCCGATCATGGAGCTCGGGACGTCCGCGAAGATGCTCTCCGTCGTCCCGCTCCTCGCGGGCGGGGGGATGTTCGAGACGGGCGCGGGGGGTTCCGCTCCGAAGCACGTCCAGCAGCTGCTCGAGCAGGACTACCTCCGGTGGGACAGCCTCGGCGAGTTCCTCGCCCTCGCGGCGAGCCTCGAGCACCTCGCGCAGGCGACCGGCAACGCCCGCGCCCAGGTCCTCGCGGACGCCCTCGACCGTGCCACGGGGACCTGGCTGTTCGAGGACCGCGCCCCGAGCCGGAGCCTCGGCGGGCTCGACAACCGAGGGAGCCACTTCTACCTCGCCCTGTACTGGGCGCGTGAGCTCGCGAGCCAGAGCGCCGACCCGGCGCTCGCGTCCGCTTTCGCTCCCCTCGCGGAGTCGCTCTCGCGCGACGAGGCGCGAATAGTCGACGAGCTCGTCTCGGTCCAGGGGTCGCCGGTCGACATCGGCGGCTACTACCACCCGGACCCGGCGATGGCCGACGCCGTCATGCGCCCCTCTCCGACCCTCAACGCCGCCGTCGCCTCCCTCGGCTGACGCGCCCGCGCCGAGGCGCGTCAGTCGCCCGCCGCCGCCTCGCTCCAGCGGTACCGGTAGCGGTGCCCTGGTCGCCCCGTGCTCCCGTACCGGAGCGCGAGGGCGACCCGGCCGTCCGCCTCGAGCTGCGTGAGGTAGCGCTGCGCGGTCGCCCGGCTCACCCCGAGCGCAGACGCCACGTCGCTCGCGGACAGGTCCCCGGGCTCGTTCGCGAGGAGGTCCGCGATCGCGTCGAGCGTGTGGGTCGCGTGCGACCGCGCGGGGACCGGGCCCGCGGCCCTGCCGAGAGCCGCGTAGAGCCGGTCGACGCTCGACTGGTCCGCCGTCCGGAGCGCGTCGAGCTGGCGCCGCATCTCGCGGTACGCGACGAGCTTCTCCTGGAGCTGGGGGAACCCGAACGGCTTCAGGAGGTAGTGGATCGCCCCGCACTGCATGGCCGTCCGCACGCTCGCCGCGTCGCTCGCCGCCGTGATCACGATCACGTCGAGCTCGTGCGCGGAGAACGACGGCTGTCGGAGCCGCTTCAGCACCTCGAGCCCGTGGTGGTCCGGAAGGTACAGGTCGAGCAGCACGAGCTCGGGCGCGAGCGGTGCGATCCTGCTCACGAGGGACTCCGCCGAGTGCGCCTGCCCGACCACGACGAACCCGGGGACCTTCTCCACGTACGAGGCGTGGATGGAGGCGACCCGGAAGTCGTCGTCGACGACGAGCGTCCTGATCACGACCGCACCGCCGCTCCCGCCCGGACGCTCCCGGGAAGGACCACCGAGAAGACCGCGCCGACCCTGCTCCCCACCTCGACGACCCCGCCTCGACGCTCTACGACCTGACGGACGAGCGCGAGGCCGAGCCCGCGTCGCGCGCCGGACGTCGACTCCTTCGTGCTCCACCCGTCCACGAAGATCGACTCGCGCGCACCGAGGTCGATCCCCGGCCCCGAGTCGCCCACCCGGACGAGCAGGTCCGAGGAGGCGAACGAGAGCTCGACCTCGACCCAGCGCGGCGCCTCCCCGCCCGCAGCCGCGTCGATCGCGTTGTCCACGAGGTTTCCGACGACCGTGAGGAGGTCTCCGACCTCGACGAGCTCCCCCTCGAGCCCGGGGTCCGCGCCGACGCGGAGCTCGACCCCCCTCTCGAGAGCCACCGACGTCTTCGCGAGCAGGAGCGCCACGACCATCGGGTCGACGACCATCGAGAGCAGGCGGTCCGCGAGCTCGTTGCGCGACGTCGACACGTCCGTGACGAAGGCGATCGCCTCGTCGTAGCGGCCGAGCTCGACCAGCCCGACGAGCGTGTGCAGGCGGTTGGAGAACTCGTGGGACTGGGCGCGGAGCGCCTCGGTGAGCCCGAGCACCGCGTCGAGCTCGCGCATGAGCCCCTCGGGCTCCGTCCGGTCCTGGAACGTCACGACCCACCCGAGGTGGCCCCGCCGAGGGGCCTCTATCGGCATTCGGTTCGCGACGACCACCCGGTGACCGACCACGAGGAGCTGGTCCGCACCTCCCTGCCGGCCCGTGATCACGTCCACGAGCCGTCCCGCCGGGAGCATGTCCGTGAGGGGGCGCCCGACGAACTCGGGCGGGAGGGCGAGCATCTCACGGGCCTGGTCGTTCGCGAGAAGGACCCGGTTGCGCGTGTCGAGCCCGACCACGCCCTCCCGGATCCCGTGGAGCATCGCCTCCCGCTCCTGGTACAGGGCGGCGATCTCGTCGAGCTCGAGCCCGAGAGTCTGGCGCTTCAGCCTCCGCGTGAACAGGAGCGACAGCACGCCCCCGAGACCGAGCGCCGCGAGAGTGTACGCCGCGATGGAGGGTATCTCTCCTGCGAAGTAGTCCTGGACCTGGGCGACGGGGATCCCGACGGACACCTCCCCGATGAGGTGACCCGCAGGGTAGAAGATCGGGGCCTTGCCGCGCGCGGTCGCCCCGAGCGTGCCCGTCTGGATTCCCGTCCACGGCCTTCCCGTGCGGAAAGGCTCGGAGGACGCGGACTCCGGGTCGTCGTACACGGGCTTTCCGATGAGGGACGGGTTCGGATGGGAGTACCGGATCCCCTTCGCGTTCGTCACGACCACGTAGCTCACGCCCGTCGCGCGCCAGATCCGGCTCGCCATCTGCTGGATCGACCCTCCGGGGTCCCCCGCGGCGACGGCGCGCTCGAGGGACGGGGTCGCCGCGACCGTCTCCGCCACGCTGAGGGCACGGTGCTCGTACTGCCGGTCGAGCTGCCCGTGCTGGTACCAGACGGCGAGCAGGAACCCTGCGGCGAGCGTGATCACGAGCACGGTCGTCTGCAGCGCGAGCACCTGGGCCGAAAGACTCCTACGCCCGACCACACGACGCACGCCCGGACCCCCCTGGACCCCTCCCGCCGACCGCCCGCCGGCTCCCGGGGAGCGCACACGACGGGCCTGTCGCTGCGCGCTCGCCACCGCGGCGCGAATCATAGCGGGCCCGCCCCTCGGTGCTGCACGCCATGAGCACAATGAGCAGAAGCGCGAGTTGAGCGCGAAAGGCTGGCGAAACGCTCCCAATCTTGGAGGGACGCGGGCTCGTCGCTACCTTCGCCGCCTACTGGTCCCGACACCGTCGCGTGGGTGCCCACCGCGCGCCGGTCCCGGACCGCGCGAAGGGGGGAAGGTGCAGCTTTTCTGGCTGTCTGTCGGGTTCGGGCTCGTGACGTCGTCGGTGCTCGCGATCTCCTCGGTCGGGCTGAGCCTGCAGTTCGGCATCACGAACTACATCAACTTCGCCTACGGCGACTACATGGCGCTCGGCGCCCTTGTCACCTACGTGGTCAACAACGAGCTCCTCCACTGGAACATCTGGATCGCGCTCGTCTTCGGGTCGCTCGCGATCGGGGTCCTCGCGGTCGTCGTGAACCGCCTGATCCTCGGGCCGTTCGCGCGGAGGTTCACGAAGACCTTCTACGTCCTCATCGTCACCTTCGGCCTCTCGCTCGTCATGTTGAACCTCGAGTACGCGATCTGGGGCGCGGACGTCCGCTTCTACGAGATGCCGATCGACCGGGCCATGCACGTCGGCCCCCTCCTCCTCACGAAGTACCAGTTGATCGTGATGGGGATCGCCGTCGCTCTCATGCTCGGCGTGCACGCGATGCTGAAGACGACGCGTCTCGGCAAGTCGATGCGCGCGATGTCGGACAACACGACGCTCGCGATGACGAGCGGAATCGACACGAAGCGGGTGACGACCGTCACCTGGTTCCTCTCCGGGACGCTCGCCGGGCTCGCGGGGACGGTGCTCGGGATCTCCGAGGGAAACCTGAACCCCGCCTCCGGCGAGCTCTTCCTCTTCGTGATCTTCGCCGCCGTCATCGTCGGCGGCATCGGGAGCATCTACGGGGCAATGGCCGGAGCCGTCCTCATCGGGCTGGCGACCGAGGTCTCCGCGGCGTTCATAAACCCCGCCTACAAGCTCGACACGGCGTTCGTGATCCTCATCCTCACGCTCCTCATCCGCCCCGCCGGTCTCTTCGCACGTCCCGGAAAGGCCTAGGGAGATGTCGAACGTCTGGTACTACGTCTTCACCCTCGTCTTCTTCCTGTTCGACTACTTCATCCTCGCCATGGGCCTGAACATCCAGTACGGGGAGACGGGGATCCTCAACTTCGCGTTCATCGGGTTCGTCGCGATCGGCTCCTACGTCACGGGGGCGCTCGCCCTACCGAGCTCCGTCGGCACGGGCCAGCACTACATCTTCGGGCTCGGCCTCCCGTTCCCCGTCAACCTCCTCCTCGGCGGTGTCGCCGCGAGCGGCTTCGCCGTCGTGGTCGCGCTGATCACGCTCCGGAGGCTCCGCACGGACTACCTCGCCATGGTCCTCATCTCCCTGTCCCTCGTCCTCTACGACGTCACGAACAACTTCATCCCGCTGTTCAACGGGGCCGACGGGCTCTACAACGTCCCCGAGCCGTTCGCCGGCGTCCTCGAGCTGACGACGAACTCGTTCATCCCGTTCTTCGCCGCCGTCACGGGGGCGATCGCGCTCCTCTTGTGGCTCGTGATGAGCAGGATCACCCGCTCCCCGCAGGGACGCACCTTCCGCGCGATCCGCGACGACGACGTGGTGGCGGCTGCGCTCGGCAAGGACGTGTTCCGGACGCAGCTGAAGTCGATGCTCATCGGCTCGTTCTACGCGGGGATCGGCGGGGGCCTCATCATCGAGTTCGCAGGCTCGTTCAACCCGACCGCCTGGCTCCCCGGAGAGACCTTCGTCGTGTTCGCCGTCATCATCGTGGGAGGCGTCGGGAACAACGTCGGGATGCTCGTGGGCTCGCTCGTGGTCGAGACGCTGCTCATCCACCTCCCCGCGTTCCTCCCCTCCATCCCGAACCATCCGGGTCTCATCGAGTACTTCGACACCGTCGTCGTCGGCGTCCTTCTCATGGCCATGCTCTGGTTCCGCCCGCAGGGGATCGTCCCGGAGCGGCTCCGCAAGGCGTCCTCCCTCGGAGGGTCGGACCACGCTCTCGTCGCACGTGGCTCGGATGCGGCCGCCGCGGCGCGGCCTGCCGGCGTCGCGGCGGCGGGCCCGAAAGGGGAGAGATGACGGCGGATCCCGTGCCTGCCCCGGACCGCACGACGCCGCGCGCCGCGTTGTCGTGCGACGGCATCACGAAGGCCTTCCAGGGCGTCCGCGCGGTCAACGGCGCCACGTTCGCCGTCCCCGAAGGGCTCGTGACCGCTCTCATCGGGCCGAACGGCGCGGGCAAGACGACCGTCGTGAACATCTTGTCCGGGTCGATGACCTGCGACGGCGGGACCGAGCGCGTCGGCGACGCCGAGGTCACGAACTGGCCGAGCCATCGGATCGCCCGGCTCGGGCTCATGCGCACGTTCCAGCTCTCCCGGGAGCTCGGCGGGCTCACGGTCCTCGAGAACCTCCTCGTCGCGGCGCCGGGGCAGGCCGGCGAGTCCCTCCTCAACGTCTTCCTGCGCCCCTCGCTCGTCCGCCGCCAGGAGCGGGAGAACGTCGAGCGCGCTCTCGACGTCCTCGACACCTACGGGCTGTTCCACCTGAGGGACAACCGCGCGAGCGACCTCTCGGGCGGCCAGAAGAAGCTCCTCGAGATCTCGCGTGCCGTCATGGCCTCGCCGAGGATCCTCCTTCTCGACGAGCCCATGGCAGGCGTGAACCCGGCTCTCATCGAGCGGATCGGCGGGCACATCCTCGACCTCAAGGCCACCGGCGTGACGGTCCTCATGATCGAGCACAACTTGAACGTCGTCGAGCGGATATGCGACCACGTGATCGTGCTCGCGGAGGGCCGCACGCTCGCGACCGGGAGGCTCGGTGACCTGCGCGAGAACGCCGAGGTCGTCCAAGCATACCTAGGCGAGGTGATCGATGCCAGCACTCACGGCTGACGGCGTGTCGTCCGGGTACGGGCGCACGACGATCATCAGCGACGTGACTCTCAGCGCGGAGCGTGGAACGGTCACGACGATCATCGGGCCGAACGGGGCCGGGAAGTCGACGTTCGCGAAGACCCTCGTCGGGATCCTCCGCGCCTCGAAGGGGCGCATAGCGGTCGGGGACGTCGACATCACGCGCATGTCCGGACACCTCATCCCGCGGAACGGCCTCGTGTACGTGCCGCAGAACGACAACGTGTTCAAGCGGCTCACCGTGCGGGAGAACCTCGAGATCGGTGGCTTCGCGTCGCGAGCGGACCCCGCGACACGGATGGCCGAGATCCTCTCGATATTCACGGACCTGGACAAGGCGAGGGACAAGAGAGCGGGCTTCCTCTCCGGAGGGCAGCAGAACCTCCTCGCCATCGCGCGGGCTCTCATGGTCGACCCGTCGGTGATCATCCTCGACGAGCCCACCGCCGGGCTGTCTCCGGCGTACACCGACGTCGTCTGGAGCCAGATCGAGCGGATCTCGAAGCTCGACACCGCTGTCGTCGTCGTCGAGCAGAACGTCGAGCGAGCGCTCAAGCACTCGGACTTCGTCCACATCTTCGTCGCCGGGACGAACCACGTCCACGGTCCCGCGGCGGAGATCGCCGGGCTCGACCTCGCCGCCATCTTCCTCGGCCGGTCGGGCGCCCACTAGATCGCCTCGGCGGGAGGTTCCCGCCGGCGAGCACGCACCACGAGACAAAGGGGGAGTACGCATGAGAAAAGCACGGTGGCGTCGCGGAGCGGCGCTCGGACTCGCGTTCGCGGCCGCGTTCTCGGCCGCGGGCAGCGGGATCGCCTCCGCGAGCTCGAACCACTCGAAGAGCCTGCCCCCGCTCGTGGTCGGCGGGATGTTCCCCTTCACGGGCACGAAGTCGCTCCTCTCCCAGTGGGGCACCCACGGCGTCGCGGTCGGGCTCTACGAGGTCAACCAGAACGGCGGCGTCCTCGGGCACAAGCTCAAGGCCGCGTACGTGGACGACGGGGCCGACTCGGTCGACGCGCTCCCTGCGTTCCGCAAGCTGATGCTCAGCCACCCGACGGTCGTCGTCGGCCCGTTCTCGCCGACGATCGAGGCGGTCATCAAGCAGTTCCAGCCGAACGACGTCGCGGACTTCATGGTCGGGGGCCTCACGACGCTCGACAACATGAACTACCCGTTCGTGTTCCGCACCTCGTCCTCGGACTCGAACGAGGCGATCGCGATGGCCTACTACGCGATCCAGCACGGCTGGAAGAAGGCGTCCCTCATCTTCGACAACTCCGCGAACTCCCAGGGGTTCGTGCCGCCCATCGAGAAGGCCTACAAGGCCCTCGGCGGGACGGTCCTCCACAACATCGTCCTCACCCCGGACCAGTCGTCCTACTCGACCGAGCTCACCCAGGCGTTCTCCGGCGGGCCGCAGGTCATCTTCGATTCCATGGACACCCAGTCCGCCGCCACGCTCTTCTCCGACGGGCAGCAGCTCGGGTACATGAGCATCCCGTGGATCGGCGACGACCTCCAGTCGGCCCCCCAGGGCGCCTACGCGAAGGCGTTCGGCCCGACCGCGTCGACCGAGCTCACGGCCGCTCTCCCCGCGTCGCCGACGAGCGCGGACAACGCCTACAACCACTTCCTCGCCGACTACCAGCAGGTCTGGCGGACGACGAGCATCCTCCCGACGACGTTCAACGAGTACGACTCGATCGTGATCTCCGCGCTCGCGATGACGTACGCGAGCTCGACCGACCCGAAGGTGTGGGTGAAGGACGTGCTCGACGTCTCCAACCCCCCGGGGACCGTGTGCGGCACGTACAAGACGTGCGTCGCCCTCCTGAAGCGCGGCAAGAAGATCAACTACGACGGGGCGTCGGGCAACGACGACTTCAACAAGCACCACAACGTCTTCAGCGGCTTCGAGATGCTCGGGTTCGACAAGAGCCTGAACAACGTGCTCCGCGGGACCGTGACCCCGCAGAACCTCGCGACGGTGGTCGCGAAGGAAGGCTGACCGGCCCGTCCCCGCGGCGGACGGGAGAGCCCGCGCGAGGACGCGCCCGCGCGGCGGGGTGGGTGGACGGCGGCGACGCCGGA
>JAJZBW010000060.1 GCA_021798745.1 Actinomycetes bacterium
GGCGGCCGTCGTCGTCGCTGCGAAGCCGAGCGCGACCGTGGCGACAAGGCCCCGCCGGAGCGCCCGGAGGGCGCGCGTGTGAGACGGCACGGCGGTCTCGTCCTCCGATCGGTCCGCAGCTCGAGCGGAGCCTACCGGTGCCGGTGGAGCGCCTGCGGGCCGCTAGGTTCGTACAGGTGAGCGTCCTTCTCGGCTCGCACGAGGCGTTCGTCGAGCACGATCCCGGCGCCGAGCACCCCGAGTCCCCCGATCGCCTCGCGGCGGTGCGCCGCGGGATCGTCGACGCAGGTGTGTCCGACGCGGTCGTCCCTTTCGCCCCCCGTCGCGCGACTCGTGAGGAGCTCGCGCGGGTCCACGACATCGGGTACGTCTCGCGCCTCGAGGAGCTGTGCCTCGTCGGCGGGGGCAGGCTCGACGCGGACACCTGTGTCTCGCCCGCGTCCTACGAGGCCGCGGTCCGCAGCGCCGGCGCGGGCCTCGACGCCGTCGAGAGGCTCGAGCACGGGGACGCCGACGCCGCGTTCCTCGCCCTCAGGCCGCCGGGGCACCACGCGGTCGAGGGCGGCGCGATGGGGTTCTGCCTCCTCAACAACATCGCCGTCACCGCCGCCGGTCTCGTCGCCCGGGGCGAGCGGGTGCTCGTGGTGGACTGGGACGCGCACCACGGGAACGGCACGCAGGCCGCGTTCTACGAGTCGAGCGACGTGATGTTCGTCTCCCTGCACCAGTTCCCCTTCTACCCGGGGACGGGAGCGCTCGGCGAGGTCGGCACGGGCGACGGGGAGGGCGCGACGCTGAACGTCCCCTTCCCGGCCGGCACCGCGGGGGACGCGTACCGGATGGCCCTCGACGAGCTCGTCGTGCCCGTCGCGGAGGAGTTCTCGCCCACCTGGCTCCTCGTGTCGGCGGGGTTCGACGCGCACCGGGCCGACCCGCTCACGGACCTCGGGCTCAGCGCGTCGGACTTCGCGGACCTCACCGAGCGCGTCGCTCGGCTCGCCGTCCCCGGTCGGAGGATCTTCTTCCTCGAGGGCGGCTACGACCTGGAGGCGCTCGCGTCGTCCGCGGGGGCCACCGTCGCGGCCCTCGTCGGCATCGCCTACAGGCCCGAGCCGGCGACGACCGTCGGACGGCTCGGGTCGCTCGGCTCGGCCCGCTCCGGCGGGCCGGCCGCCGTCGTCGACGCGGCCCGCTCCCTCCACGAGCGCCACCGGAGGGGATGAGGGCGGTCTCCCGTCCCGCTAGCTTCGCCGTCGTGATCCCCGAGCGCTTCCGTCCGGTCGTCGAGGAGACCGCGCCGCTCGCCCGACGCTTCGCTGCCGCCGGCCGCCGTCTCTACCTGGTCGGTGGCACCGTGCGGGACGGGTTCGTCGGGCGTCCGGGGGGCGGGGCCACGTTCGACGAGACGAGCGACGTCGACTGCACGACCGAGGCGGGGCCCGAGGAGATCGAGTCGATCGTGCGCGGCTGGGCGGACGCCGTCTGGCTCCAGGGCAAGGCCTTCGGGACCGTCGGATGCAGCTACCGGGGCCGGCGCTTCGAGATCACGACGCACCGGGCCGAGGCGTACGCGCCGGACTCCCGCAAGCCGTCGGTCGAGTTCGGGGAGGACGTCGAGACGGATCTGTCGCGCCGCGACTTCACGGTGAACGCGATGGCGCTCTCGCTCCCCGACGTCGAGCTCGTGGACCCCCACGGGGGCCTGGCGGACCTCGCGGCGAAGGTCCTCCGGACGCCGCTCGACCCCGAGGAGTCCTTCGGGGACGACCCCCTCCGGATGCTCCGCGCGGCCCGGTTCGTCGCCGGGTACGACCTCGAGCCCGTCCCCGAGCTCGTGGCCGCGATCGAGCGTCTCGCGCCCCGCCTCGAGATCGTCTCCGCGGAGCGCGTGCGGGACGAGCTCGACAAGCTGCTCGTCCTTCCTGATCCGTCGCCCGGGCTCTGGCTCGTCGTGCGCACGGGCCTCGCCGCGCAGTTCCTCCCGGAGCTCCCCGCCCTCGAGCTCGAGCAGGACCCGGTCCACCGCCACAAGGACGTGCTCGCGCACACTGTCGCCGTCGTCGCGAAGACGCGTCCCGAGCGGACGCTCCGGCTCGCCGCGCTCCTCCACGACGTGGGCAAGCCCCGGACCCGTGCGTTCGGCCCCGGCGGCGTGAGCTTCCACCACCACGACGTCGTCGGGGCCCGCATGGCGCGCGCCCGAATGGAGCAGCTCCGCTACCCGGGCGCGGAGATCGCGGAGGTGGGCCGGTTGGTGGAGCTCCACCTGCGCTTCCACACCTACCAGCTCGGCTGGACGGACTCCGCGATCCGTCGCTACGCACGCGACGCGGGGCCGCTCCTCGGGCGGCTCAACGAGCTCACGCGCGCGGACTGCACGACGCGCAACCGGCAGCGGGCGCTCGCTCTCGGGCGTCGGATGGACGAGCTCGAGGAGAGGCTCGCCTCGCTGCGCGAGCGCGAGGCGCTCGACGCGATCCGTCCCGAGCTCGACGGGTCCGAGGTCATGGAGCAGCTCGGGATCGGGCCCGGGCCCGACGTCGGGCGCGCGCTCGCGTACCTCCTCGAGATCCGCCTCGACGAGGGGCTCCTCGGCGAGGCGGAGGTCCGCCGAAGGCTCGCCGACTGGTGGCGCCTCGAGCGACCGGGCTGAGCTCCGGGCGCCCGTCCGCTCACGCTCCTGCCGCGAACTCCTCGACCATCCGGTGGGCGTCCTCGTCCCGGTACTGGACGGGCGGCGACTTCATGAAGTACCCCGACGGGCCGAGGAGCGGGCCCCCGATCCCCCGGTCGAGCGCGATCCGGGCGCAGCGGAGCGCGTCGATGATCACGCCTGCAGAGTTCGGCGAGTCCCAGACCTCGAGCTTCAGCTCGACGTTGAGCGGGACGTCCCCGAAGTTGCGCCCCTCGAGGCGGATGTAGGCCCACTTGCGGTCCTCGAGCCACGCGACGTGGTCCGACGGTCCGATGTGGACGGACTCCGCCGAGATGCCGCGGTCGATCTGGCTCGTGACGGCCTGGGTCTTCGATATCTTCTTGGACTCGAGGCGCTCACGCTCGAGCATGTTCTTGAAGTCCATGTTGCCGCCGACGTTCAGCTGGTAGGTGCGGTCGAGCACCGTCCCGCGGTCCTCGAACAGACGGGCGAGGACACGGTGCACGATGGTGGCCCCGACCTGGCTCTTGATGTCGTCGCCCACGATCGGCACGCCCGCGTCCTCGAACTTCTTGGCCCACACGGGGTCGCTCGCGATGAACACCGGGATCGCGTTCACGAACGCGACGCCCGCCTCGATCGCGGCGGCCGCGTAGTGCTTCTGCGCCTGCTCGGACCCCACGGGGAGATAGGAGACGAGGACCTGCGCGCCGGACGACCGGAGCACCTCCGCGACGTCGACGGCCGGGGCGGGGGACTCCTCTACCGCCTCCCGGTAGTACTTCCCGAGCCCGTCGAGGGTCGGCCCGCGGTGGACGGTCACCCCGAGCTCGGGCACGTCGGCGAACCGGATCGTGTTGTTGTGGCCGGCGGATATCGCCTTTCCGAGGTCGAGCCCGACCTTGTCGGAGTCCACGTCGAACGCCGCGACGAACTCGACGTCGCGCACGTGGTACCCACCGAGCACGACGTGCATGAGGCCCGGGACCGTCTCGGTCGGGTCCGCGTCCCGGTAGTACCCGACGCCCTGGACGAGAGCGCTCGCGCAGTTGCCCACGCCGGCGATCGCGACCTTGATGCTTCCTGTCCGACCCGTCATGAAACGATCCTTCCGTCCGTGCTGCCCGTCGTCCTGCTGTCCGTCGTCCCCTGCTCGGCTCCCGGGGACCGAGCCGCCCGTCCCGCGGCGCGCGGGGACGAGGTCGCGAGCGCGTCCCGGGCGCCCGTGGGCTCCTCGAGGGCCGCCCTCTCCCGCTCGAGGAGCCGCTCGACCCACACGAGATCGCTCTCGACCGTCTCCCGTGCGTGCTCTGCGATCGCGAGCTCGTAGCTGCCCCCGGTGGCCTCGCGCGCCACGACCGCCCGCCGCGCCGCCTGGAGACGGTCGGAGAGCTGGATCCGGCGGCGCTCGAGGAGCCTGACGCGTGCCGCCGGGCTCAGGTGCTGGGCGAACGCCAGCCGGAGCGAGAAGCTCCGCGCTTCCTCGCCCCGCGCGTCCGGCGCCTCGAGGAGCTGCTCGAAGAGCAGCTCGCCTGCCGAGGTGATCTCGTACACCTTGCGCGCGCGCGTCCCGCGCCCCCCGAGCGCCGCGGCGGCCTTGGCGGTCGCCCGGCGTGCGACGAGAGCGGCGCGCTCCCCGGTGACCGACCCCGTCATCGGAAGCACCGGCGTCGCCTCCGCGTCGACCCGTCTCGAGCGCGCGCCCGGGCCCGTCTCGAGCGCGCGCACCGACCCGGTCGCCTCGAGGCGCGCGAGCGCGGGGTAGAGGGAGCCGAAGGAGAGGTTCGCCATGGGCCCGAAGTCGTCCCGGAGACGCTTGCGCAGGTCGTAGCCGTGCATCGGTCGCTGCTTCAGCAGACCGAGGATCGCGAGCTCGAGCACCCGGGCATTGTAGCACCGCGATGTATCGCCTCGATATGTCGATTGTGCGACGAGGCGTCCGGGGGGGGGGCGCCCGTGCTGCCGGCGCCCGGAGTGCGTCCGGTAGCCTTGCCCCGTGGCGAGCGGCCCGCAGTCCTCACCGGGGGCGACCCTTCTCACCGGGCTCGGCCAGGTCGAGTACCGCCTCCAGCGCGACGCGGCGGTGCGCGAGTACCAGAGGGGACGGGTCTCGCGTCTCGACATCTGCGACGCGCAGCCCGAGCTCCTGCGCGTGGCCGAGCACATCGGCCGCCCGACCGAGGTCGACTGCCCTATCTGCGAGGACACGAAGCTCGTGCACGTGTCGTTCGCGTTCGGCCCGCGGCTTCCCCCGAGCGGGCGCGCGCTCGCGTCGAACGCGGAGCTCGTCGCGATGGCGCGCGCGACCGACGAGGTCGCCTTCTACGTGGTCGAGGTGTGCACGGGCTGCCGGTGGAACCACCTGCTCCGGATGTTCAACTCGCAGGTCGCGCGTCGCCGTCCGCGTCCGGGGCGCCACAGCTAGCCTCCCGGCCCCGTCGCGCGCCCCGGGCGGGGCCGCGCGCCCGGCGGCCGGACCCGCCCGTCGTGGTGGTGCCGTGCCCTCCGGCCACCGGGATCGATAGGCTCGGACCGCCGCTGGCAGCCGTGTGGCGCTGGACGGCAGGAGGGGTGCCATGACGACGCGTCCAGATCGTCCGAAGGTCGCCGTCCCCGCGATCGCCGCGCGCAAGCGCCGCGACGGCGCGGAGCCCGTGGTGATGATCACCGCGTACGACACGCCGTTCGCCCGCATCGTGGACGACGCGGGGGTCGACGTGATCCTCGTCGGCGACTCGGTCGCGGACAACGTGCTCGGCTTCCCCGACACGCTCCAGGTCGGCGTCGCCGAGATGGCGCACCACGTCGCGGCGGTCGCACGCGCCCACCCACGGGCGCTCGTCGTCGCCGACATGCCCTGGATGAGCTACCACGTCGCGCCCGACGACGCGCTCCGGAACGCCGCGACGCTCGTCCGCGCGGGAGCCGAGGCCGTGAAGCTCGAGGGTGGGCGGCGCCGGGTGCCGGCCGTGCAGGCGATCGTCGACGCGGAGATCCCGGTCGTCGGCCACATCGGCCTCACCCCCCAGTCCGTGCGTGCCCTCGGTGGGCTCCGGGTCCAGGCGCGCGATCCGGAGGCCGCGGCCGAGCTCGTGCTCGACGCGAAGGCGCTGGCCGCGGCGGGGTGCTTCGCGATCGTGCTCGAAGGCGTGCCCGACGCGGTCGCCGCGGTGGCGACCGAGGCGGTCAACGTCCCGACGATCGGGATCGGAGCGGGCGCGGGATGCGACGGCCAGGTGCTCGTCCTCCACGACGTGCTCGGCTTGTCCGACCGCGAGCCCCCGAAGTTCGTCCGCCGCTACGCGGACCTCGCCGCGGACGCCCGCGAGGCCGTCGCGCGCTACGCGTCCGACGTGCGGTCCGGGGCGTTCCCCGCGGACCCGGAGACCTACCACGCGTCGCCGTCCCTTCGCGAGGCGCTCGCCGGCCGGGGCTGACGCCTGCGGCGGGCCGCGCCGGGAGCCGCTGTCACACCCGCCGGGCATCGTCGTCGGCGGTGGCGTCCCGGGTGCTCGACGGGCCCGGAGCGCCCCTGTGGGGAGTGTCGTGGCTCTCGGCTACCATGGGCGGGTCACACACACCCCTGCCCCGGCGCGACCGGGGTCCCGAGCGTCGTCGCGGCGCCGGGTCCGGAGGAGGTACAGCCGCTGTGCGGCCCTACGAGATCGCTGTCATCTTCGACGCCAGCCTCGACGAGGCGGTCATCCGCGAGACCATCGACCGAGTGGTCAACCACGTGCGTGCCGAGGGAGGCACGCCGGGGCACGTCGACCGATGGGGTCGGCGGACCTTCGCCTACGAGCTGAACCACCGCACCGAGGGCTACTACGTCTTCATCGAGGTGGTCGCAGAGCCGGAGGTCGTCGCGGAGGTGGACCGGACCCTCGCCCTCAACGACGCAGTTCTTCGCCACCGGGTCATCCGTCAGCCCGAGCACGTCGCCGGCCGCGCACGCGGCCCGGTGGCGCCGCCGGCCGACGCGGCGCCGGCGGCCCAGGCGGGATAGCAGAAGTCGGAAGCGGAGACAGCGAAATGTCGAACGGGAACACGGTCACCGTCGTAGGTAACGTCACGCGCGACCCGGAGCTGCGGTTCACACCGAGCGGGCAGGCGACGGCGAGCTTCGGGCTCGCGGTGAACCGCCGCTGGCAGAACCGCCAGACCCAGGAGTGGGAGGAGGCGACGTCGTTCTTCGACGTGGTCTGCTGGCGTGAGATGGCCGAGAACGTGAGCGAGAGCGTGACGCGCGGCGCGCGCGTCATCGTCACGGGCCGCCTCGAGCAGCGGTCGTGGGAGACGCCGGACGGGGACAAGCGCTCGCGCGTCGAGATCGTCGCGGACGAGCTCGGTCCGAGCCTTCGGTGGGCGACCGCGCAGGTCGTGAAGAACGAGCGCCGGGGGCCGGGCGAGGGTTCGGGGGGCGGAGCGCCGTCCTCCCGGCCCGCGCGGGCCGCGGCGGACGCCGGGTACGGCGGCGAGGACGAGGAGCCTTTCTAGATGGCACGGAGCAACGACCGGGACCGCTCGGCGCGGCGCGCCCCGAAGGACAACGGGCGCCGGACCAAGAAGAAGGTCTGCATCTTCTGCAAGGACAACATCGGCTACGTCGACTACAAGGACGTGAACCTGCTCCGCAAGTTCATGTCCGACCGCGGCAAGATCCGTGCCCGGCGGGTCTCGGGGAACTGCGCGCAGCACCAGCGTGCGGTCGCTGTCGCGATCAAGACGTCGCGTGAGCTCGCGCTCCTCCCGTACACGCAGCGGACGACGACCGAGCGCCCGGGAGGACGTGGTGGTGGCCGTGGTCGCGACGGGGGCCGTCCGGGAGCGCCCTTCCCCCGACCGTCCGCGCCCCCGCCGGGAGCGACGGCGGGCGACCTCGCCTCGGCGGGTGCGGGCGCCGCGGACCTCGTGTCCGTGGCCGACTCGGGTGCCGAGGAGATGGGAGCGGACGAGTGAAGGTCGTCCTTCGTGCGGACGTGAGCGGTGTCGGCAAGCGTGGCGACATCGTCGAGGTGAGCGACGGGCACGCGCGCAACTATCTCGTCCCGACGGGCCGGGCGATCGCCGCGAGCGAGGGCGTGACGGGGCAGGCGGCCGCCATGCGGCGGTCGCGGGACCTACGCGACGCGAAGGACCGGGAGGCCGCCGAGGCGGTCGCACAGCGGCTCGTCCCGATGGTCATCACGATCCCCGCACGGGCGGGGCGTGAGGGCCGTCTCTTCGGCTCGGTCACCGCGACGGACGTCGTCGACGCCGTGCGCGCCCAGGCCGGGGTCGAGGTGGACCGGCACCGCCTGCTCGACCACGAGCCCCTCAAGAGCCTCGGCACGCACGAGATCGGCGTGCGCCTGCACTCCGAGGTCGAGTTCCGGCTGACCGTGGAGGTCGTCGCCCACTAGGTGGCCACCCCCTCCCCCGCTCCGCAGAGGGGCGGGGGAGGGGTGTCTCGCCCGAGTGGGGCTGTCACACCCGGATGGGACAGTGCCCGCATGGGACCTGCCCTGGCGCGCCGCATGCCGCTCGGACCGGGAGACGCGCGTTCGCTCCACCCGGGCGGCTCTCGCTTCCCACAGGTCGCACCCGGTCGTCCCCGGCTCGTACACAGGCAGCCGTGAGATATCCCCTGGAAGTTGCCCTTTCGTTCCCCGGTCCGGTAGGTGCAGGGTGACATCCGCCATGCTCCAACCGCTCGACGAGTCCCGCCGCCGCTCCCGACCCCACGAGGCACCCGGCTCCCCGGGGGCGTCCCGGGTCCCTCCCCACAACCTCGAGGCCGAGGAGTCGCTCCTCGGGGCCATGCTCCTGTCCCGGGACGCGACGGCCGCGGCGATCGAGCGGTGCTCGGCGGGCGACTTCTATCGCCCCTCCCACGGCCAGGTGTTCGGCGCGATCACCTCGCTCTACGCGAGGGGCGAGCCGGCAGACGCGGTGACGGTCGCGGAGGAGCTCCGGAGGTCCGGGGTCCTGGAGGACGTCGGAGGGACCGCGGCGCTCGTCGCCCTGCAGTCGAACACGCCGGCGATCTCGAGCGCCGGTCGGTACGCGCGGATCGTCGAGGAGCACGCGCTCCTCCGAAGGCTCATCGGCGTCGCGCAGGAGATCGCCGAGATCGGGTACGGGCTCCCGGAGGACGTGACGTCGGCGGTCGACCGGGCCGAGACGCTCGTGTTCGACGTCGCGCAGCGTCGGACCGCCGACACGATCGCCCCGCTCCAGGACCTCCTCAGCCGGAGCCTCGACCGCCTGGAGGAGCTCTACGGGCGGGACGAGTCGATCACGGGAGTCCCGACCGGCTACAACGATCTCGACGAGCTCCTCGCGGGCCTCCAGCCGTCGAACCTCGTCGTCGTGGGGGCGCGTCCCTCGATGGGCAAGACGGCGTTCGCTCTCGGGATGGCCTCGCACGCCTCGCTCCAGGGGACGCCCGTGCTGTTCTTCTCGCTCGAGATGAGCCACCTCGAGATCGCCCAGCGCGTCCTGTGCGCCGAGGCACGGGTCGACGCGACGCGCATGCGCAACGGACGGCTCGTCGAGAACGACTGGACCAAGATCAGCCACGCGATCGGCCGGCTCGGGAACGCGCCGCTCTACATCGACGACAACCCGAACGTCACGGTCATGGACATCCGGGCGAAGGCCCGCAGGATGAAGGCCCGTGACGGGGTCGGGCTCGTGGTCGTCGACTACCTGCAGCTCATGACCGGGAGGAACAGCGCGGAGAACCGGCAGGTCGAGATCTCCGAGATCAGCCGCGGGCTGAAGATCCTCGCGAGGGAGCTCGAGATCCCGGTCGTCGCGCTGAGCCAGCTCTCCCGCTCGCTCGAGAGCCGTTCGGACAAGCGCCCCATGCTCGCGGACCTGAGGGAGAGCGGGGCAATCGAGCAGGACGCGGACGTCGTGATGTTCATCTACCGCGACGAGGTGTACAACCACGAGTCCGCGGACCAGGGGTCGGCGGAGATCCTCGTCGCGAAGCACCGGAACGGCCCGACGGGCTCCGTCGACCTCGCGTTCGTGGGGAACTACGCGCGGTTCGCGAACATGGCGAGGGCCTGAGCGCTCGGGCTCATCCCCGCTTGGTCGTCTTCGCCTCGTACATCACGCGGTCGGCGTGCGCGAGCAGGTCCTCGATGGTCGTTCGCTCGAGCGGGGCGCGCTCGGACCAGCCGATCGACACCTCGACGGGTCGCCCGACCTGGGCGACGGTGACAGGCGCTCGGAGGTGCTCCCGGACGCGCTCCTCGACGGCGTCGCGCGCGCCGCTCTCGAGGTCGATGGCGAGAGTGACGAACTCGTCCCCGCCGATGCGCGAGACGAGGTCCGCGTGGCGGAGGGAGCGTGCGAGGGAGCGCGCGACGGCCTGGAGCGCGCGGTCGCCCGCGACGTGGCCGAAGCGGTCGTTCAGCTGCTTCATGCTGTCCACGTCGAGAAGGAGCAGCTGGAGGGTCGACCGCTGCCGGTCGGCGAGCTCGAGCAGGTGCGACCCGGCGTTGAGGAGGCCGCGCCGGTTGCGGAGGCCGGTGAGCTCGTCGGTGAGCGCGAGCTCGCGGAGCTCGGTGCTCATCTGGACGAGCCGGCGCTCCATCTGCACGCGCTCCGTCACGTCGCGGACGATCGTGACCGCACGGAGCTCACCGCGCTCGCCCGGGAAGCACTGGGCGCTCAGCTCGATCTCGATGAGCTCCCCGTCGCTCCGGACCATGCGGGCGACGCCCCGGACGCTCCCGTTCCGCTCGCGCTCGTGGAGCATCGTCGCCCACCGGTCGTCCGCGGGGTCCGACAGGCCCTGCCGTCCCCGGGAGCGGATCTCGGGCTCGGTCATGCGGAGCATGTCGCAGGCCGCGTGGTTCGCGGCGAGAATGGTCCCGTCGGGGATCGTGAAGAACACCCCGTCCGGGCAGTGCTCGTAGAGCGCGCGATACGCCTCGAGCCCGAGCGACTCCCCCACTACCCCTCCTCCAGGACCCGCCCGTGGCGCTTCCGACGACGTGACCAGCGCCGAGATGCTACCGGGGCGGCGTCCCGGGGTGGGGGTGCCCGTGGGCCCCCCGGGCCGTCGTACCGGCCTGCGCCGCGTCGGGGCGTGACGGCCGGCGCCGGCCCCCTCCGGGACCGCTCCGGGCAGCGGACGCGACCTGCGTCAGCAGGCCCGCGGGTCGTACGGCGGCAGCGGGGTGGTCGCGGGAGTCGGCGGGCTGAAGTTCGGGTTCGTGGTCGTCGTGACGGCGGGCGTCGTCGTGGTCGTCGCCCCGGCGGCGGTCGAAGGCGTCCCGGAGGGGACGCTCGCCGGCGAGGAGGCGACCGTGAGGTCCGACCCGGCGATCACGGTCACGTCCGCACCGGCGGTCGGCGTGCCCTGCCCCATGACCACGGTCCCGGCGAGCGACGAGAGGACCCGCTCGGCCTGGGCGAGGTGGCCCGGCGCGTACATCACGGTCGTCTCGGAGACGGGTCCCACGTAGTGCGAGGCCGTCGTGGGGACGATCCGGTAGCCGAGCGCTCCGAGCCTCGTCGCGACCGATGCGGTCGCGGTCGGGGAGTTCGTCCCGTCCACGACGGAGACGGAGATCGTCGAGGGGCGGAGAGCGAGGCCCGCCGCGGGGTGCCCCATGAACTGGGCGATCGTCTGCGAGTCCTGGGGCTCGGTCGGGAACACGACGTCTCCGTAGTTGTACCCCTTGTAGTAGTAGGTCGCGGCGTTCACGACGATCGGCGCCGTGAGCTCCGGCGCCCCTCCGAAGTTCGCGTGCCGGAAGTCGAGCGCGAGGCGGAGCATCTCGGTGTTGCCGAAGGTGCTGTCGACGGTGAGGTCGGGGGCGATCGCCCCGATGATCGCGTTGTCCGTGAGCGGGTTCCCGAGACCGCGTTTCGCGATCTGCGTCGCGAGCACCTTCACGAACTCGTGGACCCGGGTGATCCGGCCGAGGTCACCGGAACCGTCGTACTTTCCCCCGGAGCTCGGGGTGTAGTAGGTCCCCGCGACGCCCGCGGCGCGGATCGCGGGGATGTTCATCGTCTGGCCCTTCGTGAAGTAGTAGAGGTGCCTGGACCGGACGAGCTCGAGCGCCTGGACTCCGTTCAGGTACTGACAGCCCGTGTGGGAGATGTAGAGGTCCGAGTTCGCGTCGTACAGGCGGTCCGGGAAGTACATGTGGATCCCGCCGAGCGCGCTCACGACGTTCGCGAACGTCCCGAAGTTCAGCTCGATGAAGTGGTTGATCGGGATCCCGAAGTCCTGCTGGATCGCGGCCGCGAGCTGGTCGGGACCGTCCACGAGCGCGGCGTCGATCTTGTTGTAGAGCCCCCCGACGCGCGCCCCGGGGACGAAGGTGTCCCTCGGGATGGACAAGAGCGTGATCCGGTGGTCGGAGGGGACGAGACGGAGGATCATCACGACGTCGCTGTTGATTCCGGTCACTCCGGCCTTGCACTGTGCGACGAAGTTCGCGAGCCCCTTCACGGCGCACCGGTTGGTCGAACCGATGAGCAGGATGTTCTCGGTCGGGCCGGTCACCCGAGTCGGGGTGAGGTGGTGGGCGGCGACGCGGTGGATCTGGTGGAAGCGGTACTCGCCGTACCCGAAGACCGCGCCGACGAGGACGACCACGAGGAGCACGAGCGAGAGGGCCGTCCTCGTGAGCACCTTTCGGAGCCGGCTCCTCCGGGCGAGCCTTGCCCGGCGCCTCGCCCTGAAGCCCGCCCGCGGCGCGGCGTGCCCCGGTGCCGAGCCGGTCGTGCGCGAGTCACGGAGCTGGTCGGTCCCGGTCGCGGGCGCCGAGCTCCCGTCGTCGACCGCCTCGCCCGGCGTCGCCCCCGCCGCGTCACCTCCGTCGTCCCCGGCGCCCGCGCCGGGCGGTCGGTGGTCGGGGTCGCCGTCTCCCAGGTGCTCGTCGTCCGCCATGGGGGCCAAAGCTACCCAGCCGCGGAGGCGTCGAGGACGCGGGCAGCCCCGCAGGGGCCGGTCACAGGCTCACGTGCCACGTCCGCTCCATCTCGTGGACCGCGTAGGTCGCGACGAGGTTGGTCCCTCCGGGCGGGTCGATGTGTATCTCGTCGGAGTCGCGCACCTGCACGAGCCCGCTCCCGGGCACCTCGAGATAGGTCGAGTACTGGCCCGACGGGTCCTCGAAGAGCTTCCAGGTGGAGGCGAACGTGACCCCCGGGTGCGAGCGAGCCTGCGCGGCGTAGATCGAGTTCTCCCTCGCCATGTCCGTGTTCGACAGCCCGGACGTCGGCCCCATGATGGGCATCCCGACCCAGAGGACCCGCGCTCCGCTCGCGGTCGCCTCGCTCATGAGCTGGCCGACACGCTGCGAGTACACCCTCGACCACTCCGCCGTGCCGAGCTCTGCTATCGAGGACCCGACTGCGAAGGACTGCGCGTCGTTCCCCCCGAGCATCACGACCACGACCTCGGGGTGGTAGCGCGCGATCTCCCGGGGCAGCTCGGCGAGCCAGTCGTAGTACCCGATGTTCGCGAGCCCGGTGTCCCCGACGGACGCCTGGATGACCGTCACGTGGGGCGCCCCGGCGAGGACGTTCGCGAGCCCGATCCCGAGGTCCTCGCCTATCGAGTCCCCGATGTCGAGGATCGTGAGAGGGTGCGCCGCGCTCGGAGAGCGGAGAGCGGCGAGAGAGGGCGGCCGTGTCGTCGTGACCGTCCCCCCCGGGACCGTCGTCGTCGTGCGCCCCCGGGGGGCGGTCGTCGGCGTCGGCGGCCGTGTCGTCGAGGTGGGGGCGGGCGGAGGGAGGACGGCGGACCCTCCCGGCGTCCCGGTCTTTCCGACCGCCCTGTTCACGCCGTTCACGAGCCGGTCCAGCCCGAGCGCTTCCTCGATGCGAGCGACCGGCCCGGTGATGGCGAGGGACACGGACCGTCGGACCCCGATCGGGGCCGTCACGGCGGACTGGTAGAGCTGGCGCGCGTCGAAGAGGAACCATGCGCCGAACGCGACGAGCCCCACCCCGAGGATGCGGCCCGCGCTCACGCGTCCCGCGCCGGAACCCCGGCGACGCGGCGCGGGAGCGCGCGACCGGTCCGGGTCTCCCGCGGGCCGGCCCGATCCGGGGCGCGCGGCGCCCCGGCCTCGTCCGGTGCCGGGGGAAGGGCGTGTCGGTCGTCCCATGGATGCCCGCCGTCAGAACTTGTAGTAGATGAACGGCGCGACCCCGGGCGGGCCGAGCGTCGTGATCACGAGGAGCGTCGCGCCGAGGGACGCTCCCTGGGCGACCGCGGGCATCCGGGCGAACGCCTCGCGAGCACGGGTCCCGAGACCGGTCGGCACGAACTGGAGAGCGAGGGAGCCGACGATCGTCGCGACGACCGGCAGCCGGACGAGCGGGTCCGGCCCGGACCACGCGGTGAACAGGCGGGAGACCATCGTGAACGCGCCGTTGATCGTGGACGAGTCGAAGAAGATCCACCCGAAGCACACGATCTGGAGCGTCGCGACCCGCTGCGCCCACACCGCGAACGGACGGTCCGACTGCGCGGGGAGCCCCCTTCTCACCCTCCGGCGGCGGTGCAGGTGGCCGACGCACTGCGCGACCCCGTGGATCGCCCCCCAG
>JAJZBW010000061.1 GCA_021798745.1 Actinomycetes bacterium
GGCCGGCCGGCCGGTGGGGTGCCTGTTCCTCGTGCCGCTGTGGCATCCGGTGCTCCTCGCCGAGCAGGTGGGAACGTTGGCGACCCTCGCCGAGGCACCCTTCGTCCTCCAGGTGGGGATGGGCAGCGGCGCGGGCCAGTTCGCGGCGATGGGCGTGCCGGTGGGGGAGCGGGTGCGGCGGACCGAGGAGAGCGTGCGCGTCGTGAAGGCGCTCTTGCGGGGCGAGACCGTCGACAGCCCGTTGTGGGGCGTGACCGGCGCGCGCGTCGCGCCGGAGGCGGCACCGCGCCGGGGCGGGATGCCCAGGAGCGGGCGCCGGCGGCGCCGGACGTCGGAGGAGTGCCGCCGGTAGCGCCCCTCGCAACAGCGAGGGGCGCACGTGGCGGCGGTGCAGAGGTGGGGCCGGTGTGCCGGCACGGAGCAGCGGCGCCGGCACGCCGGGAGGCGGTGACGCACGCCACGCGACCGAGCCACCTCGCGAGGCGAGCTTCGCGGCGGTGCTCATGCGTCGTCATCCTGCGCCACAGTCTATCTCCGCCCCTCTACCTGCGGAGACACGTTGCGATCTCGTGACGAGCCGGGTCGGCGTGACAGCCGGACGCCCCCGACCGGCGCGGCGGTCCCCACGCGTCCGGAGGACCTCGTCGCTCCTCGCGGTCAGCTGCCCGTTCGGGCCGTGCGGGCCGCGCTGCTCGCCGCGCGCAGCGTCGACCCCGAGCCCGGGAGGCGCAGCGGCGCGACACCGTGCGCGTACAAGTAGTCGAGCACCTCTCGCACGACAGGTGCGGAGGCCTGTGCCCCGTAGCCGGCCTCCGCGATCTCGACCGCGACCGCGTAGCGCGGGCTCTGGCCCTTCGGACCACCGAACGCGACGAACCAGGACGTCGGAGGGGCCGTGTGGGTGATGGTCGCCGTGCCCGTCTTGCCCGCGATGAGCCACTTCGAGAACGGGAAGCCCACGAACTCCGCGTACGCGGTGCCCTTCGGGTTCGCGAGGGCTCCCTCGAACCCCTGGAGCATCGCCTGGTAGTTCGTCGACGAGATCGTCACGTGGTCGACGATCTTCGGAGGCACACGCCGGACGGTGCCGTTCGGGCTGACGAGCGCCGCGGCCATCTCGGGCGCGTAGCGCGTCCCGCCGTTCGCGAACGTCGCGTACGCGTTCGCGATCTCGAGCGGCGTGAGCAGGGTCTCGCCCTGCCCGAAGGCCATCTCGACGTTGTCCCCCACGTAGTAGGAGGTGCTCGGGTACGCGGCCGGGTTCAGCGCGTGGAGCTGGCGGCGGAGCGCCGGGCTGTCGACCTGGCCCGCCGAGACGTTCGGGAGGTCGATGCCGCTCGGGACCCCGAGGCCGTAGAGCGCGGCCATGTGCTGGATCGGCATGAGTCCGTACCGGCTCTGCGCGTCCCAGAACCGCTGGCCCATGGTGTAGAAGAAGATGTCGCTCGACTCGGCGAGCGCGGACGTCACGTTCACGGGGCCGAGCACCTCCCCGCCCGCGTCGTGGAGCGTGATGTTCCCCACCGTGAACGTCCCGGTGTCGACCACGTAGTCGTACGGCGTGATGAGACCGTCCTGGAGCGCCGCCGTCGCCGTCGCGAGCTTGAAGGTCGACCCCGGCGGGCTCCCGTTGCTGACCGCGTAGTCGACGAGCGGCTGCGCGTCCACCGCGGGGGGCGTCAGCGCCTTGTACGCCTTGTCCGAGATCGCGGGCACCCAGACGTTGTCGTTGTACCCCGGGTAGGACGCGAGCGCGAGCACGTGGCCGTTCCTCGGGTCGATGACCGCCGCCGCCGCGTACGGCGCGGGCTGCGCACCGCCGGGGATCGTGCCGGCGCGGAGCGCCGCCACCTGGTTCGCGAGGTCGTTGGTGACGACGCGCTCGAGCGGGAGGTCCATGTTGAGCACGACCTCGTCCCCGGGGGTCGGCTCCACGGTCGAGCGCGTCCCGACGTCCTGGCCCACGGCGTTCACCTCGATCGTCGACACCCCGGGGCGACCGTGCAGCGCGAGCTCGTACTGCTGCTCGAGCCCGCTCTGGCCGAACTGGGTGTCCTGGGGGACGTAGCCGTACGCGGAGTACCGTGCCGCCGAGTAGCGCGCGTACTCCGGCGCCGTTATCGACCCGACGTACCCGACGACCTGGGAGGCGAGCGCCTGCTGGGGGTAGGTCCGCAGGTAGGTCTTCGGCTCGCTCACGCCGGGGAACTCGGACTGGTGCTCGGCGACGTACGCGACGACCGAGAACGGGACGCCCACCGCCACGGGGGCGGGGGCGAACGGACCGATCTGGTTGCTCGTGACTGCCGCGTCGATCTGCGAGACGGTCTCGCCGAGCAGGGGGGCGAGACGCGCGATCACGCCGGCGTCCTGCTCGGGGCACAGGCTCCTCTGGGAGGTCGGGCACGACAGCGTCACGACGTACTCGGCCTTGTCCTTCGCGAGCACCTGGCCGTCCCGGGCGACGATCGACCCGCGAGGGGGCTGTATCGGGACGGTGGTCGTGAAGATCTGGATCGCCTGCGAGCGCGCCGACGCGTACCCGATGACCTGGATCGACCAGAGCCGGAGGACGAGGACGGCGAACAGCCCGACGACGACGGCCGCGATGACCGAGAGCCGCAGGCCGAGGTGCGCGCCCGCGCGGCCGCCGCCCGCGCCGGTTCGCTTCTCCTTCTTCGGCCGCGATCGGCGGCGTCTCGGACGGACGGGGAGCGGACGCCGCTCGAACCGCGTGGGCCGTCCCCGCGCGAGACGCCGCGTCCGGCGGCGTCGCCGCTTCAACGCGTCGCGCTCCCGCCGCTCGGGACCGCGTGCCCGGTCACCGAGCGGTCCGCGCCGCTGACGACCCACCGGAGTGCCTCGACCGCAGGCGCGGCGAGCACGAGCGCACCGACGGTCACGACGAGCATCACGACGGCGCCCTGGCGGTCGAGCATCCCCGGCTGGCCGAGGAGGTCGCCGAGCGCCTCGAAGAACACGGTCCCCGCCGCCCCGCCCGCGACACACGTCGCGACCTGGAGGCCCCGTGAGCTCCGCTCGCCCGGCAGCGCCCGCACGGCGCCCGCGGCGAACCCGACGAGGACGAACGTCAGCGCCGAGAGGCCGTAGGGGGTCGGCAGCACGAGGTCGGCGACGAGACCGATCACGAATCCGATCATCGCGCCGCGCTGCGAACCCGCGACCGCGCCGCCGGCGGCCGCGAGGAGCACGAGCACGTCGGGATGCGCGCCGTGCACGACGACCTGGTCGAGCACGGAGACCTGCGCGACGAGCGCGACGAGCGCGACGAGCGCGAGCCGGGTCCAGCTGCGCAGGTTCACGGCTGGGGAAGCCACTCGAGCACGCTCACGTACTGGATCGTGCCGAGGTCGACGAGGGGCTCGGCGGCCACCGTCGTCGTGAGCCCCCCGGCGGCGACCTTCACGGAGGTGACCCGGGCGATCGGAATCCCCGCGGGGTACGCGCCTCCGTCGGTCCCGCTCGAGAACACCGTCTCGCCGACCGAGGGGAGCGGGCCCGAGAACTGCTGGACGAGGAGCGGCTCGCCGTAGCCCTGGCCGCCTGCGATCGCGCTCCCCGACCTCCGTCCCGTCCCGAACGTGACCCCGATGCTGGAGGACTTGTCCGTCACGAGACGAACCGTCGCCGTCGATCCGCTCGCGCCGGTGACCGTCCCGACGAGCCCTCGTCCGGAGACGACGGGCATCCGCGGCCCGACCCCCGATCCCGTCCCCTTGTCGATCTCGAGCAGGTACTGGAAGTTCGAGGTAGGCGCCGAGATGACCTCGGCGGGCGTCGTCGAGATGTTCGCGACGAACGGGAGGCCCGCGAGCGCGAGCACGGACTGGGCCTGGCGCGCCGCGAACGCCCTCTCTGCCTGCGCGGCCTGGAGCGAACCGAGCTGCTGCTCGAGCCGACGGTTCTCGCTCTGGAGCGCCCCGTAGTGGAACGCCCCCGCGAACGCGTCCCCGATCGGATGGAGCGCGGCAGCGATGCCCCGCTGGATCGGGGCGAGCACGTCTCGCACGCCGTTTCGCACGTGGGTGATGCCGTGGCTCACCTCGCCGTGGTAGTCGAGGGTGAGCACTGTTATCGAGGCGAGAACGAGCATGAGCAGCGTCACGCGCTGGCTCGTCCTCCGCGCCGGGGACGCCACGAGGGCGGCGGGGGTCCGGCCGCTCAGCGGCTCGACGAGGAGACCAGCACCTGTTGCAGCGCGTCGAACTCCTCGAGACACATCCCGCTGCCGAGCGCCACGCAGTTGAGCGGGTCGGGAGCGACCACGATCGGCATGCTCGTCTCCGCCTGCAGCCGGACGTCGAGGCCGTGGAGGAGAGCGCCTCCGCCCGTGAGCACTATCCCCTGGGTCATGATGTCTGCGGCGAGCTCCGGCGGCGTCTTGTCGAGGGTGACCTTCACGGCGTCGATGATCGCCGCGAGAGGCTCGTCGATGGCCTTGCGGATGTCCTTGGTCGAGGTGACGATCGTCTTCGGAAGGCCGCTCACGAGGTCACGGCCCCGGATCTCCGCGTGGAGCTCCTCCTCGAGTTCGCACGCGGAGCCGAGCGCCATCTTGATCTCCTCGGCCGTGCGGTCGCCGAGCGCGAGGCTGTACTCCTTCTTCACGAAGCTGATGATGGCCTCGTCGAGCTCGTCGCCCCCGATCCGGATCGACTGGCTCGTGACGATCCCGCCGAGGGAGATCACCGCGACCTCCGTCGTGCCTCCGCCGATGTCGACGACCATGTTCCCGGTCGGCTCGTGGACCGGGAGGCCGGCGCCGATGGCCGCGGCCATGGGCTCCTCGATGATGTACGCCTTGCGCGCACCCGCGTACTCGGCCGCCTCCTGGACGGCCCGCTTCTCGACCCCGGTGATGCCCGACGGCACGCAGATGACCATCCGCGGCTTCGAGAACCGTCGCGGGTGCACACGGCGGATGAAGTAGCGGAGCATCATCTCGCAGATCTCGAAGTCCGCGATGACCCCGTCCTTCAGCGGACGGATCGCCTGGATGTTGCTCGGCGTGCGACCGATCATCCGCTTGGCCTCGGCCCCGACCGCGAGAGGGTGCCCGTCGCGCACGTTGATGGCCACGACGGACGGCTCGTTGAGGACGATCCCTTTGCCCCGGACATACACGAGCGTGTTCGCCGTGCCGAGGTCGACCGCCATGTCGCGGCCACCGATTCCGAACATGTTGTCGGGCATACTTCCAGCTCCAGATCGTTGGGCGACCGTTCAAGGTTACGGGATGGCCCGGTGCGTCACAAGGCGCCCGGCGCCCCCGAGCCGCAGGAGCGCCCGTCGGGAGCACGTCGTGCCGCGGCACGGCCGCGACCCGGTCAGCCGAGGTCGGGGAAGAAGAGCGCGATCTCGCGCGCCGCGGACTCCGGTCCGTCGGAGCCGTGCACGAGGTTCTCGGACGTCTCGGTCGCGAGGTCCCCCCGGATGGTTCCCGGTGCCGCCTCCGCGGGGTTCGTCGCGCCCATCAGGTTGCGCACGATGCGCCACGTGTCCTCGGGGCCCTCGACGACTGCCACGAGAGCAGGCGAGCGCGTGATGAACGCGACGAGCGGGCCGAAAAAGGGGCGCTCGCGGTGCTCCGCGTAGTGCCGCTCCGCCAGGTCCGAGGAGATGCTCCGGAGCTCCGCCGCGACGATCCGCAGGCCCTTCCGCTCGATCCGCGAGAGAACGTGCCCGACGAGCCCGCGCTCCACGGCGTCCGGCTTGCAGATCACGAGGGTCCGGTTCATGGCCGCACGCAACCTAGTCGACGTGCGGCCGCCCGCGCGCTGCCGACGACGTAGAGCGACCCCGTGACGAGGACGAGGTCGTCCGCACCCGCCTTGGCGACCGCCATCTCGAGCGCGGCGTCCACCCCGTCCGCGCGAGAGGACTCGATCCCGAGGGCCGAGGCCGCCTCGGCGACCGCGGAAGCAGGAAGGGCGCGCGGAGACGGGGGGGCGCACGCGACGACCGCGCACAGCCGGTCGGACCGGAGCGCCGCGAGCAGCTCGCCCGGATCACGCCCGCGCAGGCACCCGACGACCGCGACGATGCGCGCCGGCGAGGCGAAGTCGTCGTCGAGGGCCGCGTGCAGCGCGTCGACCCCGGCGCGGTTGTGCGCACCGTCGAGCACGACGAGCGGGCGGCGCCCGACGATCTCGAGCCTCCCGGGGACCACCGTCGCGGCGAACGCCTCCGCGACGACGTCCTCGGGGAGCGGCGTCCCGAGCAGCGCCTCTGCCGCGACGAGCGCGGCGGCCGCGTTGTCCCCCTGGTGCGACCCGAACAGGGGCAGATAGAGCCCGTCGTACGCGGCACCGGGTGTGCGGATGTCGAGCACCCTTCCCCCGTGCGCCGGCCCGTTCGCGACGCACTCGAAGTCGACACCGCGGCAGAGCACCTCGCTCGCCCCGACCGCCTCCGCCTCGGCCACGACGACGCCCGCGACGCCGGGGTCCCGCTCGCCGAGCACGAGCACGGATCCCGCCTTCACGATCCCCGCCTTCTCGGCGGCGATCTCCTCTCGCGTCGAGCCGAGGATCTCCGTGTGGTCGAGGTCCACGTTCGTCACGACCGCCACCGCGCCGTCCGCGACGTTCGTCGCGTCGTAGCGTCCCCCGAGCCCCACCTCGACGACCGCCGCCTCGACCGCGACGTCCGCGAACCAGCGGAACGCGGCGGTCGTCACGAGCTCGAACCAGGTCGGCGGGGTGGGCCACGCGTCCCGACGGACGAGGAACTCCTCGAGAGCGGCGAGCGACGTGAGCTGCTCGACGAGCTCGTCGTCGCCGATCGGCTCGCCGTTTCTCGCCATTCGCTCGTTCAGTCGCTCCAGGTGAGGGCTCGTGTAGGTCCCGACCGACACGCCCGCCGAGGCGAGCAGGCTCGAGCAGATCCGCGTCGTCGAGCCCTTCCCGTTGGTGCCCGTGACGTGCACGACCCCGTACGCGTCCTGGGGGTCTCCGATCGCGGACACGAGCCCTTCGACGCGATCGAGCGTGGGGAGCGCGGCGCGGCCCGCGACGCCCCTCTCGATCGCCTCCAGGTTCACGTGGCGATCGAGCCACGCGAGCGCGTCCCCGAGCGACGCAGGCAGCGGCCGACCCGGGTCGCTCGGCAGGGGCCTGGCGCTCTCTCCCTCAGGAGGCCGCACGACGGGGACGGTCCGACTTCTCGCCCGCCGTGCGCGGAAGGAGGCTCGGGGCGACCCTCTCGAGGACCACGCCCTTGTCGACCACGCACCTGCCGACGTCGCTCCTGCTCGGGAGGTCGTACATCACGTCGAGGAGCACCTCCTCGAGGATCGCCCGCAGGCCCCTCGCACCCGTGCCCCGGAGGAGCGCCTGGTCGGCGATGGCCTCGAGCGCGTCGTCGGTGATCTCGAGCTCCACGTGGTCGAGCTCGAAGACCCTCTTGTACTGCTTGACGAGCGCGTTCTTCGGCTCCACGAGGATCTGGACGAGCGCCTTGCGGTCGAGGCTCGACACCGCTCCGATGATGGGGAGCCGACCCACGAACTCCGGGATCAGGCCGAACTTGAGCAGGTCCTCGGGGAGCACCTCGAGCAGGAGCTGGCTCTCGTCGTGGTGCTTCGAGCGGCGGACGTCGGCGCGGAACCCGATCCCCGACCGCCCGATCCGCGAGTCGATGATCCGGTCCAGGCCCGCGAACGCCCCCCCGCAGATGAACAGGACGTTCGTCGTGTCGATCTGGATGAACTCCTGGTGAGGGTGCTTGCGCCCCCCCTGGGGCGGGACCGAGGCGGTCGTGCCCTCGAGGATCTTGAGGAGCGCCTGCTGGACCCCTTCGCCGGACACGTCACGCGTGATCGACGGGTTCTCGCTCTTGCGGGCGATCTTGTCGATCTCGTCGATGTAGATGATCCCGGTCTCGGCCTTCTTGACGTCGTAGTCGGCGGCCTGGATCAGCTTCAAGAGGATGTTCTCGACGTCCTCGCCCACGTACCCCGCCTCGGTGAGCGCCGTCGCGTCCGCTATCGCGAACGGGACGTTGAGCATCCGCGCGAGCGTCTGCGCGAGGAGAGTCTTGCCGCATCCGGTCGGGCCGAGGAGCAGGATGTTCGACTTCGCGAGCTCGACCCCGGTGTCCGCCGGCGTCCCCGCCTGGACCCTCTTGTAGTGGTTGTAGACCGCGACGGAGAGGATCTTCTTCGCCTGGTCCTGACCGACGACGTAGTCGTTCAGGAACTCGAAGATCTCACGCGGCTTCGGAAGGTCCTCGAAGCGGACCTCGGAGGTCTCGGAGAGCTCCTCCTCGATTATGTCGTTGCACAGCTCGATGCACTCGTCGCAGATGTACACGCCCGGCCCGGCGATCAGCTTCTTCACCTGCTTCTGGGACTTCCCGCAGAAGCTGCACTTGACGAGCTCGCCCCCGTCGCCGAACTTCGCCACGTCCCCTCCCTCGCTCAGGCTGCGCCCACTGCGGTCATGACGTCCGGAGCCTCGCGCGAGGTGATGACCTCGTCGATGACCCCGTAGTCGCGCGCCTCGGCGGCGCTCATGATGAAGTCACGGTCCGTGTCGCGCGTGATGCGCTCGATCGACTGCCCGGTGTCCTCCGCGAGCATCTCGTTCAGCATGTCCCGCATGCGGAGGATCTCCTTCGCCTGGAGCTCGATGTCGGTCGCCTGCCCCGCGGCCCCCCCGTAGGGCTGGTGGAGCAGGATCCGAGCGTGCGGCAGCGCGAACCTCTTCCCCTTCGTGCCCGCCGCGAGGAGCACCGCGGCGGCTGACGCCGCCTGGCCGAAGCAGAACGTCGACTTCTCGGCGCGGACGTACTTCATGGTGTCGTAGATCGCGAAGAGCGCGGTGATGTCCCCGCCCGGCGAGTTGATGTAGATGTTGATGTCCTTCTCGCCGTCCTCGGACTCGAGGAAGAGCATCTGGGCGCACACGAGGTTCGCGACCACGTCGTCCACGGGGGTGCCGATGAAGATGATGCGCTCGCGGAGCAGGCGCGAGTACAGGTCGTAGGCGCGCTCCCCCCGGCTCGAGGACTCGACGACCGTGGGGACGAGGTAGCTGTACGCGTCCACGCTCACGCCTCTCCGGCGGCGTCCGCCGCCTCCGCCCCGCCGTCCTGCGAGCCGGCCCGCTCGAGGAGCAGCTCCGATCGGTCCATCGGCGTACCCTCCTCGTCCACGATGCCGACGTGCTCGACGAGCCACGCCAGGGCCTTCGCTTGTGCCAACTGCGAGCGTAGCCCAGCGAGGCGACCGTCCTGCTCGAGCGCCGAGCGCACGCGCGCCGGGGTCAGCTTCTCCTGCTCGGCGATCCGGACGATCTCCTCGTCGACCTCGGACTCGTCGACCTCGATGGACTCGGCCTCGACGAGGGCCCGCAGGGCGAGGTCGGCCTTGACCTGCTTCTTGGCCTGCTCCGAGAGCTCCGCCAGGAAGGCGTCCGGGGCCTGGCCCGTTCCCGCGAGGTACTGCTCGAGGGTCGCCCCCTGATGCGAGAGCCGGTGGGCGAAGTCGGTGAGGAGCCGCTCGGTCTCCCCGGCGACGAGGACGTCCGGAGGCTCCTCCGCGACGAGCTCGACGAGGGCCTCGACGGACTGCTCCCGGAGCGCCAGCTGCGACTGGAGTCGCTTGACCTCGCCGATCCTCGTCTCGAGGTCCTCACGCAACTCTGCGATCGTCTCGAACTCCGACGCGTCGGACGCGAACGCGTCGTCCGCGTCGGGAAGGAGCTTCTCGCGCACCTGCTTCACCGCGACGTGCAGGTGCGCAGGTCCGCCCGGCGCGTCGTCCGCGTCGAGCTCGAACTCGTCGCCCGCCGACGCCCCGTCGAGCCGGTCGTCGACCCCGTCGACGATCCCCCCGGTCCCGACCTCGTAGACGAGGTCGTCCGCGCTGAGCCCCTCGGCGGGAGCGCCGCCGCGCGTCCCGTGGACGTCGAGCGTCACGAGGTCCCCCGCCCGGGCGGCGCGGTCGACCTCGGTGAGCTCCGCGAACTGGAGGCGCAACCGGTCGACCTGCGCGTCGACCTCCTCGGTCGTCGGGACCGGGCTCGGCACGGTCGCGGACAGGCCCTCGTAGCCGACGATGGACACCCGCGGGCGCACCTGCACGACGGCGTCGAACGCGACCGCTCCCTCGTCCTCGCCCGCCGTGATGTCGATCTCCGGAGCGGCGATCACGTCGAGCTCCGTCTCCTCGACCGCGTCTGCGTAGAAGCGCGGCAGGACGTCTCTCAGCGTCTCCTCGCGGATCACCTTCGGCCCGAGCCGGGCGACGAGCAGCCGCCGCGGCACCTTGCCCGGGCGGAACCCGGGAATCCGCGCTTCGCGGGTGAGCCGGCGAAGCGTGTCGTCCTCCGCTCGGCGAATCTCCTCCTCGTCGACTGCGACGGAGAGCTTGACCTGGTTGCCCTCGAGGGGCTCGGCGGAGGCGCGCATACGAAGCGGGGAGTCTACCGGTGCCGCGACCGGGCCCCCGACACGACGACGGTGGGCCGTGGCCCGCGTCCCCTAGCATCGGAGCCGGTCACGGCGGTGCACCCGCCGAACCGGGGAGTAGCGCAGCTTGGTCAGCGCGCCTGCTTTGGGAGCAGGAGGCCGCGGGTTCGAATCCCGTCTCCCCGACCAGCTCGGCCGGACCTGCTCGGCCGGACCGATCAGGACGGTCGTCGCGTCAGGAGACGAGCCCGAGCGCGAGAGCGGCCGCTCCGAAGGCACCGGCGCGCGCGCCGAGCCCCGCGAGCGCGATCGGGACGGCGTGGGGGCCGCGACCCCGACGGTCCTCGACGGCGAAGTCCGCGACCGTCGGCGCGATCAGGAGCTCGCCGGCCGAGGCGAGCCCGCCACCCACGAGCACGACGCCGGGGTCGAGGACCTCGGCGAGGTTCGCGATGCCGACCGCGAGGTTGTGCGCGAGCTCGTCGAACAGTGCGAGGGCCCCCCGGTCGCCGTCCCGCGCCGCCTCGAGCACGTGCTCGCCGCGGACCGCCTCGACGTCCCCTCCGGCGAGCTCGAGAACCCGGTCGGCGGCTCCCGCCGCCGCGGCACGTCGAGCGATGCGAGCGAACGCCGACCCGGACGCGAGCTGCTCGAAGCACCCACGCCTGCCGCAGTGGCAGGCCGGCCCGGCAGGGTCCATCACGATGTGGCCGACCTCTCCCGCGAAGCCCCGCGCGCCGCGTAGCAGCCGGCCCCCGGCGACCACACCGCCTCCGATGCCGGTCCCGAGAGTGATCAGCAGGACGTCGGTGACGCCGCGTGCCGCCCCGAACACGAACTCGCCCGCGACCGCGCACGTGCCGTCGTTGTCGATCACGAGCCGCCACCGGCCGGCTCCGCCCGTCGCGGCCGAGAGCACCTCGAGCCGCTCTGCGAACGCGGCGTGCACGGGGAGCCCCTCGAGAGCGGGCAGGTTCGGGCTCTCGTAGAGGGTCCCGTCGGACGTGACGAGGCTCGGAACCCCGACCCCGACCCCGACGACCGCGCGCGGCCCGTCCGGGAGGAGCGACAGGAGCGCGTCCGTGCCCTCCACGAGCGTCTGGAGGAGCAGGTCCGGGGACCGCGGCGAGTCGACGCGCGTCTCGGCCACGAGCTCACCGCCGTCGGTGACCGCGCACGCGAGGATCTTCGTGCCGCCGACGTCAAGTCCGAGTCCAATCGCCATGGCGCGCCGACGCTACCAGCGCGTCGAGTCGACCCGGCTCGCCTCGGACCGGTACGGGACCCTCCGTGCGAGGCTCCCGCGCTCCCAGTCGCCCGGTGCGGTCAGGGGCGCTCCGCGGAGCCCGCGTCCTGTCGCACGAGCCTCCAGATCCTCTCCGGCGAGTACGGCGGGTCCAGGTGCTCGACGCCGAACGGCGCGAGCGCGTCGAGCACAGCCCCCGCCACCGCGGGGGGCACGCCGATCGATCCCGCCTCCCCGATCCCCTTCGCCCCGAGCGGGTTCCTCGGGCTGGGAGTGCACCGGAGCGCCGTGCGCAGCTCGAACGCCGAGCCCGGCGCGTCGGGGATCCCGTAGCTCACGAAGCTCCCGCTGAGCGGCTGGCCGTCCGCGTCGTGGACGACCTCCTCGTAGAGCGAGGCGCCCACTCCCTGGACCGTGGACCCGACGACCTGGCCCTCCGCGAGGAGAGGGTTGACGACCACTCCCGCGTCGTCGACCGCCACGACGCGACGGAGGTCGACCCGCCCGGTCTCCGGGTCGATCTCGACGACGGCGCCGTAGGTCCCGAACGAGAACACCGGTGCCTCGATGTCGAACCGGGCGGGCGCGACGATCGGCTCACCCGCGTCGAGCGTCGCCGCGGCGACGTCTGCGAGCCCGACGCCGTCACCGGTCCCTCCGACCGGGAACCATCGCCCGTCCCGGTAGTCGAGGTCCCCGAGCTCGCAACGGGCGAGCGAGGACGCGACCACGCCCGCTCGTGCGAGGAGCTCGGTGCACGCAAGGAGCGTGGCCGACCCGCCGAGGGTCACCGAACGGCTCCCGAAGGTCCCGACCCCGCGGGGCCCTTCGGCGCTGTCGCCGTGCCGGACCTCGACGTCGTCGGGGCTCACCCCGAGCGCATCCGCGGCGATCTGCGCGAACGTCGTCTCGTGGCCCTGTCCGTGTGCGGACGACCCCACCCGTAGGACGACACGCCCCCCGGCGACGAGCCGGGCCTCGGCGACCTCCCACCCCCCGGGGGCAGCTCGCTCCACGTAGTTCGCGATCCCGACCCCGACCAGTCGCCCCGACTCGCGTGCGGCGCGCTGCTCGGCCCGGACACCCTCGTAGTCGACGAGCCTGCATGCCTCGTCGAGCGCGCCCGCGTAGTCCCCCGAGTCGTAGACGTACCCGAGGCCGTTGTCGTACGGGAACGCGTCCGACGCGACGAGGTTCCTCCTCCGGAGCTCCACCGGGTCGATCCCTGACCTCGCGGCCGCGACGTCGACGACCCGCTCTACGAAGAACGCAGCCTCCGGCCGACCCGCCCCGCGGTACGGACCGATCGGCACCTTGTTCGTCGCGAAGCCCTCGAGCCGGACGTCGACCGCCTCGATGTCGTAGCAGCCCGTCATGAGCATGCACGTCGTGACTGCGACGTTCGGCGTGTTCGGGTACAGGTGCGCCCCGAGGTCCGCCGCGAGGCTCGCCCGCAGCGCGAGGAACCTCCCCTCGGCGCCGACCGCGAGCTCGACGTCGGCCTCCATCCCGCGCCCCTGGTACGCGGCGATCAGGTTCTCGCTCCGGTCCTCGAACCACCGGACGGTCCGCCCGTGGTGGATCGCGCACCACGCCGCGATCGCGTACTCGGGCGCGAGCGACCCCTTCGAGCCGAATGCGCCTCCGACCTCGGGGATCACGACGCGTATGGAGTCCTCGTCCCGCCTAAGGGTCGCCGCGAGGTGCGCGGACTGCCTCCAGGGATCCTGCGCGGACGCCCACAGCGTGAGCAGGTCTCTCCCGGCGTCGTACGCGGCCACGCACGCACGCACCTCCATCGGGGCCGCGGCGAGCCGCGGGATCTGCATCCGGCACCTCGCGACGACCGCCGCGCTCCGGAACGCGCCCTCCACGTCGCCCCTGCTCCGCGACCACGTCACGAGCACGTTGCCCGGCACGCCCTCGTGGAGGAGCGACCCCGCCCGTCGTGCGTCGTCGATCGTGACCACCGGGTCGAGCGGCTCGTAGTCGACCACGACGAGCTCCGCCGCGTCCTCGGCCTCGGCCCGGCTGCGCGCGAGCACGGCCGCGACGGGCTCGCCCACGTAGCGGACCGTGTCCGTCGCCACGACACGCGCCGGCGCGTCCGCGACCGCCGACCCGTCGCGGCTCGAGACCGGGTAGGGGCCGATGGTCCCCGCAAGGTCCGCTCCCGTGACGACGGCGACCGTCCCGGGGAGAGCGAGCGCCTCGGACGCGTCGATCCCCCGCACTCGCCCGTGCGCGACCGTGCTCCTCACGACGACCATGTGCACGAGGTCCTCGACGGGGACCCCGTCGCCCGCCCCCAAGTCGTCGGAGAACCGCGCGTCCCCCCGGAGCAGCGCGGCGTCCTCGCGCCGAAGCATCGGCCTTCCCGCGTACATCGCGCTACCCCCTCGCGCCGCCGCCGAAGCGCCCGCCCCTCCGGCGC
>JAJZBW010000062.1 GCA_021798745.1 Actinomycetes bacterium
GGGACACGCCGGCGGGAGCGCGCCGCGGCGACGGCCTCTGCTCCCGCGGAGGAGGCGCCCGCCGCGTCCTTCGCGTCGTGGGCTCCCTCCGAGGACGCGCCGGAGCTTGTCGTCCCCCGGGGCGCAACGACCGAGGTGGACGCGACCGAGGTGGACGCGACCGAGGTGGACGCGGGCGAGGACGCCGCGGACGGGGCGCGCGACGAGGAGCAGTCCGGGGCGTCGGGAGAGGACGAGGTCTGATGGGACAGAAGGTCAACCCGTACGGGTTCCGCCTCGGAGTGACGACGGACTGGAAGTCCCGCTGGTTCGAGGACCGCGGCTACCAGGGAGCGGTCATCGAGGACTGGAAGATCCGCGACTACCTCACGAGCCAGCTGGAGGCGGCTGCGGTCAGCCGGATAGAGGTCGAGCGGACGCGCGACCGGCTCCGCGTCGACGTGCACACGGCGCGCCCGGGGATCGTGATCGGCCGGCGCGGCGCGGAGGCGGACCGCCTCCGAAAGCAGCTCGGTCGGATCACGAAGAACCCGAACGTCCAGCTGAACATCCAGGAGATCAAGCAGCCGGAGCTCGACGCGGCGCTCATCGCGCAGGGGATCGCCGACCAGCTCGCCCGGCGGATCAGCTTCCGGCGCGCGATGAAGCGCGCGATCCAGACCGTGCAGAAGGCCGGTGCGCTCGGGGTGCGCGTCCAGTGCTCGGGGCGGCTCGGAGGATCCGAGATGGCGCGTCGCGAGTCCTACCGCGAGGGGAGGGTCCCGCTCCACACGCTCCGTGCGGACATCGACTACGGGTTCCGCGAGGCGCGCACCTCGACGGGTCGCGTCGGGGTGAAGGTGTGGATCTACAAGGGGGACATCCTCCCCTACCGGACCACCTCGGAGGACAAGATCACCCGCGAGGCCGCCATGGCGGCAGGCGAGACCTCCGGCCAGGGACGCCCGCGTCGCATCGTGAGCGCGGGCGGCGGTCGTCGCCGTCCGGAGGCGGAGCCGGGGACGGTCGTCGTCCCGGAGCCCGTCGCGGTCGTCGTCGAGCCTGCGCCCCCGGCACCCGTCGAGGAGCCCGTCCCCGCCCGGACCGGGGGGACCTCCGACGACCCGCTCGAGAAGCTCCTCGCCGAGGAGGAGGAGATCGAGCGTCGTACCCGGGACGAGCACCACGACGTCCCGCACTTCCGCAAGGAGACGGACTGACCATGCTCATGCCACGCAAGGTCAAGCACCGCAAGCAGCACCGTGGCCGGCTGACGGGCGCGGCCAAGGGCGCGCAGACCGTCGACTTCGGCGACTTCGGGATCCAGGCGCTCGAGCCCGGGTGGATCACCGCGCGGCAGATCGAGGCGGCCCGTATCGCGATGACCCGGTACGTCCGCCGTGGAGGGAAGGTCTGGATCCGGGTGTTCCCGGACAAGCCCGTGACCCAGAAGCCGGCGGAGACCCGCATGGGCTCGGGCAAGGGCAACCCGGAGCGCTGGGTCGCGGTCGTGCGCCCCGGGCGCATCTTGTTCGAGCTCGCCGGCGTGGACGAGGCGCTCGCGCGGGGTGCGATGGAGCGCGCGATCCAGAAGCTCCCCATCAAGGCCCGTTTCGTCGTGCGCTCGGGGGTCGGCTCCGAGCCGGAGGTGCAGGTCCAGTGACGAAGGCCGCGGAGCTGCGTGCGCTCGACGCCGCAGAGCTCGCCGACCGGCTCGCCGACGCGCGCAAGGAGCTGTTCAACCTGCGCTTCCAGCTGGCGACCGGGCGGCTCGACAACATCAGCCGCATCGGGACCGTCCGCAAGGAGATCGCCCGCCTGCTCACGCTCGAGTCCGAGCGCGCCACGGCGGCCGCCGCAGACGCGGCGACGAACCACACGAAGGAGGGGTGATGGCGGACGCCGAGAAGACCCCCGGCACGACGGCCGGCCGCGAGGACCGGCGCAAGCAGCGCGAGGGAACCGTCGTGTCGAACTCGATGGACAAGACGGCGGTCGTCGCCGTCGTCGAGCGGGTCCGCCACGCGCGCTACGCGAAGACCGTGCAGCGCACGAAGCGGCTCTACGTGCACGACGAGGAGAACGCCGCGCAGGTCGGGGACCGCGTGCGCGTCGCGGAGACGCGGCCGCTGTCGAAGCTGAAGCGCTGGCGGCTCGTCGAGGTCGTGGAGCGCGCCCGATGATCCAGCAGGAGTCCCGGCTCAGGGTCGCGGACAACTCCGGGGCGAAGGAGGTCCTCTGCATCAAGGTGCTCGGGGGCTCCCGCCGGCGCTACGCGCGGATCGGGGACGTCTTCATCGCGACCGTGAAGGACGCGGTCCCCGGAGCCGCCGTGAAGAAGGGCGACGTCGTGCGCTGCGTCGTCGTGCGGACGAAGAAGGAGAAGCGCCGTCCCGACGGGAGCTACATCCGCTTCGACGAGAACGCAGCGGTGCTCATCAACGACCAGCTCCAGCCGCGTGGGACGCGCATCTTCGGCCCGGTCGGCCGCGAGCTGCGCGACAAGAGGTTCATGCGCATCGTGAGCCTCGCGCCGGAGGTGATCTAGGTGAAGATCCGAAAGGGCGACCGCGTCCAGGTGATGGCCGGCAAGGACAGGGGGAAGACCGGGGAGGTCATCCGCTCGCTTCCCTCGGACCAGAAGGTCATCGTCGCGGGCGTGAACATCGCGAAGCGCCACACGAGGGCGACGGGCACGACGACCCAGGCGGGGATCATCGACAAGGACATGCCGATGCACGTCGCGTCGGTCGCGATCATCTGCGGCTCGTGCGGCCCGACCCGTGTCGGGTACCGGGTGCGCGACGACGGGACGAAGGTCCGCGTCTGCCGCAAGTGCGGAGGTGAGCTGTGAGCACGGCGACGACCGAGCGCCCGCGGCTGAAGGAGCGCTACGAGACCGAGGTCCGGGCACTGCTCGGGGAGCAGCTCGGGCTCTCCAACCCGATGCAGGTCCCGCGGTTCGAGAAGATCGTCATCAACATCGGCGTGGGACGGGCGACACAGCAGCAGTCCCTGCTCGACGGGGCGGTGCGCGACCTCCAGACGATCACGGGACAGCGCCCGGTCGTCACGCGCGCACGCAAGTCCATCGCGTCGTTCAAGCTCCGCGAGGGCAACGCGATCGGATGCATGGTGACGCTCCGGGGTGACCGGATGTGGGAGTTCCTCGACCGTCTCGTGAGCCTCGCGATCCCGAGGATCCGTGACTTCCGCGGCCTTCCGTCCCGGTCGTTCGACGGCCGGGGGAACTACACGTTCGGGGTCACCGAGCAGCTCATCTTCCCCGAGATCGAGTACGACCGAGTCGACGCGACCCGGGGGATGGACGTCACGATCGTGACGACCGCACGCACCGACGCCGAGGGCCGGGCACTGCTCGACGCCTTCGGCTTCCCGTTCAGACGCGAAGGGCAGTAGGCGAGCGATGGCGAAGAAGGCACTTGTCGAGAAGCAGCAGCACACCCCGAAGTTCAAGGTGCGCGGCTACACGCGATGCCGCCGCTGCGGCCGGCCGCGGGCCGTCTTCCGGCACTTCGGGCTCTGCCGGATCTGCCTGCGCGAGCTCGTGCACGCGGGGGAGGTCCCCGGCGTGACCAAGGCGAGCTGGTGAGAGGGGGCGGTCGTCGATGACCATGACGGACCCGATCGCGGACATGCTCACGCGGGTGCGCAACGCGAACGTCGCGATGCACGACAGCGTGCGCATGCCGGGGTCGAAGCTGAAGATCTCCCTCGCGAGGATCCTCGAGCGCGAGGGGTACATCACGGGCTTCGAGACGACCGAGGACCCGTCGCGGCCCGGGTCGGTGCTCGAGATCCACATGAAGTACACGACGGACCGTTCGCGTGCGATCGCGGGGCTGAAGCGCGTGTCGACGCCCGGGCTTCGCGTGTACGCACGCGCCGACCGCCTCCCGAGGGTGCTCGGGGGGCTCGGGGTCGCCGTGCTCTCGACGAGCCGCGGGCTCATGACCGACCGCGAGGCGCGTGAGCACCGCGTCGGCGGGGAGGTGCTCTGCTATGTCTGGTGACGGCTGCGCACGGGTCGCCGTGCGCGCGGCGCGCGAGGCGGTGTCCTGATGTCGCGCATCGGACGGGTCCCGATCGCGGTCCCCGCGGGCGTCGAGGTCGACGTCGCGGAGGCGCGCGTGTCGGTCCGCGGCCCGAAGGGGTCCCTCGAGCGCTCGATCCCGTCGAGGATCTCCGTGAGGAGCGAGGACGGCGGCCGGACTCTCCTCGTCGAGCGCCCGGACGACGCGCGGCAGAGCCGCGCGCTCCACGGGCTCACCCGCACGCTCGTCGCGAACATGGTCGCGGGGGTGACCGACGGTTTCGCGAAGGACCTCGAGATCGTCGGCGTCGGGTACCGTGCCGTCGCGAAGAGCCCGGTCCAGCTCGAGCTCGCGCTCGGGTTCAGCCACCCGGTCGTCGTCGACGCGCCGGAGGGGATCAGCTTCGAGGTGCCGAGCCCGACCCGCATAACGGTGCGGGGAATCGACAAGGAGGCCGTCGGCCAGGTGGCCGCGGACATCCGAAAGATCCGCAGGCCCGAGCCCTACAAGGGCAAGGGCGTGCGCTACGCCGGAGAGGTCGTCGCGCGCAAGGCTGGGAAGGCGGGCAAGTAGCGATGACGAACGCCGCAACGCTCCACCGTCTCCGGACGCGCCGTCACGCGCGCGTGCGCACGAAGGTGTCCGGGACCGCCGAGCGCCCGAGGCTCTCGGTGTACCGCTCGAACCGGCACATCGTCGCCCAGGTCATAGACGACGTGGCCGGGCACACGATCGCCGCGGCGTCGACGGTCGAGGCGTCGCTGCGCTCCGGGCCGACGGGCAACGCGACAGCGGCCGCCGAGGTCGGCCGGCTCGTCGCGGCGAGGGCGAGGGACAAGGGCGTCTCCAAGGTCGTGTTCGACCGCGGGGGAGCGCGCTACCACGGAAGGGTCGCGGCCCTCGCGGACGCCGCCCGCGAGGCGGGACTGGAGTTCTGACGATGGCGGACGTGCAGTACGAAGAGCGGACGATAAAGGTGAACCGGGTCGCAAAGGTCGTGAAGGGCGGCCGGCGCTTCTCGTTCACCGCTCTCATGGTGATCGGCGACGGGCAGGGCCGGGTCGGCCTCGGGTACGGGAAGGCCAAGGAGGCCGGGCTCGCCGTGCAGAAGGGGATCGAGGAGGCGAAGAAGAACCTCTTCGAGGTCCCTCTCGCGGGCTCGACGATCACCCACCCCGTGCTCGGCGCGGCGGGAGCGGGGAAGATCCTCCTCAAGCCCGCTGCCCCCGGGACCGGGGTGATCGCGGGTGGCGCGGCGCGTGCCATCCTCGAGATGGCCGGGATCCACGACATCATCGCGAAGTCCCTCGGGACGTCGAACGCGATCAACGTCGCGCACGCGACGATCGCGGGCCTGCGTGACCTGCGTCGCCCGGACGAGGTCGCGCGGCTGCGCGGCAAGTCCCCGGACGAGGTGACCCCCGCGGGGGTGCTCCGCGCCTACGAGGAGCGTCGCCGGGCCTCGCGCCCGGTCGTCTCGGAGGTGCGCTGAGATGGCCGCGTCTGTCCGCACGGCAGAGGCCGGGGCACAAGAGGCGCTGCTCGTGACCCAGGTGCGCTCGGCGATCGGGACGAAGCCCGTGCACCGCGGGACGCTTCGCGCCCTCGGGCTCCGCGGGGTCGGCCAGTCGAACGTCGTGCCCGACAGCCGGGACGTGCGCGGCATGATCGCCCGCGTCCCGCACCTCGTGACGGTCGAGCCGGTGCCCGCGTCGGCCCGGGACGAGCTCGTCGCGGGGAGGTCGCGCCGGAGCGCGAGCCACGGAGCCTCCGAGGAGGGAGCATCCTGATGCAGGTACACGAGCTCGCGCCCGCTCCGGGCGCGCACCGGGGCCGGCGCCGTGTCGCGCGCGGCACGGGAGGCAAGGGCGGGAAGACCGCGGGACGCGGGACCAAGGGGCAGAAGGCGCGCAACACCGTCTCCCCCGGGTTCGAGGGCGGACAGCTTCCCCTCACCCAGAGGCTCCCGAAGCTCCGCGGCTTCGCGAACCCGTTCCGCGTCGAGTGCAACGTCGTGAACGTCGACGTCCTCGAGGCGCTCGAGGCGAGCGAGGTGACCCCCGAGTCGCTCCGTGCCGCGGGGATGGTCCACCACAAGGGACTCGTGAAGGTCCTCGGCCGGGGCGAGCTCACGCGCGCGCTCCGCGTCGAGGCGCACGCGTTCTCGGCGAGCGCGAAGGCGGCGATCGAGCGCGCGGGCGGGACGGCGACCGTCGTCCCCTCGCCCCTCGGCGACCGTCGCCCCCCTGTCCGGGGCAACGCGCTCGCGAACCGGTAGCCTTGGCACCCGTCGTGCGGGGCGGACGAGACCGCGTCGGGCCCGACGGCGACCGGCGCCCGGGCGAGTGTTCGGCAGGGGAGGTGACGTGCTCGGCAGCGTGAGGAACATCGTCCGCGTGGCCGACCTGCGGAACAAGGTCCTGTTCACGCTGCTCGTGATCGCGATCTACCAGCTCGGCGCGAACATCCCGGTCCCCGGGGTCAGCTACTCGCGCATCCAGGCGATCTCGAACGCATCGCGTGGGACGGGCCTGCTCGGCTACCTCGACCTGTTCTCCGGAGGAGCGCTCGCGCGCGCCGCGGTGCTCGGGCTCGGGATCATGCCGTACATCACGTCCTCGATCATCATCCAGCTCCTCGGGACGGTGATACCGAAGTTCGCGGAGTGGCGCGAGCAGGGCGCGGTCGGGCAGCGCAAGCTCACCCAGACGACGCGGTACCTCACGATCGCGCTCGCGCTCATGCAGTCGTCCGGTCTCGTGTTCCTCCTCCGCTCCGGCCAGCTCTTCGGGTCGAGCAGCAGCGCGACGGACCTCATCCCGAACTTCTCGCTCCTGCACGTCCTGTTCATCATCCTCACCTTCACGGCCGGGACGGCGTTCGTGATGTGGCTCGGCGAGCTCATCACCCAGCGAGGGATCGGCCAGGGCATGTCGATCCTCATCTTCGCGAACGTCGTGGCGACGCTCCCGCTCGACGTCGACCTCATCAAGCAGGACAAGGGATGGGCGGGGCTCGTGATCATCGGGTTCGTCTGCCTCGCCCTCCTCGTCGCGATCGTCTTCGTCGAGCAGGGCCAGCGCAGGATCCCCGTGACGTTCGCGAAGAGGGTCCAGGGCAGGAGGATGTACGGGGGGCAGAGCACGTACATCCCGCTCAAGGTGAACCAGGCGGGCGTGATCCCGATCATCTTCGCTAACTCGCTGCTCTACATCCCCGTGCTCGTCGCGACGGTCATCCCGTGGCGCGGGGTGCGCGACTGGATCCAGGCGAACCTCTACAGCCCGACGGGCTTCGTGTACCTCGCCCTGTACGGCCTGTTCATCGTCGTGTTCACGTTCTTCTACGTCCAGGTGAGCTTCGACCCCTACCAGCAGGCCGACACGATCAGGAAGCAGGGCGGGTACATACCCGGCATCCGGCCGGGCCCCCCGACCGAGACGTACCTCGCGAAGATCCTGAACCGGATCACGCTGCCCGGCTCGCTGTTCCTCGCGGCCGTCGCGCTCCTGCCGTCCGCGCTGCTGTCCGCGTGGCACATCACGTCGATCCCGTTCTTCGGCACGACCCTTCTCATCAGCGTCGGGGTCGCTCTCGAGACGAACAAGCAGGTCGACAGCCAGCTGACCATGCGGAACTACGAGGGCTTCCTCCGCTAGGTGGTACCGGGCGCGCGGCTGATCGTCCTCGGCAAGCAGGGGGCGGGGAAGGGCACGCAGTGCGTCCGCCTCTCGCGCCACTACGTCATCCCCCACATCTCCACCGGAGACATGCTCCGCGCGGCGGTGAAGAAGGGGACCCCGGTCGGGCGCGAGGCGCAGCAGTACATGGACGCGGGGGAGCTCGTCCCCGACGAGGTCCTCGTGAAGCTCGTCGGGGGGCGGCTCGAGGAGGACGACACGAAAGAGCGCGGGTTCGTGCTCGACGGGTTCCCGCGCACGGTCCGACAGGCCGACCTCCTCGACGAGCTGCTCGGGGCCGCGGGGATCGACCTCGTGCTCAACCTCGTCGTCTCGACCCAGATCGTCCTCCGTCGGCTCGCGAGCCGGCGCGTGTGCGTGGACTGCGGCGCGAACTACTCGACGACCGAGCGCCCGCGCGTGGACTGGATCTGCGACGTGTGCGGCGGCGAGGTCGTCCAGAGGGAGGACGACACGGAGGCGGCGATCACCCGGAGGCTCGACCTCTACGAGAAGCAGACCGCCCCCCTCGTCGCCCGCTACCGCAAGGCGGGCAAGCTCGCCTCGGTGCGCGGCGACGGGCCCGCGGACGCGGTCACCGAGCGGCTCGTCCGCGCGGTCGACGAGCACCGGCAGCCGCGCGCCGGAGGATGGCCGTGATCCGCTCCCCCGAGGAGATCGAGAAGATGCGGCGCGCGGGACGGGTCGTCGCGGAGATCCTCGAGAGGACGCGCGCCGCCGTCCGGCCCGGGGTGACGACGCGGGAGGTCGACGCGGTCGCACGAGAGGTCCTCGAGCGCCGCGGGGCGCGCTCCAACTTCTTGAACTACCACGGGTTCCCCGCGGTGATATGCACCTCGCCGAACGACATGATCGTCCACGGCATTCCGGGCGAGTACGTCGTGAAGGACGGGGACATCCTCTCGGTCGACTGCGGGGCGATCGTCGAGGGCTACCACGGCGACGCGGCCTACACGGTCGCGGTGGGCGAGGTGAGCGACGTCGCCCGCCGCCTCGTGGAGGCGACGGAGAGGTCCCTGTGGGCGGGCATCGACGTCATGCACGCGGGCAACCGCCTCCACGACATCGGGCGGGAGGTCCAGCGCGTCGCCGAGGCGGCCGGGTTCTCGGTCGTGCGCAAGTACGTCGGCCACGCGATCGGCACGGAGATGCACGAGGAGCCCCAGGTCCCGAACTACTGGCCGGGCACCCCGGGCCCGAGGCTGAAGGTCGGCAACGTGTACGCGGTGGAGCCGATGGTGAACGCCGGGAGCTACGACACGGTGGAGCTCGACGACGGGTGGAGCGTGGTGACCGAGGACGGGCAGCTCTCGGCGCACTTCGAGCACACGATCGCGGTCACCGAGGACGGGCCGGAGGTGCTCACCGCCCCGTGACCGACTCCCGGGCGAGCTGCTAGGATCGTTGTTCGCCTCGGGACCGCAGGCCTCGAGGGCGTCCAGTCGCGTGCCCCGTTCCGGTTCGACCGCGCGGGGCACCGGCGCCGAGGGCGCGGAGTTCGCTCCGCGTGACCCCGTACCGCCGTGCCGACGGCCGGGCGCCCCGGAGCGCGAGGGCCCGTGACACAGGGATTCTAGGAGGAGGTCGACCTGCCCAAGCCGAAGGAGGACGCGATCGTGCTCGAGGGCACGGTCGTCGAGCCGCTGCCGAACGCGATGTTCCGCGTCGAGCTCGAGAACGGACACAAGGTGCTCGCGCACAGCTCGGGGAAGATGCGCATGCACCGCATCCGCATCCTCCCGGGCGACCGTGTCCAGGTCGAGATCACGCCCTACGACCTGAGCCGGGGGCGGATCACCTACCGGTACAAGTAGGCGGCAGGGCCCCGGTCCGGACGGGGCGGGGAGCACGCCGGCCGTGTGCGGCGCGGCGGCGAGGACGAGGACGGCTCCGGCGGGCACGCCGGTGCGGGGCGACGAGGCAGGGACGGGTGCGGTGAAGGTACGACCGAGCGTCAAGACGATGTGCGAGAAGTGCAAGGTCATCCGGCGCCACGGGCGGGTGATGGTGATCTGCGAGAACCCGCGTCACAAGCAGAGGCAGGGCTGAGCGATGGCACGCATCTCCGGAGTCGACATCCCGCGCGAGAAGCGCCTCGAGATCTCGCTCACCTACATCTACGGGATCGGGCGGACGACCTCCCAGCAGGTGTGCGAGGCGACGGGAGTGAGCGTGGACACCCGCGTGCGCGACCTCACCGAGGAGGAGGTCGCACGCCTGCGCGCGTACGTCGACCAGAACCTGAAGGTCGAGGGCGACCTCCGGCGCGACGTCGCGCAGGACATCAAGCGGAAGATGGAGATCGGCTCCTACCAGGGCATCCGCCACCGTCGTGGCCTGCCCGTCCGGGGCCAGCGCACGCACACGAACGCACGGACCCGGAAGGGGCCGAAGAAGACGGTCGCCGGGAAGAAGAAGGTGCGCAAGCACTGATGGGCTCCACCCGCACGACCGACCACCTCGGCGACGGGCGCGGCACGCGGCGCGTGCACGTCCCCGCCTCGACACCCGACGCCCAGGAGGGCCAGCTCTGATGGCGAAGCCGACGAAGCCCGGGGGCCGGAGGCCCCGCAAGCGCGAGCGGAAGAACGTCGTCCACGGCGTCGCTCACGTGAAGAGCTCGTTCAACAACACGATCGTGTCGATCACCGACCACGAGGGCAACGTGATCGCGTGGGCGTCCGCCGGGAACGTCGGGTTCAAGGGGTCGCGCAAGTCGACCCCGTTCGCGGCGCAGATGGCCGCCGAGCAGTGCGCCCGGCGGGCGATGGAGCACGGGGTGCGTCGCGTCGACGTCCTCGTCCGCGGCCCCGGTTCGGGCCGGGAGACCGCGATCCGCTCGCTCGCTGCGACGGGCATCGAGGTCACCGGCATCAAGGACGTCACGCCCATCCCGCACAACGGCTGCCGCCCGAAGAAGCGGCGCCGGGTCTAGCGGCCGACGGTCGAGCGGACGACGAAGGAGAGAGATGGCCCGCTACACGGGACCCGCGTGCAGGCTCTGCCGCCGGGAGAAGGTCAAGCTGTTCTTGAAGGGCCCGAAGTGCGAGAGCACGTCGTGCCCGTTCGAGAAGCGCCCGTACCCTCCGGGCGAGCACGGGCGCGACCGCGCCCGGCAGGGGTCCGAGTACCTCGCGCAGCTGCGTGAGAAGCAGAAGGCGCGCCGCATCTACGGCGTGCTCGAGGGCCAGTTCCGCAACCTCTACGAGGAGGCGAGCCGGCAGAGCGGGATCACGGGCGAGAACCTGCTCCGCATGCTCGAGCTCCGCCTCGACAACATCACCTTCCGGGCGCTCTGGGGTGCGAGCCGCAACCAGGCGCGCCAGCTCGTGAGCCACGGGCACGTGACGGTGAACGGGCGGAGGGTGACGATCCCGAGCTACCGGGTGCGCGTCGGGGACGTCGTCGCGCTGTCGGGAGCGGCACGCGAGCAGATCACGGTGCGCCACAACCTCGACACGATCGACCGGGCGCTCCCCGGGTGGATCGAGTCCGAGCAGGACGGGCACGCGGTGCGCGTCCGCACGGCGCCCGTCCGCGAGCAGATCGACACCCAGGTCCGCGAGCAGCTCATCGTCGAGCTCTACTCGAAGTAGGAGACGGAACCCACCCAGCGCGCCTGCGACGACGACGGGCGCGCCACGACGGAGCGCGCGAGCACGGGCCGAGCGCGAGCACGACACAGGAGCGACGAGACGATGTTGATCATCCAGCGACCGACGGTCGAGGCGATCGGTGAGGAGGAGGGGAGCCGGCAGCGGTTCGCCATCGGCCCGCTCGACCCCGGCTTCGGGCACACACTCGGGAACTCGCTCCGACGGACCCTCCTCTCGTCGATCCCCGGCGCGGCGGTCACCCAGGTGCGCTTCGACGACGCGCTCCACGAGTTCACCTTCCTCCAGGGCGTGAAGGAGGACGTGAGCGACCTCATCTTGAACCTGAAGGACCTCGTGCTCACCGTCGACTCCGACGAGCCCGTGACGCTCCGCGTCGACGTGCGCGGCCCCGCGGAGGTCACCGGGGCGGACCTGAAGACGACCGCGGACGTGAGCATCCTCAACAAGGACCTACACCTCGCGACGGTCAACGCGAAGGGACGGCTCGCGATGGACGTGACCGTCGAGCGCGGCAAGGGGTACGTGTCGGCGGAGCGGAACAAGAGGTCCGCGACGATCGGGGTGATACCCGTCGACGCGATCTTCTCCCCGGTGCGCCGGGTGAGCTTCACGGTCGAGCCGACCCGGGTCGAGCAGTCGACGGACTTCGACCGGCTCGTGATCGACGTCGAGACGGACGGGTCGATGACGGCGCGCGCCGCGCTCGCCTCCGCCGGCCAGACCCTCCGGGCGCTCGTGGGGCTCGTCGCGGAGATCTCGGAGGAGGCGCGCGGCCTCGAGCTCGGGGACGTGGGCACCGCGACGAGCGGCTCCCCGGACCTCGACCTGCCGATCGAGGACCTGGACCTCTCGGAGCGCCCCCGCAACTGCCTCAAGCGCGCGCAGGTGAACACGATCGGGGAGCTCGTCGAGCGGACCGCGGCCGACCTGCTCGCGATCACGAACTTCGGCCAGAAGTCGCTCGACGAGGTCATCGAGCGGCTCGACGAGCGTGGGCTCTCGCTCGCGGGCGAGGGGTACTGAGATGCCGGCGACCCCGAAGAAGGGCGCCCGTTTCGGAGGGAGCGCGGCGCACCAGAAGGCCATGTTCGGGAACCTCGTCGCCTCGCTCATAGCAGCGGAGGCGATCGTGACGACCGAGGCCAAGGCGAAGGAGCTCCGCCCGATAGCGGAGAAGCTCATCACGAAGGCGCGCGCGGGCGGCGTCCACAACCACCGGCAGGTCGTCGCGTACATCCGTGACAAGGACATGGCGCACAAGCTCTTCGAGGAGATCGGGCCACGCTACGCGGACCGGCCCGGCGGGTACCTGAGGATCCTGAAGCTCGGACCGCGGCCCGGCGACAACGCGCCGATGGCCCGCGTCGAGCTCGTCTGACGCCACCGCGCCGTCCGCACGTGCGCCGGAGCGGGGCACCGCCCGGCGCTCCGGACCGCGCTGCGGTCGCACGCGTCGCGCTCGGGGTCGCGTACGACGGGGGAGGCTTCCACGGCTTCGCGGGGCAGCCGGGGCAGAGGACCGTCGCAGGCGCGCTCGAGGGGGCGCTCGCCGAGCTCGGCGCCGCCGGATCACCTCTCACGTGCGCGGGGCGGACGGACGCGGGAGTGCACGCGCTCGCGCAGGTCGTCCACGTCGACCTCGACCCCGCGTGGCTCGCGGCGCTCGCCCGCGGGCGCGGCGCGCAGGACGTGTCGCTCGAGCCCGGGAGCGAGCTCCCCCGGCTCGCGTCCGCGCTCTCCGCGCTCGTCGCCCCGGACGTGGTCGTGTGGCGCGCCACGGTCGCCCCGCCCTCCTTCGACGCGCGCCGGTCCGCTGTGGCGCGCCGCTACCGCTACGAGCTCGACCTCGAGGAGCACGGGAACCCGCTCACGCGTCACGTGTCCTGGCACGTCGGAGGGCCTCTCGACCTCGCCGTGATGCGGCTCGCGACGGACCCGGTCCTCGGGGAGCACGACTTCGCTGCGTTCTGCCGCCGGCCGCCGGACCGTCCCGAGGGGCCCATCACGCGCCGGGTCACGGACGCGCGCTGGGTCGCCGACGGCCCCGCGACGCTGCGCTTCGAGATCGAGGCCGTCGCGTTCTGCCACCAGATGGTCCGGTCGGTCGTCGGTGCGATCGTGGCGGCGGGGTCGGGGCGGATCCGGCCGAGCGACGTCGTCGCGCTGCTCCGGAGCGGCTCGCGCTCGGGCGCCCCTCCGATCGCTCCCCCGCACGGGCTCGCGCTCGTCGCCGTCGCGTACCCCGAGGAGCTGGGAGGACGGTGGGAGTGGCCCGGGTCGCGCGCCCCCTAGCTTGCCCGCGCCTGCTCCATCGCCTAACCTGATCGGCCGGGCGCGTGCCCGCAGCAGCGCGGCTGCACGGGAGGCGCCGTGGGCGCCCACCCCGGGGCGGCGCGGCCGCGCCGGACCCGCCGGCACTCGACTGACGCGCTGACAGGCGCGAGCAAAGGACCTGCAGTGCGCACGTACTCCCCGAAGCCGAGCGAGATCGTCCGTGCCTGGCACGTGGTGGACGCCGAGGACCTCGTCCTCGGGCGGCTCGCGAGCGAGGTCGCCCGCGTCCTGCGCGGCAAGCACCGTCCGATCTTCGCCCCGCACCTCGACACGGGCGACCACGTGATCGTCGTGAACGCGTCGAAGGTGGTCCTCACGGCCGGCAAGGCGTCCGCGAAGATGGCGTACCGCCACAGCGGCTACCCGGGGAGCCTCCGTGCGACGAGCTACTCGGACCTG
>JAJZBW010000063.1 GCA_021798745.1 Actinomycetes bacterium
GTCGCCGACCGGCTCGCGGCCGCGCCGCGCGCCGTGTCGCGTTAGCGTCGCGCTCCGGCCTCCCGGCCTCCCGGCCTCCCGGGCGTCCCGGGCCCGGCGGGAGCGCACACGCGCGGCGACGGATCACGACGAGGTGGGGATGGCATCGCTCGAGGAGTCGGTCGACACCCTGTGGGAGAGGCGAGACGAGCTCTCTCCCGACGACGTCGGGGCGGCGGAGACGGTCGGCGAGGCGATCGACCTGCTCGACCGCGGCGAGGAGCGCGTCGCAGAGGTCGACGCGGCCACGGACGCGGTCGTCGTCCACGAGTGGCTGAAGCGGGCCATCCTGCTCACGTTCCGGCTCGCGCGGATGGAGACGATCGAGCTCGGCCCCTTCGAGTACGCGGACAAGCTCCCGCTGAAGACGGGGTACGCGGCGTCCGGCGTGCGGGTCGTCCCCGGCGCCTCCGCGAGGCGCGGCTCGTTCCTCGGACGGGGCGTGGTGCTCATGCCGAGCTACGTGAACATCGGGGCACGAGTCGGGCGCGACACCATGGTCGACACCTGGGCGACGGTCGGGTCGTGCGCGCAGATCGGCGAGCGCGTCCACCTCTCGGGCGGGGTCGGGATCGGCGGGGTGCTCGAGCCCCCGAACGCGGTCCCGGTCGTCGTCGAGGACGACGTGCTCGTCGGGAGCCGGTCGATGGTCACCGACGGAGCCCGGATCGGACGCGGGTCGGTCGTCGGGGCGGGCACGATCCTCAACCCCTCGATCCCCGTGGTCGACGCGACCTCGGGGGAGGAGCTGTCGCGGGGAGCGATCCCGCCGTGGAGCGTCGCGGTCGGGGCGTCGCGCCGGCGAGAGCTCCCCGGAGGGGAGTTCTTCCTGCCGTGCGTGCTCGTGCTCCGGAGGCTCGCGGAAGGCGAGCGGCACGACAAGGCGGCGATCAACGAGGTCCTCCGCGTCCACGGGGTCTCGACGTGACCGAGGTCCGCCGGTGACCGACCTCCTCGAGCTCGCGGCCGAGCTCGTGGCGATCGGCTCGGTGAGCCACCGCGAGCGCGCGCTCGCGGACCGCGTCGAGGCCGAGCTCTCGTCGGTCGGCGACCTCGAGGTCACGCGCGTCGAGGACAACGTCGTCGCGCGGACGAGCTTCGGGAGGCCCCGCCGGCTCGCGCTCGCCGGGCATCTCGACACGGTTCCCCCCTCGGGGAACGAGCACCCGCGCATCGACGGGGACGTCCTGCACGGGCTCGGGAGCGCGGACATGAAGGGGGGTCTCGCCGTGATGCTCTCGCTCGCGGCAGAGCCACGTGAGCCCGTGTGCGACGTGACGTACGTGTTCTACGCCTGCGAGGAGGTCGCCTCGCGCCATTCGGGCCTGCGGGTCCTCGAACGGGAGCGCCCGGACCTCCTCTCGGCCGACGCAGCGGTCCTCGCGGAGCCGACGGGTGCCCTCGTCGAAGCGGGGTGCCAGGGAGTGCTCCGCCTCGAGGTCGTCATGCGAGGCGTGCGCGCCCACGGGGCGCGGCCCTGGACGGGCAGGAACGCGATCCACCGGCTCGCCCCGGTCCTCGAGCTCGTCGCGGGCTTCGAGGAGCGGCGCCCGGTGCTCGACGGATGCGAGTACCGAGAGGTGCTCCAGGCGGTCGGCGTGTCGGGAGGCGTCGCGGGGAACGTGGTCCCCGACGAGGCCCGTCTCGCCCTCAGCCACCGGTTCGCGCCGGACCGGGACGCCGACGAGGCGCTCGAGGCGATCCGCGCGCACCTCGCCCCGTCCCTCTCGGCGGAGCTGGGCGACGAGGTCCTCGTCGAGGACCGTGCGCCCGCTGCCCGGCCGCTTCTCGGCGACCCGCTCCTCACGGCGCTCGTCGCGGCGAGCGGCGCCCCGCCGCGGGCGAAGCTCGGGTGGACCGACGTCGCCTTCTTCGCCTCCCGCGGGGTCCCCGCCGCGAACTTCGGCCCGGGCGACCCGCTCGTCGCCCATCGCTCCGACGAGCGGGTCGGGCGAGACGATCTCGAGGCCGTCCACCGGGCGCTCTCCCAGGTCGTCTACGGGCGCTGAGCGGGTCGCTCCCACCCGTCCCGGCGCGCGGCGGGCTCCCGCAGGCCCGGGCTAGAGCCGGCGGAGCACGGTCACGACCCTGCCGTAGATCGTGACGTCCTCCGGCGCGAGCTCGATCTCGTCGAACGCCGGGTTCGACGGGACGAGGACGACCCGGCCCCGCGAGCGCCGGTAGGTCTTCACCGTCGCCTCGCCTCCGGGGATCCCGGCGACGACGACGTCCCCCGGCTCGGCGTCCTCCTGGCGCCGGACCACGACGTAGTCGCCGTCGAGGATCCCCGCCCCGACCATGGACTCGCCGCGCACGGTCAGCATGAACAGCTGGCCGGTCCCGGTCAGGTCCTCGGGGAGGGGGAGCACCTCCTCGACGTGCTGCTCCGCGAGCACCCCGGTACCCGCCGCGACGTCGCCGAGGAGCGGGACGTGGGCGACCGGCCGCAGCGGGATCGCCGCTCCGGAGGTCGGCTCGAAGCTCACGGCGATCGCACGCGGCTTCGTCGGATCGCGTCGCAGGTAGCCCTGTCGCTGGAGCACCTGGAGGTGCGTGTGCACGGTCGAGGAGGACGTGAGGCCGACGGCCTCCCCGATCTCCCGGACCGACGGCGGGTAGCCCCGTGAGCGGATCTGCTCCGCGATGAACTCGAGGATCTGCCGGCGCTTGCCCGTGAGCACCGTGTCGGCCATCGGCACCACCTCCCGGAGCGCGACGGTACCGCCGTGTCACACCCGGATGCAAACATCCGTTCGTGGAACAGACGTTCGGGAGGACCCTTGACACCGAACATGCGTTCGTGCGACGCTCACGCGGCGGCGGCGAACGTGTGTACGTATGCACTCCCGGGCCCGGTCGCTTTGCGCCCGGTCCCGGTGCGCCGAGGGAGCAGCCCGGCGCCGCGCACGTGAGACGAGTGGAGGTCGAGATGGCGGCAGTGTCGATCGCGGTCCGCCCGGGAAGCTTCCGGCCCTCGCCGGAGCCGTGGGACCACCGCCCGGCCCGCCCCCGGGTCGCGACCACGGGCGGGCGTGCGGCGCGCCTCCGCCTCGTCGGGCACGACGCGGCGCCCTCCGGGGGCACCACGCGCCCTCTCGCCCGATCCCGACCGGGCAGGGCACGGCGCGCGCTGCCGGGACTGCTCACGGTCGGGGTCCTCACGGCCGTCTGGTTCGGGGCGGGGGCGCTCCGTGACGCCGGGGTCGGTCCGCTCGTGCCGCCCCCGGGGGCGCGCGCGACGGCGACGGGCTATGTGTACGTCGCACGACCCGGTGACACGGTCTGGTCGCTCGCGTCCGAGATGGAGCCGGGGAGCGACCCGAGGCCGCTCGTGGACGCGATCGTCGCGCAGCTGCCCGGGGGCGTCCTTCGGGTCGGGGAGGTCGTGCACCTCCCGTGACGTGCCGGCGGGGCCCGTCGGCGCGTCCGTGGGCCCTCGTTCGCGAAGTAGCGTTCGCGCGTGCGGTGCCCGAGCTGCCATCACGCGGACGACCGGGTCGTCGACTCGCGCGAGGTCGAGCACGGCGCGGCGATCCGGCGTAGGCGGGAGTGCCTCGCGTGCGGCCACCGGTTCACGACCTTCGAGCGGTTCGTGGGGTCGGACGTCCTCGTCGCGAAGCGCTCCGGCCGGCGCGAGCTCTTCGACCGGGAGAAGGTCGCGGCCGGCGTTCGCTCGGCGTGCAAGAACCGACCGGTGGACGCGGGTGAGATCGACTCGCTCGTGGATGCCGTCGCGGACCAGGCCCGACGGGCGGGTGTCGAGGTGTCGAGCCAGGAGATCGGTGTCGCGGTGCTCGACCGGCTGCGCGAGCTCGACGACGTCGCGTACCTGCGGTTCGCGAGCGTGTACAAGGGGTTCGAAGGGGTGGACGACTTCGCGCGTGAGGTCGGGCTGCTCACGAAGCAGACGGCGCCGAAGTCGCGTGGAGCGGGCTGAGGCGGTGCGACGCGACGCGGGGGCCGCGGGCAGGGACGCGCGGTCGTGACGCGCGAGATGCTGCGCGACGTGCCCGCCCGTGCGGTGGCGATCTACGCGCATCCCGACGACGCGGACGTGTCCTGCGGGGGGACGCTCGCGTCCTGGTCCGCGGGCGGGTGCGCGGTGCGGCTCGTCGTGTGCGCGGACGGCGACAAGGGGGCCGCGCGAGGTGTCGAGGACGCACGGAGCCTCGTGGAGGCGCGCCGGAAGGAGGTCGCTGCGGCGGCCCGCGAGCTCGGGATCGTGGCCGTCGACCACCTCGGCCGCCCGGACGGGGAGGTCGAGAACGACCTCGAGCTGCGGCGCGACCTCGTCCGCGTCATCCGAGACGCGCGCCCCGAGGTCGTCGTGTGCCCGGACCCGACGGCGGTGTTCTTCGGGTCCCACTACGTCAACCACCACGACCACCGCTCGGTCGGATGGGCGGCGCTCGACGCGGTCACGCCCGCGGCGGGATCCCCCTTGTACTTCCCGGGGGCCGGTGACCCGTGGTCCGTCCGGGACATCCTGCTCTCGGGCTCGCTCGAGCCCGACGTCGCGGTCGACGTCTCCGCGAGCGTCGGGCGAAAGGCGGCGGCGATCCGGTGCCACCTGAGCCAGCTCGGAGAGGACGGGGAGTGGTTCGGGGAGGCCGTGCGCGAGAGGGCCGCCGACGCGGGGCGCGAGAGCGGCGTCTCGTTCGCCGAGACGTTCCGGCGGGTCGCGCTCGGGCCGTGACGGGGTCCGAGGAGCGCGTGACGGACGACGCCCTCGACGTTCTCCACCTCGACATGGACTGCTTCTTCGCGGCGGTCGAGGTGCTCGCGGACCCGTCGCTCGCGCGGCGTCCCGTCCTCGTCGGCGGCACGGGGCCACGCGGGGTCGTGGCATCCGCGTCGTACGAGGCGCGGGTCTTCGGGGTGCGCTCCGCGATGCCCATGTCGACGGCGAGGGCTCTGTGCCCACGGGCGGTCGTGCTCGCACCCCGGTTCGACGCGTACCGGAGCGCGAGCGAGAGGCTTCTCGGGATCCTCCGTGCGGTCACGCCTCTCGTGGAGGCGGTCGCTCTCGACGAGGCCTACCTGGACGTGTCGGGCGCGCACCGGATCTACGGGTCGAGCCCCGAGATCGCGCGGGTCCTGCGTGCGACCGTTCGTTCCGAGCTCGGCCTCGAGTGCGCGGTCGGAGTCGGGCGGACGAAGCTCGTCGCGAAGCTCGCGTCGAAGGCCGCGAAGCCGAGAGTGTCCGCGGAGGGTGTCGTCCCGGGCCCGGGAGTGGTGGTGGTCCGGGTCGAGCAGGAGAGGAGCTTCCTGCTCGCGCACCCCGTCCGTGCGCTCCCGGGGGTCGGGCCCCGCACGGCCGAGAGGCTGAGCCGGTTCGGGGTGTCGACGGTCGGCGACCTCGCGGCGGTGAGCCGGGAGAGCCTCGTCCGCCTTCTCGGGTCGGCGAGCGGACGGACGCTCGCGGAGCTCGCGACGGGCAGCGACGCGCGTGCCGTCGTCGCGGAGAGGCCGGCCCGCTCGATCGGGCACGAGGAGACGTTCCCGCAGGACATCTCCGACCGGGCGGAGCTCGCCCGTCGGGCCCGAGAGGCGGCGGGACGGGTCGCGAGCCGATGCCGCGGCGCGGCCCTCGCGGCGCGCACGGTCACCGTGAAGGCGCGTTTCGGGGACTTCACGACCGTGACGCGGTCCCACACGCTTCCCGCGCGCACGGACTCGGCCGTCGTGCTCGGAGACACGGCGTGCGAGCTCCTCGCGTCGCTCCCGGCACGCGGCGGGCTCCGGCTGCTCGGCGTCCACGTGTCGGGGCTCGCGCCGGCGTCGGAGCTCCCGGCGCGTCAGCTCGAGCTCTTCTCCGGCGACCGGGGAGCCGCGCCCGAGGAGGACGAGCGCCACGCGACGGACAGGCGCGAGGAGGTCGAGGCCGCGACGGACGCGATACGACGGCGCTTCGGGCAGGGCGCGATCGGCCCGCTCGGCCGCTCCTCGCGCGTCGGTCCCGTGAGCAGCCCCGCGGGGCCGGTCGCGCCGCCCTGAGGCCCGCTCCGAGCGCCTGTTGCGCGTTGTCGCGGACCCTCGGGTGCGCGAGAATGGCCCGAGCATCGGTTGTGCGCGGCGCCGGGAGGAGCGGGGTGGACCCGTCGGTCCGGGACGGGGCTGGCCGGGTGAGGTGCGGCGTCGGGCCGGGAAGGGGGAGCGGGTGCCGCTTTCCGAGGAAGAGCAGCGAATCCTCCAGGAGATGGAGCAGAAGCTCTACGAGAACGACCGCTCCTTCGTCGACCGCGTCCGCACCGAGGGCCCCCGCTCGGCCGCAGCGCGCTCCATGCGCTGGTCCGTCGTCGTGTTCGTCGTGGGTCTCGCAGTCCTGCTCCTCGCGTTCCGGACGTCTCTTCTCCTCGGGACGTTCGGGTTCGTCGTGATGCTCGCCGGGGCGCTCGCGTTCGAGCGGAGCGCGCGCCTGTTCTTCGGCGGGCACTCGCCCTCCGGCGCGGGGCAGTCCGCCCGTCCGCGTGGCGTCGCCGGGGAGCTCTCGGTCATCGGCCGCCGGCTCCGGTCGCGCCTTTGGCGCGACCGCTGAGCGCCCGGACGGAGTGAGCGCCCGCCGCGCCGCGGCGTGGGCGGGCGCGGGGGTCGCGGTGCTGGTCCGGCCCCTTCTCTGGCCGGAGGCGGTGCGCGTCTGCCGGGCGCTCGTGTCCGGCCGGCGGGGGACGTGCGGCCCCGGAGGCCGGACGTGGCTCGCGTTCCGCGCGGAGACCGCCTACGGCGACCCTCGTGCGGTCCCTCCCGCTCGTGACGTCGCGGCGTTCCTCGCGTGGTCGAGAGGGGAGCACGAGGCGGGGAGCGGAATGCGCCGGCGGGCGAGGCGCACGCGATAGCCTCGCCCCGATGAGGGTCCGGGGCGAGTGCGGAGCCGGCTGGTCCTGAGGTGACCGGGCGGGCGCTGGTGCTGAACGCGACGTTCGAGCCGCTGTGCGTCGTGTCCTCCCGCCGGGCGCTCGTGCTCGTGCTCGACGAGAAGGCCGAGCTCGTGCACGACACGGGAGCGGAGTTCCGGTCGGAGCGCGCGCGGTTCCCCGAGCCGTCCGTCGTGCGGCTCTCGCAGTACGTGCGCATCCCCCACCAGACGCGGATCGCGATCTCCCGCCGGTCGGTCTTCGCACGCGACGGGCACCGGTGCCAGTACTGCGGGGCCCAGGCGGAGAACATCGACCACGTGGTCCCGCGCAGCCGAGGCGGGCCGCACAGCTGGGAGAACGTCGTCGCGTCGTGCCGGAGGTGCAACGCCTCGAAGGAGGACTACCTCCTCGAGGAGGCCGGGTTCGTGCTCCGCTCGGCCCCGCGAGCGCCGCGCTCGCGCGTCTGGCTGCTCGCCGCGAGCGGGGAGATGTGCGCGGAGTGGGAGCCCTACGTCGCTCCCGTGCTCGAGCGCTCCGCCGGCCGCCACGATCCTGCGGCGTGACGGCGAGCGGGCCCGCGGGCCGCGAGCGTCGCCCGTGACCCGAGATCGTCTCGCCGGGTGCTCCGCGCCCGAGGGGCGGCGGGGCTCGTCTCGGGGCTGGACGGTCGTCGAGAGGGCGGGGCCGGTCGAGACCCTCCTCGGCGAGCTTGCGGACGTGACGAGCGCGGAGCTCGCGGGACGGCGCGTCGCGTGCCCGACGCGGCCCGAGGACTCGGCGCTCGTGCTCGGCAGCTCCCAGGACGCGTCCGTCGTGGACGCCACGCGTGCGCGGCTCGGGGGGTACGCGGTCCTCCGGCGGCGGAGCGGGGGAGGTGCGGTCCTTCTCGAGCCGGGCGCCCAGGTGTGGCTCGACGTGTTCGTGCCCGCGACGGACCCGCTCGCGGTCGCCGACGTGGGACGGAGCGCCTGGTGGCTCGGGGAGCTCTGGGCCGACGCGTGCGCACGGGCGCTCGGTCGGGAGCGCGGGGGGTTCTCGGTCCACCGCGGCGCGCTCGAGGCGGGCGAGTGGTCCCGTGTCGCGTGCTTCGCGGGGATCGGGTCCGGGGAGGTCCGAGTCGCGGGTCGCAAGCTCGTCGGGATCTCCCAGCGCCGGGACCGGCGGGGCGCGTGGCTCCACTCGATGGCGCTCGTGCGTATGGGCACACCCGCGCTCGCCGACCTGCTCGACCTCCCCGCGTCGGACCGGGCACGGCTCGCGGCCGCGCTCGACGCGTCCGTCGTGACGCTCGAGGATCTCGAGGGACGCGCCGATCTCGGAGCGGTCCCGCGCCGTGGCGCCGCGCGCTCCGACGGCACGTGCCGGCCGGTCGGCGAGCGCGTCCTCGAGGCGCTGCTCGGGGCCCTGTCCGGGGCGGGCGAGCCCGAGGCAGCGGACCCTGCGGACGAGCGCGGCGCGGGCACCGGCCGGTAGCGTGCCTCCGGTGTCCGGGGTCGAGCAGGGTGCAGGAGAGGGGGGCGGCTCCGCGGGGCGCGACGAGCGCGACCCGTTCGGCCCGCTCGACCGGTCGTACGCGGCGTACCTCGACGAGAACCCCGCACCGCCCGGGGGGTCCCTTCTGGCGCAGACGATCCTGACGGGACCGGCGCGTCGCTCGACCTACGAGATCGTCCCGATCGAGCCAGGAGACACGCTCCTCGACCTCGGCACGGGATTCGGCCCGGTCGCGCTCGAGCTCGCGCACCTGGCGCGCGTGGACGCGGTCGGCGTGGACAGCGACCGGGACGTCCTCGAGGTCGCGGGCGCGATCAGGGAGCGTCTCGCGGGCTTCCTCGCCCCGGGGAGCGAGGTCCGGTTCGTGCCCGCCGACGTGACCGACCTGCCGAGCGGGGACGAGTCGGTCGACGTCGTGACGGCGCGGCTCCTCTTCCAGCACCTCGCGCGTCCGGAGGAGGCGATCGAGGAGATCCGCAGGGTGCTGCGCCCGGGAGGACGCGTGTTCGTGTTCGACGTCGACGACGGGCTCGGGGTGAGCTATCCGGACCCGTCCCCCGCGCTCGGAGCGCTCGAGGCGGCGTTCGACGCCTGCCAGTCCGTCCGGGGCGGCGACCGCCAGGTCGGGAGGAAGCTCTCGTCGTACTTCGCTCGGGCGGGGTTCGAGGTCGGGACCATCCGCCTGCTCGCCCAGGCCGTGCACGTCGCGAGCGAGGTCGGGGACGCGTCGCGCGCGCTGACGGCCGCCCGGCTGCGGGCGGCGCGTGACGAGATCGTCGCGCGGGGGCTCCTCGGTCCCGCGGAGTTCGACGCCTCCCTCGACTCCTACCTCCGCGAGCCCGCGGTCGAGCGCTTCCGAGCGGAGTGCCAGCTCGCTGCCGTGTTCACGCGCCGCTGACCCGCGCGCGGCACGCCGGTCGCGAGCAGGACGCGGCCGCCGGGCGTGGGCAGCTCGGCGCTGCAGGACGTGCGACCTCTGCTCCGGGGCGGCGAGCCGGCGGCCGCCTCGCGGGTCTACAAGGCGCGCGTGAACCGGTGCACGGCCTCGAGGAGCTCCGCGGTCTTCTCGGCAGCGACCGCGTCGTCGCCGGAGGAGAGCGCGTGGCGGACGCAGTGGTTCACGTGGTCGTCGAGGATCCTCTCCGCGACGGCTTCGAGCGCCGTCGAGACCGCGGCGATCTGGGTGAGGATGTCGATGCAGTAGCGGTCCTCGGAGATCATCTTCTCGATCCCCCGAGCCTGCCCCTCGATCCGCCTCATCCTCTTGAGCAGGGAGTCCTTGTCGTCCACGTACCCGTACGGGGGTCCGGGCGGGTGCGCGTCGCCCGGCCGGGCGCCGTCGGTCCCCGCCGCGCGGGCGCTCGTCACGAGCGAGCCCCGCTCGGGGAGAAGCGCCGGAGCCGGAGGGAGTTCGTGACGACGAACACGCTCGAGAACGCCATCGCGGCGGCGGCGACGATCGGGTTGACCACCCCGGCGACCGCGAGGGGGATCGCGGCGACGTTGTAGCCGAACGCCCAGAAGAGGTTGCCCTTGATGGTCGACAGGGTCCGGCGGGAGAGCCGGATCGCGTCGGCCACCGCCCGGAGGTCGCCGCTCACGAGGGTGACGTCGGAGGCCTCGATGGCGACGTCGGTGCCCGTCCCGACCGACAGTCCCAGGTCCGCGCGAGCGAGCGCGGGGGCGTCGTTCACGCCGTCGCCGACCATGGCGACCACCTCGCCGGCTTCCTGCAGGCGGGCGACCTCGGCGGCCTTGTCCTCGGGCAGGACACCCGCGAGGACCCGGTCGATGCCGACGGCGGCCGCGACGGCCTCCGCCGTCCGGCGGTTGTCGCCGGTGAGCAGCACGGGGGTGAGCCCGAGCGCGCGGAGCTCCGCGACCGCCTGGCGGCTCGTCGCCCTGACGCGGTCCGCCACGGCCACGAGCCCCCTCGGCATCCCGTCCGACGCGACGGCGACCACCGTCGAGCCGGCGGCCTCGAGCCGGGCGAGCTCGCCCGCGAGCTCGCCGCCGAGGTGGACCCCGCGGTCCTCGAGAAGGCTCGGGCGGCCGACCACGACGGAGCGACCGCCGACGACGGCCTCCACCCCGAGCCCGGCGCGCGCCGAGAAGGACTCGGCCTCGGGGAGCGCCCCGAGGCGCTCGCGGCCGTAGGCGGCGACGGCCCGGGCGACAGGGTGCTCGCTCGCGTCCTCGGCCGCCGCGGCGAGCAGGAGGAGCTCCCGCTCGGCGACGCCGTGCGCGGGCACGACGGCGGTGACGGCCATCCTCCCCTCGGTGAGAGTGCCGGTCTTGTCGAGCACGACGGTCGTCACCCGGCGGGTCTGCTCGAGCACCTCGGGGCCCTTGATGACGATTCCGAGCTGGGCGCCGCGCCCGGTCCCGACCATGAGCGCGGTCGGGGTCGCGAGCCCGAGGGCGCACGGGCACGCGACCACGACGACGGCGACGGCCGCGGTGAACGCCGCCGTCGCGGCGACGCCGCCGAGGACGAGCCAGCCGAGGAGCGTGAGCGCCGACACCGCGATCACGATCGGGACGAAGAACGCGGAGACGCGGTCCGCGAGGCGTTGCACGGGGGCCTTTCCCGCCTGGGCGTCGGCCACGAGCCGGGCGATCTGGGAGAGCGCGGTGGCCGCGCCGACCCTCGTCGCCTCGACGACGAGCCGACCCGAGCTGTTGATCGTCGCGCCGACGACCTCGTCCCCGGGGCCGACCTCGACGGGGACGGACTCGCCGGTGAGCATGGACGCGTCGATCGCCGAGCTGCCCGAGAGGACGACGCCGTCGGTCGCGACCTTCTCCCCGGGGCGCACGACGAACCGGTCGCCGACGACGAGGTCCCCGATCGGGACGAGGAGCTCGTCGCCGTCGCGCAGGACGCGCGCGTCTTTCGCCCCGAGCTCGAGGAGCGAGCGGATCGCCTCCCCGGAGCGACGCTTGGCCCGCGCCTCGAGGTGACGCCCGAGGAGGATGAGCACGGTGATCGCCCCTGCGGTGTCGAAGTAGACGGTCGTCGAGATCCCCGCGGCGAGGACCACGGTCGACCAGGTCCATGCCGAGAGCGTGCCGACCGAGACGAGAGTGTCCATCGTCGCGGCTCCGTGGCGGGCGTTCGCCGCCGCGGCCGCGTGGAACGGCCACCCCGCGTACGCGACGACCGGGGTCGCGAGCACGAGCGACACCCACTCCCAGCCCGGCGGACGGGCCTCGGCGACCCACGCGAAGACGAGGACGGGCACGGTGAGGGTGGCTGCGAGAACGAGACGGAGACGGTACCGGGCGGTCGGGTCATCGTCGGTCGCCGCGTCGGGGAGCGCTGCCCCGTAACCGGCGGCCTCGACCGCCCCGATGAGGTCAGCGATCCTCACCTGCGCCGGGTCGAACGCGACCGCGGCGTGCTCGCTCGCGAAGCTCACGCTCGCTGCGACCCCGTCGAGCTTGTTGAGGCGCTTCTCGACGCGAGCGGCGCACGAGGCGCACGTCATGCCCGTGATCACGAGCTCGACACGATCGCGCGCCGGCGCGGTCACCCCGCCGGTCCCCGGCGCGCCGGCCCGGGACCTGTCGGACCCCGCGACCGCGGGCGTCACGACGCCTCGTACCCGGCCTCCTCGATGGCGGCGCGGAGCCGCTCGTCGTCGAGGCCCTCCCCGGTCACCGTGACGAGCTTCGTGTCGAGGTCGACCACGACGCCCGTGACGCCCGCGACCGTCGAGATCTCGCCCGACACCGCCCGCGTGCAGTGGTCGCACGTCATCCCCTCGACGGCGTAGGTGATCGTCTCGGCCATCGCGGCCTCCTCCCGGGCTCGATACCCCAACCGGGTATGAGCCTAGCGTCGTCCGCGCGTCCCGTGCACGCGGCGAGCGGCAGACGCCGCGACGACGCGGTGCCCGGGAGCGCGACGCGCACGGACAGGAGCAGCGGGACGCGGCGCGGGAGAGGCGAGCGCGAGGCGCTCCGCCCCCCTCGTGCGGTCCTCGGCGACCGTCCTACAGGGCGCGGGCGATGGTCCGCCCGAGGCCGATCACCTTCGCGGGCGGGCGCTTCGCGAACACCATGAACATGGTGGTGCCCACGTGCGCGAACAGGTACGTCTGGTCGGAGGACACGGCGTAGAACGCCTCGGATCCCATGCCGCTGATCGCCGTGACGTGCTGGATGTGCTTCGCCAAGGTGAAGCCGCGCTCGAGGGCCGTGAAGACCCGCTGGGTCCCCACGCCGCCGGTGTACTCGACGATGACGTCCCCGGTCGCGCCGGCGCCCCCGTAGTAGACGCACATCATCCAATGGGCCTTGCCGCCGAACACCGGCTCGGTGAACTGCATGGGCACGGTCGCGCTCTGCACGCTGACGCCGAGCGCGGCGGAGATCTGCCCGCTCGAGACCGGCCAGGAGCAGCTCGGCTGGCGTCTCGGGGCCTGCGCGGCGCCGGCCAGCGGCGCCGAGGCGCCGAGACCCGTCGCGGCAACCACCCCGAGCGCACAGATGCGGACGAGGCGCTTGCCTACCCTCTGGTCCATCTCTCTCCTCCATCCACGATCGACCCTCGTGCCACCGTGGCCCGAGGCTTTCCTGCCTGTCGGAGTCCCGGGGACGTCCTCGTGACGCAGCGGCCGGCCGGGCGGGTCCCGACCCGCGACGGCACCGACCCTCAGGCGTTCGTGTCGGGAGCGCGCGGGCGTGCCGGTGCCGGTCCCGTCGCGCGCGGAGCGGGCGACGGGACCGGCGCCCGTAGGCGGGCGGTCGAGACGACGAGCCCGCATGCGAGAACGAACGCGATCCAGCAGCCCGCGCCGAGGTAGCTCGGGTGCAGGTGCAAGAGCACCTTCAGGACGACGAGCGCGCCGGCGCCGGCGGCCGCGAGGAACCGCGCTCGCCCGCGCCCGAACGTCTCGAGCACGGCGACGCGAAAGGACGGTGCGAGGCGCGCGAGCAGCAGGTCGGCACCGACGGCCAGCGACAGGAGCAGCGCCAGCACCCCGAGGAAGCCGTCCGGGCTCCCGACGCCCGCGCTCGAGTAGGAGAAGGGCCCGATCGACACGTCGACCCACGGCAACGCCAGCAGGTCGATCGCGAGCGCGAGCGCGAGGCCGACCGTCCCGTACTCGAGCGTGGTGAGCTTGCTCCCGTCCATCGCCTGCCCCTTTCGCGAACGAGCGCCGCTCGAGCGACCATACGGAGGGGGCGGGCGCCTCGGCATCGGGCAGCCTGCCCATTTGTCGCCTCACGTGACGGTGGCGGGGCAGGCCGCAGCTTCCGGGCAGCGGGCAGCGGGCAGCGGGCAGCGGGAAGGCGGCCCGTGTCGAGTCAGGACGGCCACGCTCGCATCAGCTCGCGGCGAGAGGCGACGCCGAGCTTGGCGTAGATGTGCGACAGGTGATGGTCGACCGTCTTGGCCGAGATGAACAGCTCGCGGGCGATCGCCGGGCTCGTGAGACCCTTCGCCGCGAGCCCCGCGACCCGGTGCTCCTGGGGCGTGAGCTCTCCGCTGCGGCCCGCGCCGCGGCGGCGGCCGCCCGCCAGCGCGAGCTCGAGCTCGACGA
>JAJZBW010000064.1:0-6692 GCA_021798745.1 Actinomycetes bacterium
GGTGCCTGCGTCGACTGCTGCGCGCTCGACCGGGGCGTCGCGGAAGGCAGCTCGCAGGGACCGCGACCGGCGCCCGTGCGCGACGACGCTCTCGCGGTCGGTGGCCGAGGCCGCGACTCCCCGCCGCTCGGAGGTGGCCCGGAGCGCACCCATTGTCCCCTCCCATCCCACGGCCGCTGCGGCGCGGCCCGACACGCGAGCCTAGGCCGACGTGCTCCCCGGTCGGTGCACGCGGCGCGCACGCACGGGCCCGGTCGGATAGAACGGGAGCACGCCCGGCCCGAGCCGGTGCTCCGGGCATCCCGACGCCGGGCACTCCCGGCCCCCTCGACCTGCGAAGGCACCGATGAGCGAACCCTGCCGAGCCGAGCGCTTCGACCCCGGTAGCGCTCACGCTCGTGGCGGCGCGGACCCCTACCCCTACCCGGACGACGTCCGGACCGAGATGTTGCGCTTCGTGCCACGCGGGATCGAGAGGCTCCTCGACGTGGGGTGCGGGTGGGGCGGGTTCGGACACGCCGTCAAGACGCGCGACCCGGCTGTGGAGGTGTGGGGAGTGGAGGTCTCCGCGACGGCGTGCGAGTCCGCACGCGACCGCGTCGACCGGGTCGTCCACGGGCCCTTCCCCGACGCTCTCGGGTCCGACGCCCCGCATTTCGACTGCGTCGTGTTCAACGACGTGCTCGAGCACCTCGTCGACCCGTGGCACGCGCTCGAGCGCACCCGGGACCTCCTCGCTCCGGGCGGGGTGGTCGTCGCGTCCATCCCGAACGTGCGCGACCTTCGAGTCGTCGCTCCGCTCGTCCTGCTCGGACGCTGGCAGTACACGGACACCGGGCTCCTCGACCGGACGCATCTCCGCTTCTTCACGCTCTCGTCGGTCGTCGACCTGTTCCGGTCCGCGGGGTACTCGGTCGAGAGCGTCGACGGCGTGAACCTCGGTCTCGCCACTCGTGTCCCGCGCGCCTCGCTCCTCGCGGAGCGGCTCCTCGGCCCCGGCCTCAACTCCTTCCGCACCCCCCAGTACGCGGTCGTCGCCCGGGCCCGCCCGGCCTGATCGGCCCGCAGCGCCCAGCTCGACGCGGGACGGAGCGCCACGGGGAGGCGTCGGGGCCGGCGCGCATCGCCTCGCTACCCTCGTCCCATGACTCGTGACGGGCTCGTCGCGGCGACGGGCAGGAGCGCCGTCGTCGCCCCGGGCGGGCGGCCACCCGACGGCTACGAGGACTTCGAGCGCGTCCCGGTCCGTTCGCTCGACGCGGGCGTCGCGGACGTGCTCACGGGCGCGTGGCGCGACAGGCGTCCCGTCGTCGTCGAGCTCGAGCCCGGGCTCGGCCTCGACGACCCGGCGCGACCCCCCGAGGAGTCCGTCGTCGACCTGCAGCCGTGGCAGTGGACAGCTGGGCTCGACCTCGTCGGCGAGCGGCTCCACCACGCGATCTGGGCGAACGCGCGCGACGCCCGGCCTGGCGCTCCCCCAGCCACCCGATGGGTCGAGGTCGCCTTCGGGCTCGGCGCCCGCGCGGCTCCGGACGACGGTGCCGACGTCATCCTGCCCGACGGCACGCCCGCGATCTGCGACGGCGGGCCGCTCGACGCGTCCCTCCCACCCGCGGTCGGAGTCGCGGTCGTGCACCGCGTCTGCCTCGAGCACGGATCGCTGCGCCCCCTGGGACCGCCGGTCGCGCGCGGCACCGGGCTCGCTCCCGACCAGCTGGGAGCCGTTGAAGAGCCCCGAGCCGGCGCGCGCGTGATCGCGCCTGCCGGCTCGGGCAAGACCCGCGTGCTCACGGAGCGTGCGCGATCGCTCGTCGGGTCCTGGGGTGTCCCGCACGCGTCGCTCGCGCTCGTCGCGTTCAACGTGCGTGCCGCGGACGAGATGCGCGCGCGCCTCGACGGCGTCGGCCCGGTGCGCGTGCGCACGCTGAACGCGCTCGGGCTCCGGCTCTGCGGGGACCGCGCGACGGTGGACGAGCCGACGGTCCGGAACATCCTCTCCGGGCTCGTGAGCCTGCCACGGCGCGCCGAGGCCGACCCGGCGAGCCCCTGGATCGACGCACTCTCGCGAGTCCGCCTCGGGCTCGCGTCCCCCGACCTGGTCGAGGACGAGATCGGGGACGTGTCCGACCTCGACCACGTCGCCCGCTCCTACCGATCCGAGCTCGCTACCCGCGGTGCGGTGGACTTCGACGAGCAGGTCGTCGGAGCGATCGAGCGGCTTCTGCGCGAGCCGTCGTTCCGTCGCAGGAGTCAGCAGGCGGCCCGCGTGCTCCTCGTCGACGAGTTCCAGGACCTCACGCCCGCGCATCTCCTCCTCGTGCGCCTTCTCTCCGGCCCCGCCGGGGCGGTGTTCGCGGTCGGGGACGACGACCAGACCATCTACGGGTACTCGGGCGCGACGCCGCGCTGGCTCGTCGACTTCGCGAGCTACTTTCCGGGCTCCGGCGAGCACGCTCTCACGACGAACTACCGGTGCCCGAATCCGGTCGTGCGCGCCGCGAGCAACGTCCTCTCCCGGAACGCGCTCCGCGTCGCGAAGCGGATCGATCCCGCTCCGCGTCCGGCGTCGGCAGGGTGCGACGGCGGGCTCGTCGTGCTCGGAGCGTCCGACGCCCCGGCGAGGTCGACGGCGGAGCGGGTCGCAGACCTCGTCGCCGACGGGGCCGCACCGGGCGACGTCGCTGTCCTCGCGCGGGTGAACGCCGCGCTCGCGCCCGTGCAGGTCCTGCTCCGGCACCGAGGCCTTCCCGTCGACGGAGGCGTCGACGACCGCTTCCTGCGCCGCGGAGGCGTTCGCGCCGCCCTCGCGTGGCTCGCGGTCGCGGCGGCTGCCGGCACGGCGCTGCCCGGCGCGGCGCTGCGCGAGGCGGCGCGGCGTCCGAGACGGGGCATGAGCGCGTCCCTCCTCGACCTCGTCGCGAAGCAGCGTTCCGACGCTCGCCTCGCGGACCTCGCGTCGTGGCTCGACTCGAGGTCGAGCGCGCGCGAGGCGTCCAAGGTCCGCGAGCTCGCGTCCGACGTCGCGTCCGTGCGCGCCGCTGCGGACCGGGGCACGACGGGCGACGTGCTCGCCGCGGTCCGGTTCGCGATCGGCGACGGCGGGCTCGAGTCGAGCGCGGCCGCGCTCGACTCGTGGAGCCGTGGCGCGATCGCAGCGCACGGCGACGACCTGGACGCGCTCGCCGAGCTCGCTGCCCTCGAGCCGGACCCCGGTCGTTTCGGATCGTGGCTCTCCTCCGAGCTCGCGGCGAGCCCCGAGCCCGGAGGGGTGCTGCTCGCCTCGATCCACTCCGTGAAGGGACGGGAGTGGCCGCACGTCGTGCTCCACCATGCCTCTGACGGGCTCATGCCCCACAGGCTGTCGGCCGACCTCGAGGAGGAGAGGCGCGTCTTCCACGTCGCGATCACCCGCTGTCGCTCGAGCCTCACGGTCGTCCCCGGTCTTCTCCCGTCACCGTTCGTCGCCGAGATGTCGCGCCCCGGAGCCCCTGGCTCGCCGGTCACGTCGGGAGCCTCCGCGCGCCCGGCCCGCGGCGCGCCGCCGAGGAACCGGCCTCCGGCGGATCCACCCGTGAGGAACGAGGAGGCCGTCACGCGTCTCCGGGCGTGGCGGACCGCTCGGGCGCGGTCCCTCGGGAAGCCCGCGTTCGTCGTGTTCGACGACCGGACCCTCGATGAGCTCGCGGCGACGCTCCCGACGAGCGCGACGGAGCTCCTCTCCGTGCGCGGGATCGGCCCCGTGAAGCTCGACGCGTACGGCGACGAGATCCTCGCGATCGCCGGCGAGCTGCGCGCTGCGGCGACCGCGAGCCCCGAGAGCGACACGGACGGCCGCGCCCGTCATCTGGGGCCCGACCACTAGCCTCGGCGCGTGCGCCTGCCTACGAGAGCCCGCGGAGCGCGTCGTCACGCGATCGCGCCGCTCGCGTTCGTCGCAGGGGCTCTCGTCGCGGCGGCCGTGTCGCCCGCCGTCGCCTCCCCGCTGACCCGGTCGTCCGAGACGTCGCGAGCCCCGCGCGCGGGACGGGACCTTCCCCCGGTCCGCCAGCCGAGCGCCTCCCACCCGCTCGTGCTCCTCAAGATCGGTGACTCGCTCGGAGAGGAGCTCGGGTACGGGCTGACCGACGTCGTCGGCCCGACACGCGACGTCCGGATACTCCAGGAGGCGGTCGGGGACTCCGGGCTCGCCCGGCCCGACTTCTACAACTGGCCGCTCCATCTCGCAGAGGAGCTCCGCTCGTTCCACCCGAGCGCGGTCGTCGTGCTCCTCGGCGCCGACGACGGCCAGAACTTCCTCGACAACGGGACCGTCGTCCAGTTCGGGTCCGCGCGCTGGCACGCCGTCTACTCGGGACGCGTCGCCCAGATGATGGCGGAGGCGACGGGCGCGGGGGCCCACGTGCTATGGGTCGGGATCCCGATCATGTCCTCCCCGTCGTTCTCCGCGGAGATGGAGAAGATGAACGCGATCTACGCGGCCGAGGCTTCCCGGCACCCGGGAGTCACCTTCTTGTCGACCTGGGCGTTGTTCGCGAACGCGCACGGCTCCTACAGCGCCTACCTTCCCGGTCCGTCCGGTCAGTCCGTCCTCATGCGCAATCCGGACGGCGTCCACTTCTCACGTGCAGGAGAGGACCGGCTCGCGACGGCGGTCGTCGCCGCCATGGACCGCGCCTGGCACGTCCACATCCCCTGACGCCCGCGCCTCGCGCGAACGGACCCACGTCCGCCCCAGCCAGTCAGGTCGGGCGCTCCCAACGGACCACATCGTCTATCTCGCCGCTCTCCACGTCGTACACGAAGCCCGCCACGACGCGGATCGGCGCGAGGTACGGCGTGCGCGTGAGCACGTCGATGTCCTCACGGAGCGCCGTCGCGTGGTGCGCTATCGGGTAGAAGCCGAGGTCCGCCCCCGTCACCTCCCGGAGCTCCTCGTCGCTCACCCCGGCGAGGCCGCACTTCGTGTGCTGCATGACCGCGACCGTGTCGACCCCGAGGAGGTGGCTCGAGATCGCGAGGCTGCGGAGCACGTCGTCGGTGACCCGCCCGCCGGCGTTCCGGATCACGTGGGCCTCGCCGAGATGGAGCCCGAGCACGGCGAAGACGTCGATGCGGGCGTCCATGCAGGTCACGACCGCGAGACGCCGGCCGGGACGCGCGTCGGCAACGTTCGCCCGGGCAGCGGCGTACCCCTCGTTCGCAGCGATCAGGCGCGCTATCTCGGTCACGGGAGCCATTCTCCTCGACGGGAGCGGCGCGGCGCACACGCCCGGGTCCGGCTGCCCGTGCTCAGGCCGGGCGCCTCGCGCGCACGAGGAGGTCGATCGCGTCCCGCTGGCCCTCGACCGGTCGCAGGACGCGCCCGGCGCGCACGACCTCCAGACCCTCGAGGTCCGCGACCACGTCGTCGGGCGTGAACAGCACGTCCGGGTCCTGCGGCCCGCCCGTCCCCTCGGTGAGGTTCACGAGGTCGTGCGCGACCACGAGGAGCGTCCCCCCGGGGGCGACAGCGTGCGCCGCCCGCCGGTAGACCACGGTCCTCTCCGCGGCGGGGATCTGGACGTAGCAGAGCAGGACGAGCTCGAAGCCCTCCGGCGGCGGCACGTACTCGAGCAGGTCCGCAGCGACCCACTCGACGCTCACCCCGCGCGACGCGGCGAGCCTCTCGCCCTTGGCGAGGCCGACGGTCGAGAAGTCGACTCCGGTCGCCTCCCAGCCCTTCTCCGCCAACCACAGCGCGTTCCGTCCCTCGCCGCACGCGAGGTCGACGGCGCGTCCCGGGGAGAGCCCCTCCACCTCCTCGACGACGAACCGGTTGGGCTCCGCGGCCCATACGAGCTCGTCGACCGAGTAGACGCCGTCCCAGACTGTGCTGTCCACCACTTCTCCCTTGTCGTCTGTCGACGGAGGGCCCGACCACGCGCGCCCGTCACGAGCGCGGAAGCGCCTCCACGACCGCGACGAGCATGGCCGCGGCCTCCGCCGCGAGCGGCACGAGGTCTCCTCCGTCGAGGAGGGATCGCGGGTCCGCGATGGCGACCCGCGTCCCTCCGGCGGCCGGCTCGAGCACGACGTTGCACGGCAGGAGCAGGCTCGCAGACGGGTCGATCTCGAGAGCCCGATGCGCGACCCGCGGGTTGCACGCACCGAGGATCTTGAGCGCCGGGCGGTCTATGTCGAGCTTCGTCTTCAAGGTCGCCGCCACGTCGATCTCGGTGAGCACGCCGAAGCCCTCGGCCGCGAGCGCGGCGCGCACCGACACCTCCGCTTCGCCCATGTCGAGCGGGACGACCGTCTCGATCGCGTCCATCTCCGTCCTCTCCCCCGCCGTCAGGCGAGCTTCATGAACATCTTCTGCACGGCCTCGAGGGGATACCCGTCCGCCTCGGCCTCCTCGGGGTGCTCGACGCAGTAGGTGAGCCCCGCAGCGACGAGCCGGAAGCCCGCCTGCTCGAGAGCCTTCGTCGCCGCGGATATCTGTGTCACGACGTCGCGGCACTCGCGTCCGGCGAGAAGCATGCGCTCGACGGCCTCCACCTGCCCGCGCACCCGGTGCAGCCGGGTGCGCACCTCGTCGACGACCTCGTCGGGTAGGTCCATCGGTGCTCCTTTCGGCGCGTCACCAGGCGCGGCCCCCGCAGTCCCCGTCGAACCGGAGGGGGCTCGGCCTCCGGCACAGCTCGTATACCCAA
>JAJZBW010000064.1:6702-13824 GCA_021798745.1 Actinomycetes bacterium
GAGGGTACCCGACTTCCTGCCGGACGGCGTCAGCCGCGTGCGGCAGCCTTCTCGGACTGCTCGACCTCGGCCTCCGCGACCTTCGTGCGCACCTCGTCCATGTCGAGGGCCTTGATCTGCCCGATGAGGTCCTCGAGCGCCGCTGCGGGCAGGGCCCCGGGCTGCGCGTAGAGCAGGATCTGGTCGCGGAAGGCCATGAGCGTCGGGATCGACATGATCCGGAACGACGCCGCGAGGGCCTGCTCTGCCTCCGTGTCGACCTTCCCGAAGACGACGTCGGGGTGCGCGACAGAGGCCGTCTCGAACACAGGGGCGAACATCCTGCACGGGCCGCACCACGACGCCCAGAAGTCGACGAGCACTATCTCATTCGACGAGATCGTGTCCGAGAAGCTCTCGCCGGTGAGTGCGACGGTGCCCATGGTGTCCTCCTTGCCCGCGGGTCGGGCTCCGTGCCCGGCCACTCGCTCACCACGAGTATACCCCATGGGGTATCACGTCGTGCACCCGGCGGAGCCGCAGGCAGCCGACCACCCGAGCGTACCGGCTCGACCACGCGGTCGACTCGACGCGATCGCGCGCGACCCGGCCCGTGATGTCGAAGAGGTTGCAGGTGCGAAGATGCCCGGGAACGTGTTGACATCGCGGTGTGCCGGGTAGACCATGAAGGTGTAACCGGAACGTGAGTCGAGGTGACGCTGGCGAAGTGGGTCGGCGAGGAATCGATGGTGCGGAAAGGAGAGTCAGCGTGAGAGCGTGTGACTCGTGCGAGGAGGCCGGTCCGCCGGTCTGATCGGGCCCGGGCCTCGGTCCGGGCGCTGTCGAGCGCTGTGGTGTCGGTGTCGGTCCGCTGATCTGTGGGCGCCGTACCGCACATGCCGGCCGTTCGGAGCAGCTGCTCGTTCACGGCCTAGCCAATTCAGGAGCGAGATCCTGGCCCGTCGGCGTGCCGATGGTCGTGGTGCTCGACCCGAGCCCGCTGGCTGCATACCAGCGGGCGGACATCACAGGACGATGCGACAGAGCGGGCCGGTTCCCAGCCGGCCCGCTCTCGCGTCCGGAGCTCGGCGGAACCGGCTCCACGGGCCCATCCACGAGGGCGCTCTCCGGGGAGGGCGCGTCGTCGTGCCTCTCCTCGCGCGTCCGTCCGAGGTGGTGCCCCGAGACAGGCGCGTCGTCACGCCGCGCGCGGTCGGCGCGTGCGCGACGGCGCGCCCGCGTGTGGGCGCGTCCGAGCAGCCCTTGGGTTGCACGCGCGTGCATATTCACGGTGCGTGTCGTGACCCGGCGCCGCGGTCGTGCCTGCCGCGGGCGGCGGCGCTCGTCACGCAGGGCCGACGCACCCGTTCGACGCGCCATCTGCGCCGCGTCGGTGCCGCGGGGCGCTCGCAGGAGGGCGCCCGCTAGTGCGCTCTGTGGACGAGGGTGTTCCTCTCCTGGGGACGACCGGGGGAGCCCGGAACTCTCCTGTCGAAAACCTCGGGATCTCGCGAAAACCCGTTGACCCGGGGCTCGGGGCGGCGCAGAGTGTGTCTCGACGGGCACGACAGATGCCGGATGGGTCAGCGGAACGGACCGCTCGCAAGGGCGGGACGCAGGGCTGGTGCACCGGAGGAGGAGAGCCCGTGCTGGTGACGGGGATGGGATGACCGACCGCCTTCGGGTGGCACGGGCTCCCGTGGGGCCGCAAGGCCTCCGCAGGGTGTCGCGCCGAGAGGTGCGCTCCGGGTGCCCGGTCATCAGGGGCAGCGGCCCCGGGAAGTCCGGGCGGCTCCGGCCGCGCGGCTACCCGGGGCTGCGCCGCGCCCGGACCCTCTCGCCCGCCCGAGCCGACGCGACAGGTCCGCTCAGGCGTCGACGCTCGGCACCGCCGCGGCGCTCGCTGCGTAGAACTGTCTCCAGTTCTCGACCGACGGCCGGTGGAGGGAGCCGGGTCCCGACCCAAGCGCTCCGAGGACGTTCAGCGTGATCCGCGCGAGCATCGGCGCGACCGGGACGCGCGCGAACCGGAGCGCCGCGGCAAGCGCGGGTGCTCCGTCCCAGAGCATGGGGACCCAGCTCGCTGTGCCGGTCGCGAACACGCCGCCGCCCGAGGGATGGGTGTAGTAGCTCGCGTCCGAGTGAAGCGCCCCGCCGACGCTCGTCACGGGCGTATGGCCGAGGATCTGGACGTTGCGCGGACCAGGGAGCGAGGGCTCGAAGCCGTCGAACTCGGAACCGACGAGCTGACGTGACCCGGAGGGGACCGCGATCGAGTCCCCGTCGCGGAGCCCGGTCCCCGCGAAGACCCACGAGGAGCCGTCGACGACCACGAAGGGCGAGTTCGCCCCGTACGCCTGGTACATGATCCCGATGAGCTCGCTCTCGGGGAACTGGTAGCCGGGGAGGTCCGTCGCCCACGAGGCCCCCGTCGCGAGCCTCGGGTCGCTCCTCGCGATCGGGTCGGCAGCGGCGTCCTTGTAGCAGACGACACGACGGTCCACTCCGAGCGGCGAGCGTTCGAGCCGGATCTGACGGTAGCAGGCGTTCGCCCCGAGGAATACGAGGTTGCACCCGCGCACGAGGTGGTCCGCCGCTCCGTCGAAGCGCATCTGCCAGGACCAGTACTCGTCGTGCCCGAGGCTCACGAGGCACCGGTGGTTCGCGAGCAGCTGCGGACGAGCGTGCAGGTCGACGTCCGTCCAGTACGTCACGTCGAGCCCGTGCCGCTCCGCGAGGTACACGAACGGGAACTCGTTCCCGAGGAAGTCCGCGGACCCGCTCGCGTCCGGGTTCCGGTACGGGCGGTCGAACGACACGACGCGCGACCGGTCGGCGAGCGCTCCTGTCGGAGCGCCCCCGTAGAGGCTGTAGCCGCCCCAGAGGTTGTACGCCTGCCATGTCGTGACCGAGCTCTGCACGACGATCGACGCGGTGCTCGCGTCGTCCCGGACGGTGAGCGGCACGTAGTGGCTCTCTCCCCCGCTCCCGACGAGCTTCACGAGGTACTCACCCGGCATCCAGTCGGCCCCCACCGCGAGCGACACCGAGCGCTTCCACCGGCACTCGATCGTGTTCAGGCCCGGAACGGGCGTCGGTGCCGGTTGGAGGCGGCCCGGGAACTCGGGCGACACGGCGACGAGACGCGCCCCGTGACCTTGGTAGTAGCCCATCCGGTAGACCTCGGCCCGCACGCGTGCGGCCGAGGTGCTTACGTAGAGCCCGACCTCCTCGCCGTGCACGTAGCTCACCTGGTCCGCGAAGCCCTCGAGCGCGGCCGGCCAGGGCGGCAGGGCCCCCGGCGGCCCCGGCGGCGGGGCAATGACCCACGAGAGGGTTCCCGGGCGGCGGTTCTCCTCGACCACCCAGTCGGCGACGGGGAGCCCGTCCACCTCGTGGACCGACGCCGGTCGTGCCGCCCTCGGCTTCGGCGCGCGCTTCCTCCTCGCCGCCGGGGGACCGCTCGATCCCGAGAGGGTGGCCCCGAGGGCGCCGGCGACGACGGCGGACCCCGCGGTCGCCCCGGCCACCTTGAGGAAGGTGCGACGCTCCACGCCGGGCATCGTAGGTTCGCGCGGCGACCTCGTCGTGTCGCTCCGGCCATACTGGTCGTGCGGCCGCCTCCCGCGGCCGACGGGCCGTGCCCGCGCGCGCGAGCCCGGCGTCGCCGGCGACCGAGGACAGTCGACGTTGAGACCGATACCCGTCGTTTTCCACCTCGGCCCGCTCCAGGTGCACACCTACGGGATCGGCCTCGCGATCACGTTCTGGTTCGGGTACAGGTACCTCGCGCGCCGGCTGCGCGCCGCCGGGTTCCGGGACGACTGGCTCGGACCGACGTTCGTGTGGATCGTCGTGACCGCGATCGTCGGCGCGAGGATCGTGCACGTCCTCGCGAACCTCGCCGCCTACCGGTCGGACCCCGTCGAGATCCTCGCGATCTGGCACGGCGGGCTCTCCTCGTTCGGCGGGCTCCTCCTGGCCGTCCCGACCGGGTTCGCGAGCGCGCACAGGAGGTGCCCCGAGCTGCGCGCCGCACGCGCCGCGGACCTCGTCGCGCCCGTCCTCGTCGCTTCGTGGGCGCTCGGTCGCCTTCTCGGACCTCAGCTCATGGTCGCAGGTGGTGGCAAGCCGACGAACCAGTGGTTCGGGATGTACTACGCGGACGAGGTCGGCAAGCGGCTCCCTGTCCCGGTGTTCCAGGCGCTCGAGTGCTTCGCTGTGTTCGCCGTGTCGCTCGCCGTCGAACGATGGGTCGTCCGACGAGGAGGGCCGACCGGGCTCGTCGTCGCGGTGGCAGGGGGCCTGTGGGGCCTCAGCCGGTTCTTCGACGAGTACCTCTGGCTGCCCCACGACTCCGGGACGGTCGCCGTCGAGGTCGCAGGCCTCGCGATGTTCGCCGTCGGGCTCGCTGTCTGCGTGTGGCTCCTCGCGCGCCCTCGACCGGGCCGGCCCGACGTCCCCGGCGGGGCGCGCGAAGACGAGCCGATCGCCGCGGGCCCCTGATCCCGGTCCGCGACCCTACGCGCCGAGCGCGTCGATCGCCCCCGCGAGGACGTCGAGCCCCTCGACGAGCAGCGCCTCGTCGATCACGAGTGGCGGGAGCAGCCGGACGACGTTGCCGTAGGTCCCGCAGGTGAGCACGACGACCCCGGCCGCGTGGCACGAGGAGGCGACCCGCTTCGCGGCCGCCGCGTCGGGCTCACGGGTTCCCGGCCGGACGAGCTCCACGGCCTGCATCGCCCCGCGGCCGCGTCGCTCCCCGACCGCTGCAGACGACGACGCCACCTTCGCGAGCCTCTCGGAGACGAGCTCCCCGATGCGGCGCGCCGCGCCGACCAGGTCCCGGTCGCGCATCGCCGCGATCGCGCCGAGCGCAGCCGCGCACGCGACGGGGTTCCCCCCGTAGGTACCGCCGAGACCCCCCGGGTGCACGGCGTCCATCACCTCCGCTCTCCCGGTCACCGCCGCGAGGGGCATCCCTCCCGCGAGGGCCTTCGCCGTCGTGATCAGGTCGGGGACAACCCCCTCGTGGTCGCACGCGAACCAGTCGCCCGTCCGGGCGAACCCGGTCTGTATCTCGTCCGCCACGAACAGCGCGCCGTTGGCCGTGCACCACCGGGAGAGCGCGGGAAGGAACCCGGGGGCCGGGACGACGAACCCGCCCTCCCCCTGGATCGGCTCGACGAGGACGCATGCCACGTTCTCCGCCCCCACCTGGGACTCGACGGCCGCGATCGCGCGTGCTGCCGCCTCGGCGCCGCTCATCTGGTCCGGGTCCCGGAACGGGTAGGACATCGGCGCCCGGTACACCTCGGGGGCGAACGGGCCGAACCGGTCCTTGTACGGCATGTTCTTCGCCGTGAGAGCCATCGTGAGGTTCGTCCGTCCGTGGTACGCGTGGTCGAACACGACGACGGCCGGCCGGCGGGTCACGTGCCGGGCGATCTTCACCGCGTTCTCGACCGCCTCGGCGCCCGAGTTGAACAGCGCCGAGCGCTTCTCGTGCGCTCCGGGCGTGAGCGACGACAGCTCCTCGCACACCGCCACGTACCCCTCGTACGGCGTCACCATGAAGCACGTGTGCGTGAAGCGCGACGCCTGCTCCGTGACCCGCCCCACCACCTCGGGCGCGGCATGCCCGACGCTCACGACGGCTATCCCCGCGCCGAGGTCGATGAGCGAGTTGCCGTCGACGTCGACGAGCACGGCTCCCGAGGCCCGCTCCACGTAGACAGGTAGCGTGCTCGACACTCCCGCGGCCACCGCGGACCGACGGCGCTCCTCGAGGGCCCGCGACCTCGGGCCCGGTATCTCGGTCACGAGCTGACGCCGCTGCGCGACGGGGGGCTCGTCGAAATGGGTCGCCGTCACGTCCGCTCCTCCCGGCGGGCGCGCGCCGCCTCGCTCGCCGTCATGATCGCACCCCACCGGTGCGAGGTCGACCCGCTGCGCAGTCCTCGGCGGTGCGGTGCGGCAGGTCCGCACCGCAGCTATCCCGGCGTCCCGCTCCCCGGAGAGACGGGCCGTCCTCCGCGCGCCGCTCGGAGAGGACCGGGCCCGGGTCCCGGCCCCCGCCCGATCCCCACCGCACGGCGGAGCTCGCCGTAGAGCGCGGCGAGGTCGGGGAGCTGGTAGTGCGCCTGGAGCCCGCTCGGGTTCGGGAGCACCCAGAGCGCCGCTCCCGCGATCAGCTCCTCCTGCCGACCGACGGCGGCGCGTGGCCGGCCGAACGCGACCCGGTAGGCCTGGACCCCGAGAACCGCGACGTGCGGGGGACGATGCGCCGCGACGCGCTCCTCGAGGGCGCTCGCACCGGCACGGAGCTCCTCGGGCGAGAGCTCCGAGGCGCGCGTCGAGCTCCTCCTCACGAGGTTCGTGAGCCCGATCCCGAGCTCGGCGAGGAGCGCCTGCTCGCTCGGGCGCAGGACCCGGTCCGTGAAGCCCGCCGCGTGGAGCACCGGCCAGAACCGGTTGCCCGGGCGAGCGAAGTGCTGGCCGAGGCGCGCGGACAGGAGGCCGGGGTTCGTCCCGCAGAGCACGAGGTCGACCCGAGGCCCGAACAGGTCGGGGAGCTCGGGCGGACCGGGCTCGTCCGTCGCAGCCGCCACCCGACGAGCATCGCGCGTGCCCGTCCGCGTGGCCCTCGCGCCCGTGCGGGCGTGTCGCGCCGGTCGGGCACGCCCGAAGGACAACCGCCCACCGGGACACCCCGCGGGGCGACGACCCCGGCGACACCGCGAAGGTCCAGTGAACCGGCCTGGGCTGCTTGGAGGCTCCATGCCTTGGAAGTGAGGATGGAGCATGACCGAGACGAGCCCCTCCCAGAGGCGGTATCCGCCTGAGCTGAAGGACCGCGCCCTGCGGATGGTCCTCGAGCTCCGAGAGGCCGACCCGAGCGACCGTGGCATCATCAGCCGCGTCGCCGGCCAGCTCGGCATCGGCAAGGAGACGCTGCGGATCTGGGTGAAGCAGGCCGAGGTCGACGGGGCAGTCGTGCGGGTACGACGACCGCTGAGCACCAGGAGCTCGTCGAGCTGCGCAAGGAGAACCGCGAGCTGCGCCGCGCGAACGACATCCTCCAGGCAGCAGCCAGCTTCTTCGGGGCGGAGCGCGACCGCCGACAGAAGAGGTAGTCGCCTT
>JAJZBW010000065.1 GCA_021798745.1 Actinomycetes bacterium
GGACGCGACGACGTCCTTGAGACGGGGAAGCTGGTCACCCTGAACGAGGTAGCCCAGGCGGATCGCATGCTCGACCTGGTGCACGAGCTGGAGATACGTCGGCACGCCCGACCGTGGATCAAGCCGGAAGATGAGGGGTGACCGTGCCTCGTCTTCATCCTGCTTCTCTATGGTTATCGTAATACAGCGTTGGACGCTGCCTCACGATGCAACCGCGACCGACGGCGTGGCGGAGAGTGGTCGAGCGCCTGTCCCCGAGCGTCCGACGAGCGGGCCGGGCGGGTCGCGGCGCTCCGACTGGACTGTCACCGCGCGAACCGTGCGCCGCGTGCCTCCGAGTGGCGGGGATCGAGGCGAGGGTCCCCGGCGGCGGCCTGTCACGCGTCACGGGCGTCCACGAGCACCGCGGCGGCCAGGCGCACGACGGCGTCTTCATCGGGGAGCATGCCCCCGACCCGACAACGACGCTCGACCTCGGCGGAGACGCCGTCAACCACGAGCGCCGACTGCCGAGCGGGCCGCGGGCCCGTCGGCACGGAGAAGACCCGGGAGCGACCCTCCGTGCCCTTCGTCGACCACCGCGGAGCACCTCGAACGTGGTCCGTCCGTCGTCTGCCGACCCCTGTTGACGGCTACGAGCGGCTCCCGAGCTGGTCGGGAAGGCGGGATTCGAACCCGCGACCTCAGCGTCCCGAACGCTGCGCGCTAACCAAGCTGCGCTACTTCCCGAGGGCTCCGCGGCTCGCGCCGCCACCCGGAGAGATCGTAGCCGATCTCGCCTCGACGACGACCTTCGCGACCCGCCGGCGGTCCATCCGGGTCACCCGGACCGCCCATCCCGCGGCGACGACCTCCTCCCCCTCGCTCGGGATGTGGCCGAACGCGTCGAGCACGTACCCCCCGAGCGTGACGTACTCGCCGTCCGGGATGTCGACCCCGACGGCCTCGCGCACCTCCCCCACCGCGCACGAGCCGTCGACGAGGAACCGGGTCGCGTCGATCCGGACGATCGCGGGGCTCGCGCTCCTGTCGAACTCGTCACGGAGGTCGCCCACGAGCTCGCTCACGAGGTCCTTGATCGTGAGGACTCCGGCGAAACCCCCGTGCTCGTCCACCACGACGGCGAAGCCGCGCCTGCGGTTGCGCATGTCCGAGAGGACCTCGAGCGCGGAACGTGACTCGGGGACGAGGTAGGGCTCGCGGACACGGGCAGTCACGTCGAGGTCGGCAGGGACACCACCCTCGTGGGCGGTCGCTCCCGCCGTCCCCGCCTGGTCCCCTCCTGCCTCGTCGAGGTGGAAGAGGTCCTTCACGAAGAGCACGCCGGTGAGCCGGTCGAGATCGTCCTCGTACACCGGGAAGTGGCTGTGCCCGGACCGGCGGACCGCACGGGCGACGTCCGCGAAGCGGACGGGAGAGCGGAGAGCGGCGACGTCCACTCGAGGCGTCATTACGTCGCGCACCGAGGCGCGACGGAGCGACTCGAGCCCGTGGGTGATCTGGCGCTCCTGCTCCGACGGGGGAGGAGCGGCCGGGGTCGGAGCAGCGCGTCTCAGTCGGAGCACCGTGCCCCCCGTGCGTCCCTGCGGGGAGCGCGTCCCCCTGCCGGTCGCGCGCCCCGCCCGCGAGGCGTCATGGACGGAGCCGGCGCTCAGCCGGCGGCGGGCACCGAGAGGGGGCGGAAGGAGTCGTCGTGGAAGGTTCCCCCCTCGAGAAGCGAACGCGCGGCCCGACGAAGGCGGATCGGGTCGAGCGGCTTGACGACGTAGCCCTCGGCGGCAGAGCGCTTCGCGAGGAACACGTCCGCACGTCGGTCGAGCAGGACGAGCACGGGAACGTGGGGGAGCCGCCCGCCGGACTCCTCGAGCTTGAGGTCGAGAGCGACCGCGACGCCTCCCATGCTCTGGACCTGGAAGTCCGTGACCACGAGGTCCGGAGGGTCGAGGGCGACCTCGGCGCGCACCGCCGTCCCGGAGCGGAGCTCGACGATCGAACTCTCGCCGTCGTCGAGCGCGGCTCGCACCTCCGCGAGAACTGCGGACGTGTCAGCGACGATGACGATCCGGGCCACGGTCCAACCGTAGCGTCCCGTCGACGAGGTGGCGAGCGACGGCGCGCAGTCCGTCGAGGTCGTGGACGTCGTCGTCGAGCACCGGGACTCGGACGACCGGGGCAGGCGCGAGCGCCTCCTCGAGGCCCCGGACGAGGGAGCGCTCCCGCTCGACGATGGCGGCCATCTCGGAGAGGTTCTCGACGAGGTCGTCCCAGGAGGAGGATGCGCCCGCCGGGCCTCGCTGCCCCTGACGAGCGCCGCGGCTCGTGTCGCACGAGACCGGCGGACCGAAGTCCGGGTGCATCCGGTTCACGACGACTGCGTCGAGCGACCGGCTCGTCCGGGCGAGCGTCCCGGCGAAGAAGAGTGCCTCCTCGATGGAGTCGCGGCGCGGTGCGACGACGACCACGAAGCCCGTCGCGTGCTCGCCGAGAAGGCGCTCGACCCGCGACGCGCGGTCCCGGAATCCCTGCTCCATCCCCTCGAAAGCCTGGAAGAAGGCGACCGCGTCCTCGACGATCTCGCTCCCCGCGACCTTCGCGATGGTCCGGAGCAGCACCTGGGTCGCGACGCTCATGGCGCGCAGGTAGGCGCGGCCCGGCGTGAGCAGGAGCCGGAACACGCGGTTGTCGAGGAAGCCCGCGAGCCGGCCCGGTGCCTCGAGGAAGTCGAGCGCGTTCCGCGTCGGCGGGGTGTCCACGACCACGAGGTCGAACTGCCCGCTCTCGTGGAGCTCGAACAGCTTCTCGGTCGCCATGTACTCCTGGGTCCCCGACAGAGCCGTCACGAGGTTGCCGTACAGGCGGTTCGCGAGGATCCTCCCGGCCTGGGCGTCGTCCGTCGCGTACCGACGGACGAGCTCGTCGAAGGTTCCCTTCGCGTCGAGCATCACGGCGGACAGCTCCCCCGGCCAGGGGCCCGCGATCCGGTGCGGAGCGTTCGACACCCCCGCTGCCCCGAGCGCGTCCGCGAGGCGCCTCGCAGGGTCGATCGTCACGACGCACGCCTTCCTCCCCGCCCACGCGGCGTGCAGCGCGAGCGCTGCGGAGGTCGTCGTCTTCCCCACCCCGCCCGATCCGCAGCACACGAGCACGGATCGCTCGAGCACGAGCTGCTCGAGGGCCCGGTGCGGTCCCTGCGTCGTGCCCGAGGCGCTCGCTCCCTCGGTCACGGGAGCGCCTCGATCCCGGCGGAGAGCGCGGCGGAGAGCGGGGCGAGGTCGTCGGCTCCGAGGGCGGCGCTGAAGACGTACGGGAGCTCGATCTGGGGGAGGGGGAGCTCCGCAGCGAGCCGTGCGACCTGGTGACGCTGGAGGAGCTGGCGGTGGGACCGGAACGACGCGGCCTCGGCGAGCCGCGTCCGGTCGGCGCCGGAGGGCTCGGGGAGCCCGGCCGAGCGCGCCGCAGCCGACGGGTCCTCGGACAGGCCCTCGAGGACCGGGTAGCACCCGTTCACGACGACGGGTCCGAGCCGTACCCCGACCTCGTCCTCGAGGCGGTACGCGGTCTCGACGACCTCGTTGACGGGCGTCTCCTCGGGAGCGGTCACGAGAAGCACCTGACAGCGGGCCGGGTCGGAGAGCATCTCGACGACCTGCTCGGCCTGCGAGCGGAGCGGCCCGCCGCGCGCCGCGTCCGCGAGCCCCCCCGAGCTCGTGAGGAACGTCACCGCGTGGCCGGTGGCCGGTGCGTCGAGGACGACGAGGCCCGCCACGCCCGACCTCTCGATCTGCTTGAGGCGGGCGAGGACGAGCATCTCGCGGACCCCGGGGATCGCCGTCGACACGACCTCGAGCGCGCCGGTCTGGACGAGCCGCCGTGAGACCCGTCCGAGCCCGTGGTCGGCGAGGTACTCGACGAGAGCGGCGTCCGGGGTGAGCACCCGGCCCCGGACGCGTCCGGGCACCCGACCAGGCACCTCGGCGGACCGCTCCCGTCCGGGGTCGCCGGGGTCGAGAAGGACCTCGTCGTAGCCGAACGGCTCCTCGCGCCCGAACAGCGCGGGGAGGCCCCCGCTGTCGTCGAGCGCCACGACGAGCACGTCGAGACCTGCGTCCGCGGCCGTCCGGGCGAGGGCTGCGGTAACCGTGGTCTTCCCGACGCCTCCCTTCCCGACGACGACGACCACGTGGCTCGCGCCGCAGAACCGGGAGACGTCCATCCGGCGGCGACATTACCGTCGCGCCGCGCCCGGGTGGCCGGGGAGGGATCCGCGCGGGGTACCCCTACGGGTGCCGACGCGCGGAGTTCCCCCTTGTCAGGGGCGGTGACGGACGGTAGCGTCGCTTCCGCGCGGGTGGGGTCGCGAGGTGGTCAGCCCACCGGACGACTGGGCACCGAGTGAGGAGGGGGTCGTGGTCGCGGTGCGATCCGACGAGGCATGGCACGTGAAGGCCCTGTGCCGCGGGCCGCAGGCGGAGGTCTTCTTCCCGCCTACCCACGTCGAGAGGAGGGACGAGCGCCAGGAGCGCGAGGCGGCCGCCAAGGCGATCTGCCGCGCGTGCCCGGTCCGTCGTCCCTGCCTCGACTACGCGATCTCGATCCGCGAGCCCCACGGGATCTGGGGCGGGCTGAACGAGCTCGAGCGCAAGCAGCTTCTCGACCGTCGCGCCGGTTGAGCCCGCGCTCGGAGCGCGGGCCGCGCCGGCCGGGAACGGAGCCCTCGTCCCGGGTGCTGCGTCCCACGGCGGGCACGTGACGGAGGGCCCGGGGCAGGTCGGGCTGCGGCGCGTGCTCGCGCCGAACCCGTCGCCGATGACGGGCCGTGGCACGAACACGTACCTCGTCGGTGGCCCGGACGTCGTCGCGGTCGACCCGGGCCCCGACGACGACGCGCACCTCGGGCGCGTCCTTCGTGCGGCGAACGGCGCGATCCGGTACGTGCTCGTCACCCACTCGCACCGCGACCACGCCGAGGGTGCGCGGCGTCTCGCGGACCGCTCGGGCGCCCTTCTCCTCGGTCCTGCCCCCTCGGGGCCCCCCGAGCACGACTCCCCCGGGTACGCTCCCGACGCCCTTCTCGCCGGCGGCGACGTCGTCGCGGTCCCGGGCTGGCGGCTGTCCGCCCTCGACACTCCCGGGCACTGCGCGCAGCACCTCTGCTTCGTGCTCGAGCCCACCGGGCGCGACCTCTCGGGGGGCGTCGCCGGAGACGGCTCGGCGAGGCGGGTGCTCCTGTCGGGTGACCACCTTCTCGGCGGGACCTCGACCGTGGTCGCAGCGCCGGGGGGCGACATGGCGGCGTACCTCGCGAGCCTCGAGGCCGTGCGCCGGCTCGACCCACCCGTGGACCTCGTCGCACCCGGGCACGGCGAGCTCGTCGAGGACGTGGTCGCGATGCTCGACTCGTACGTCGCGAGGCGTCTCGAGAGGGAGTCGGAGCTCGTCGCGGCGCTCGAGCTCAGCGGAGCGGCCTCGCCGGAAGAGCTCGTCGCGCTCGTCTACCCCGCCCTCTCGCGCGGCCTCGCAGGCGCCGCCCGACTCCAGGTCTGGGCCCACTTGCGAAAGCTCCACGACGAGGGGCGCGCGTCGACGACCGATCCGGACGACCCCTCGTCGCGCTGGACGCCGGTCTGACGGTGCGCGCGGTCTGGCGGTGCGCGCCGTCTCCGCGTCGCGCTAGCCCCGTGTCGGCGCGGGACCGACGGCATCCTCGACCCGGGCGAGCATCCGGGCGCTGCACCCCGCGAGCTGCACCACCGGGGCGACCTCGACGGCGATCCGCTCTGCGATCGCCCGGAACGCCGACGCAGCGGGGCCGGATCCGTCCAGCGCCACCGGGGAGCCCGTGTCGCCCCGGGCCGCGACGGTCGGGTCGAGAGGGACGGTCCCGAGGAGCGGGACGCCGACAGCCTCGGCCAGGCGCTCCCCACCCCCGGACCCGAACAGCGCGTACCGGGCACCGTGGTCGCACACGAACCCGGACATGTTCTCGACGACCCCGGCGACCCGAAGGTGGCCGCGGCGCGCCATGTCCGCGGCGCGTCCCGCGACCTTCTCCGCTCCGCTCGCAGGGGTCGTGACGACGAGGAGCTCGGCGCGCGGCAGCATCCGTGCGAGCGCCATCTGGACGTCGCCGGTACCCGGCGGCATGTCGACGACGAGGTAGTCGAGCTCCCCCCAGGCGACGTCCTCGAGGAAGTGCTGCAGCGCCCGGGCGAGGACGAGCCCCCTCCAGAGGATCGCGCCGTCCTCTCCCGAGAGGAACCCCATGGACACGACCCGCAGCTCGCCGCTCCCGACAGGGAGCGCGACGGGCCGCATCTTGCCCCCGACCACATCGAGCGGTCCGGAGAGGCCGAGCATCCGGGGGACGGAGAACCCCCAGATGTCCGCGTCGAGCACGCCCACGAGATGGCCCCGGGCGGCGAGCGCCACGGAGAGGTTCACCGACACGGAGGACTTCCCGACCCCTCCTTTCCCCGAGCCGACCGCGAGGACGCGGGCGGAGGAGGGAATCCCGGTGTCGACGGCTCGGTCCTGGGCGCGGTGTCGGGCCCTGTCCATCAGGGCGGCGCGCTCGTCCGCGCCCATGACGCCGACGGACACCGCGACGCGCTCGACTCCCGCGAGGGCGAGCACCCGCCGCTCGACGTCGTCGCGGATCTGTGCCCGGAGCGGGCACGAGGCGACCGTGAGAGCGACCGCGACGCGCACCTCCGAGCCCGCGACCTCCACGGACCGGACGATCCCGAGGTCCACCACGTTGTCGTGCAGCTCGGGGTCGACGACGTCGCGAAGTGCCGTGAGCACGGACTCGCGGGTCGTGGACGGAGCGCTCGCGCCTGTCGTCGCGTGCTGCGTCATCCCTGCTGATGCTACTGGCGCGGGGCGCGACTGAGGCCGACGGGCCGTTGGTAGCATGTCAGGCGAGCGACGTCGAGGAGGACCGGAACCGTGAGCATCGGGACGAGTGCAGTGAAGATCGGCCAGCGGCCCGCGCCCGTGACCCTCACGGACGGCGCGGCGCGCAAGGTCGCCGAGCTCCTGGCCGAGGAGTCGGACGGCGGGACCCTCGCGCTCCGCGTCGCCGTGCGGCCCGGAGGCTGCTCGGGGTACAGCTACGACATGTTCTTCGACGCCGAGGTCGACCCGGAAGACGTCGTGCGTACCTTCCACGAGGTCCGCGTGGTCGTGGACCCCGAGAGCGCCGAGCTCCTGAAGGGCGCGACGCTCGACTACCGCGACGGCCTCCAGGACGCGGGCTTCCACATCACGAACCCGAACGCGACGCGCACCTGCGGCTGCGGCTCCTCTTTCAGCTGACCCGGACGGCCGGCTCCGCCCCGCCGTGACGGCATCGATGCGCCCACCGGGCGCCTTCGTCGGGACCGGGTACGGGAGCGACCGTCCCGCATGACCGGGCGCCGCGCCGCAGGATGCCTCCGGGCGGGCGGCGCTGTGCTCGCGACGATCCTCGCGGGAGCGGTCTGCGCGGCGTGCGGCGGCGGAGCTCCCGTGTCCGTCACGACGACGACCTCGCTCCCCCCGCTCCCGCCCGAGGTGGTCGCGTACGTGACTCGCATCGGGTCCGGTCCGACTCTCGGTTCCGGGGACACGGTCCTGCCCGTGGACGTGACCGCGGGCTCCGGCGTCGGCCCCTCCGCACCGATCCGGGTCGGGGCGTTCCCCGATGCGATCGCGGTCGCTCCGGGAGGGAAGGTCGCGTACGTCACGAGCTACACCGAGGGCACCGTCACCCCGATCGACCTCGCGACGGGACGCGCCCTCGCCCCGATCCACGTGGGGCGCGGACCGGCCGGGATCGCGATCACCCCGGACGGGAGGCGTGCGTACGTGACGGAGGCCGGCTCGAGCCCGATCGGGCACACGGTGACTCCGGTCGACCTCGCGACCGGACGCGCGCTCGCTCCGATCGCGGTGGGGCCAGGACCCGAGGGGATCGCGATCACCCCGGACGGAGCGACCGCGTACGTCGCGGACGCGGGTGCGATCGTGAGCGGACAGGTGGGCGGCGTAGGGGACACGGTCACCCCGATCGACCTCGCGACGGGACGGGCGCTCGCGCCCATCCCCGTGGGTAACGCACCGGTCGCCGTCGCGGTCTCCCCGGACGGGTCGGCGGTGTACGTCGCGAACGCCTCCTCCGGGAGCGTCAGCCCGGTCCCCGTCGGATCGGGGGCCGCCGCCCCCCCGATCGCGGTCGCCGGCTCGCCCCAGGCGCTCGCGTTCGCGGGGGGCGACAGCGCGACGCTCTACGTCGCCGTCGGGTCGTCGGGCGTCGCGCGGGGCGGGACTCTCGTCCCGATCTCGACAGCGACGGGACGCGCGGGCCGGCCGACGCCGGTGTGCGCGGAGCCGGCGGGGGTGGCGGTCGAGGCGCGCACCGCGTGGGTCACGTGCAGCACCTCCGGTCGGATCGTCCCGGTCGACCTCGCGTCCGGGACGGCCGGATCCCCGGTCGCCGTGGGCTCCGGCCCCTACGCGATCGCGCTGGCGACCCGCCCGCAGGGTCCGGCGTCCGCTCGCGCGGCCCGGAAGGCACGGACGCGCTGACTCGCAGGCGGTCCCTCCGCGCTCACGGCGCCCAGCGCGCCCGTCCGAAGCGGTACCCGACGCTCCTCACGGTCTCGATGAGGTTCGCGTGCTCCTCTCCGAGCTTCGCCCGGAGACGGCGGATGTGGACGTCGACCGTCCGGGCCCCTCCGAAGTACTCGTAGCCCCACACCCGCGAGAGGAGCACCTCGCGGGTGAACACCTTCCCGGGATGCGCTGCGAGGAAGCGGAGCAGCTCGTACTCCATGAACGTGAGGTCGAGCGGGCGCCCGGCGACGACGGCCTGGTAGGTCTCGAGGTTGAGCGCGAGCGGACCGTACGCGATGACGTCGTCGCGCTTGCCACGTCCCGTGCGCCAGAGGAGGTGCCCGAGCCGCGCCTCGAGCTCCTCGGTCACGGACCGTGCGAGCGCGAAGTCGTCGAAGAGGTCCTCGCGGAGCTCCAGCTCGGCGAGCTGGTGCGCCTCGACGACGAGGAGGAGCGGCGCGAGCGGGGTCTCGCGCTTGCGGAGCGACCTGCAGAGGGAGAACGCGCCCTCGGGGTCCTCGACGGCGGACACGACCGCGCCGGCCCACCCGTCCTCGGGCTCGACGCGTCGCGCGCTCTCCGCGCCTCCGACGGCCGACCAGGGGTAGCCGGCCGCGTCGAGCGCCTCTGCGATCGGGGCCAGGGGGGGGTCGGGGAAGCAGAGGAGTGGCTCCACGGCTCAGAGCGCCGGGAGGTAGCGGGCGAGCTCGTACGGGGTGACCTGGCGTGTGTAGTCCTCGCACTCGGAGCGCTTGTTCCGGAGGAACCACTCGAACACGTGCTCCCCGAGGGTATCCGCGACGAGCTCGGAGCGCTCCATCGCGGCGAGCGCGGCGTCGAGGGTCTTCGGGAGCGGCCGGATCCCCGCCGCGGCGAGCTCGCGCGGGGTCATGAGGAAAAGGTTCGTGCCCGCCTCCGGCGGGAGCTCGTATCCCTTCTCGACCCCGCGGAGCCCGGCGGCGAGGATCACCGCGAAGGCGAGGTACGGGTTGCACGCGGGGTCCGGAGCACGGTACTCGACCCGGGTCGAGTCCTTCTTGTTCCGCTTGACGATGGGGAGCCGGACGAGGGCGGACCGGTTGTTGTAGGCCCACGAGACGTTGACGGGAGCCTCGTACCCCGCGACGAGGCGCTTGTAGGAGTTCACCCACTGGTTCGTGACGGCGGTTATCTCAGCGGCGTGCTCGAGCAGGCCGGCGATGAACATACGGGCGACGGGAGACAGCCCGCGCTCGTCGTCCCCGTCGAAGAAGGCGTTCTCCCCCCCGGAGAACAGGGAGAAGTGCGTGTGCATCCCCGACCCCTGGACCCCGGCGAGCGGCTTCGGCATGAACGTCGCGTAGACGCCTCGCTCCTGTGCGACCTCCTTGACGACGAGCCGAACGGTCATGACCGTGTCCGCCATCGTGAGGGCGTCGGTGTAGCGAAGGTCGATCTCGTGCTGGCTCGGGGCGTCCTCGTGCTGCGCGTACTCGACGGGGATCCCCATGTCCTCGAGCGTGAGCACCGTCCTCTTCCGGAGGTCGGTCGCGAGGTCCGCGACCGTGAGCTCGAAGTACGAGCCCGAGTCGAGAGGCCTCGGCGGGTCCGACCCGTCTCCGCCCGCGAAGTAGAAGTACTCGAGCTCAGGCGCGGCGAAGAACGTGTACCCACGCTCTCGTGCCCGCTCGAGCGCGCGGCGGAGCACGTACCGGGGGTCTCCTCCGAACGGCGAGCCGTCGAGGTTCGAGATGTCGCAGAACACCCGCGCGACGGTCTCCCCCGGTCCCGTCCGGAACGGGAGGATCTGGAACGTCGTCGGGTCCGGGGTGGCGACGACGTCGCTCTCCTGGACGCGGCTGAACCCGTCTATCGCCGAGCCGTCGAAGGTCATCCCCTCGTCGAGCGCGTTCTCGAGCTCGGCCGGCGTGATCGAGAACGTCTTCGGGATCCCGAGCACGTCGGTGAACCACAGCTGGATGAACCGCACGCCGCGCTCCTCGACGGTGCGCAGGACGTACTCGCGCTGGCTCTGCATGGACCGGGTCCTCCCTCGGGTGCTCCTAGCGGGACGTGGCAGGCGCGCGGGAGTGCGCGCGCCGGTGCCTCGACCGCCCCAAGTCTCGCAGCCGGCGGGGGCAGCGGCCAGACCCGTCCCGCCCGGCGCGGGCCGCGCCGTTACCATCGGCGGAGTGAGCTCCCTTCGGGTCGCGCTGTGCCAGTTCGACGCAGTCGTCGGGGACGTCGACGGGAACGTCGAGCGCATCCTCGCCGAGCTCGGCTTCGCCGAGGACCTCGGAGCGGACCTCGCGGTGTTCCCCGAGCTCGCCGTCACCGGCTACCCGCCCGAGGACCTTCTCCTGAAGCCGTCGTTCGTCGAGGCGAGCGCCCGGGCGCTCGCGACGGTCGCGGCGGGTACCCGTCGCTGCGCCGCGGTCGTCGGGTTCGTCGAGTGCGACCGGGACCTGTACAACTCCGCCGCCGTGTGCGCGCAGGGAACCGTGCATGGAGTGTGGCGCAAGGAGCTGCTCCCGAACTACGGGGTGTTCGACGAGCAGCGCTGGTTCGCGCCGGGCACGGGTGACACCCCGCTGTTCTCCGTGCGCGGGGTGCGCGTCGGAGTGACGATATGCGAGGACGCCTGGTCGCCCACGGGGCCGGTCGCGCGGCTCGCTGCGGGCGGCGCGGACCTCGTCGTGAGCTGCAACGCGTCCCCCTACCGGGAAGGCGTCGTCGCGGAGAGGCGGGAGATGCTCGCGACTCGCGCCCTCGACTCGAGCTGCGCGATCGCGTACGTGAACCTCGTCGGGGGCCAGGACGAGCTCGTGTTCGACGGAGGGTCGATGCTCCTCGACTCCTCGGGCGAGGTGCTGGCGGCGGCGGCGCAGTTCGCCGAGGAGACGCTCGTGTGCGACGTCCTCCTCCGACCGGCCTACCGAAAGCGCGTCCTCGACCCGCGAGGCCGCGTGCACGCGCCCGCGACCGCGACGGTGACCGTCGTCCCGGACGGCCCCGGAGCCGCGCCGGGGGAGCGTCTCCCCGGACGCGTCGCTCCCCGTCTCGGGCGCGCCGACGAGGTGTACGCGGCGCTCGTGCTCGGCACGCGTGACTACGTGACGAAGAGCGGCTTTCGCGACGTCGTGCTCGGTCTCTCCGGCGGGGTGGACTCCGCGCTCGTCGCGACGATCGCGGTGGACGCGCTCGGCGCCTCGCACGTCCACGGGGTGGCGATGCCCTCCCGCTTCTCGTCCGACGCGTCGCTCGACGACGCGTCGGCGCTCGCGTCGAACCTCGGGATAGACCTCGTGGTCCTCCCGATCGAGAGCGTCCACGGAGCGCTCCTCGACCTTCTCGCACCCGCCTTCGGGGACCGCCCGCCGGGCCTCGCGGAGGAGAACCTTCAGGCGCGGGTGCGCGGGACGATCCTCATGGGACTGTCGAACAAGCTCGGGTGGATGGTGCTCACGACCGGGAACAAGAGCGAGATGGCCGTCGGGTACGCGACCCTCTACGGGGACATGGCCGGAGGGTACGCGGTCGTCAAGGACGTCCCGAAGACCCTCGTGTACGAGCTCTGCGCGGCGCGCAACGCGCACGCGGGGCGCGAGCTCGTCCCGAGGTCGATCATCGACAAGGCGCCGAGCGCCGAGCTCCGGCCCGGGCAGCGCGACACGGACTCGCTCCCCCGCTACGAGGTGCTCGACCCGATCCTCGAGGGGTACGTCGAGCGGGACCTGTCGGTGGCGGACCTCGTCGAGCTCGGCCACGACGAGCCGACGGTCCGCGCCGTCGCGGCCCTCGTCGACTCGTCGGAGTACAAGCGCCGACAGGCCCCTCCCGGGATCCGGGTCACGAGCCGGGCCTTCGGCAAGGACCGGAGGATGCCGGTCACGAACCGCTTCCGGGCCGCGGGCTCGGACTCGCCGCGAAGGACCGGTCCGTGAGCGCACCGCTCACGCTCCTCGAGTCGGCGGACCTCCTCGGCCGGTACCGGTACGTCGAGCTCTCGCTGTTCTCCGCGCTCGGACGGCGCGCGCTCTCGTGCGAGCCGCAGCTCGCCGTCTACCTCTCCGGGGCGAGCCTCGCCCACTCGTGGCGGGCGGGCGAGGTCGAGTCCCGCCTGCCGGTCTCCGTCGGTCTCCCCGGGGTCGTGGCGCTCACGCGCTCTCCTGCGCCGGAGATCGACGAGGCGGTCGAGGTGCTCGTGGGGGAGGGGGCGGGAAGCGACGTGCTCGACGCGCTCCTCGGGGCGTTCTACCCCGCGATGGAGAGCGCGTACGAGGAGCGCGCCGCCGCGGCCTCGCCTGTCGCGGACGCGCCGGTGCTCCGGCTCCTCGCTCGGCTCCGTGCCGACCTCGCGGCGCTCCGCCGGGAGGGCTCCCTCGTGTCTTCCCGTCTCGGCGCGCCCGGCCCGACGCGTCGCGAGGAGGTCGACGCGCTGCTCGCCGTCCCGGGAGGAGCGTTCGGCGCCCTGCGTGCCGCCCGTGCCGTGGGTGCCCGTCCGCGCCCCGTGTGAGGTGCCCCGGGCGCCCCGAGGCGCGTGCGAACGGCCGTTCCCCTCCCTGACCTCGTGATTTGGCCTCTTGACTACGTCGTTACACTGAGTCTCGAAGTCAGGGACAGCCCCGTCCGACCGGACGGGTGGTCGGCTGCCGTAGCGCGAGGTCCCAGGAGCGGCAGCGCCTCGGGCAGTGATCGTCGGTCCCCGAGACGCGCACCACGAGCACCGAGCACGGAGGGCCCAAAGCGTTGGCGAAGGAGCGAGTCGAGCGGGACGAGGAGGACCTCGTACGGCTGTACCTGACCGACATCGGTCAGTACCCCCTGCTCACGAAGGACGACGAGGTTCGCCTCGCCCAGGCGATCGAGGCGCGTGCGCACGCCGAGGAGGACCTCGCGAAGGCGGCGAAGGACCTCACCCCCACCCGGCGTCGCGAGCTGAAGCGCACGATCCGCCAGGGCGACGAGGCCCAGCGGACCTTCGTCCAGTCGAACCTCCGCCTCGTCGTGTCGATAGCGAAGAAGTACCA
>JAJZBW010000066.1 GCA_021798745.1 Actinomycetes bacterium
GAACCACACGAACTAGTGGCGGGGGGAGGATTTGAACCTCCGACCTTCGGGTTATGAGCCCGACGAGCTACCAGACTGCTCCACCCCGCGGCGGTCCGGACAGAGTACCACTCCGGGGGGGCCCGGAACCCGGCGCCGTCGGGCGCGACCGGGAGGACGCCCGCCCGAGGCCCGCGCCGGTGCGCACGTGAGCGGGGCGCGGTCAGGCGTTCGCCTCGGGAGCGATCGCACGCTTCCTGGCGGTCGACGCGCCCGACGGGGAGAGCGTCGCGAGGTGCCTCGACGAGAGCGAACCGGTAGGGACGGGCCTGCTCGAGAACGTCGTCGCCCGCGGGGACCGTGTGCCCGACACCTTCGACGAGCCCGCCGACAGGAGCTTCTGGGCCGCTTGGAGATCGCGACCCGCGGCGTCGACGTCCTTCTGGTACGCGCCGAGATCGCCCTTCGCGAGCGCAGCCTTCGCGTCCGCGTAGGCGCTCGACGCATCCGCCACGTACTTGCGCACCTGGGCGGGAATCGTCGCCGACGTGCTCGGGGCGGGCAAGCCGGACCCGGGCCCGGACGGCGGGCCGCTCGCGGACTGCGAGCCGAACACCTTCGCGAGCGCCTGGTTGAGCGTGGGGGCCATCGCGACCTGGTCCCCGTACTGGATCACGACGTCCGCGAGCGTCGGTAGGTCGACCTGGCTCGACGAGAGGTAGAGCGGGCGCACGTACAAGAGCGAGTCCGCTATCGGGAGGATCTGGACCGCCCCGAGCGACACGACCGAGCCCCCCTGGCCGAGCAGTGTGATCTGCTTCGACACAGTCGTGTTCGAGTTGATCTCGCTGTTCGCGTAGCTGGGTCCCGGGATCGACACGTTCGGAGGGGTAACGAACGCCTCGAGCTTCCCGTAGCTCGAGTACGTGGAGTCCGCGACGAGGAGCGCCTTCAGCGTCTGGACCTTGTTCGCGGACTGCGAGTACGGGACGAGTGGCTCGAGAGCGTTGAACGTCTCGCCCTGCTCGCCCGGGAGCTGGAGGAGCTCGTAGATCGGTCGGAAGCTCGCGGTCGACCCGTCCGGGTTCGTCTGCAGGGGGTTGCGAGGCTGCCCGTCCACCGAGGTCGACGTCTCGGAGAGCTCCCATGCGGCGCTCGCGCTGTAGAACAGCGAGGCCTGGTTCGCCCCGACGTGGTACTTCCCGTACATCGCGGACTGCACCATGAGCAGGTCCTGCGGGTACCGCAGGTGGGTCCGGAGAGTCTTGCTCATCCGCGAGATCGGCTGGATGAGACCCGGGAAGGCACGCGAGTAGGACTCGATGAGCGGGTCCGCGGCGGGGTCGATCGCGTACACCTGGATCTTCCCCGAGTACGCGTTCATCACGATCTTGACGGCGTCGCGCACGTAGTCGTAGCTGCCCGCGAGCCCGCTCCCGGCGGGCAGCGCCCCCGTGGACGCGGGCTGTGCGTAGGGGAAGTAGCTCGTCGTCGTGTACCCGTCGAGCATCCAGTACAGCTTCCCGTTCGCGACCACCGGGTACGGGTTCGCGTCGATCCTGAGGAACGGAAGTGCCTTCTCGACCGCCGTCCGCACGTTCGTGATCGGGATGATCCGCGACCTCGACGTGATGTCGCTCGACACGAGGAGGTTGAAGTCGCGAAGGTTGATCGCGTACGCGATGCGCGCCGCGAGGGAACCGACGGGGACCCCGCCGGAGCCCTTCCCGTTGCTCGACTGGTTCCCCGACGCCGCCTGGTAGTCCACCTCGGTCTGGCGGGTGTCGACCACCACGTACCCGCTCTGGCCCGGCGCGTAGTACACCCCGGGCTGGGTGAGCCGGAGGACGCGCGACTTCGAGCTCGGCGGGAGGTTGCCTGCGACGAACGCCGGCGTCCCGTTCCCCGTGGCCGTGTTGGCCTGCGCCGCGACGATCCCGAAACCGTGCGTGAACTGCAGGTGGGTGTTGATCCACGTCTGGGTCGGGAGCGACGAGATGTTGAGGGCGCGCACCCCGACGAGAACCGGCGTCATCCGGCCCGCGATCCGGTACCGGTCGAGCGCGAGCGGGGTCGTGAGCTGGTAGTACGCGTGGACGTCCTGGTACTTGTTGAACGTCGGGGACACGAGGTTCGGGTCCCAGAGGTTCGTGTCGTCGAGGGTCTGCTGGTAGCCCTTCAGCACGCTCGCCGTCAGGTCTTGGTTCGCCGGGAACGGCCTCTGGGTCACGGTCGCCCGGGAGATGCCCATCGCGTACTGGGTGGCGGAGATGTTCCTCTGTATGTACGGGAGCTCGAGCGTGCTCTGCGACGGGGTGACGCGCAGTGCCTGGACGAGCGCCGGGTACACGACGCCCACGACGATCGCGAGGAACGCCCACAGGCCGAACGCCACGAGCGGGAGCACCCAGGTCCGCTGGTACACGTTGATCGTGAGGAGCACGAACGCCACGAGCGCGACGACGGACAGGAGCGTTATCGCCGGGAGCCGGACGTGCACGTCCGTGTAGTTCGCTCCGTTGACCACCCCGTTGCTCGCGAGGTCGAGCGCGAACCGGTCGACGTAGTAGTACGCCCAGGCGCGCACGAGCGCCATCAGGCCGAGGATGAGCGACAGGTGCGCCAGCGCGCGGGGCTCGATCCGCGGGGCCCCCTGGACCCGGATCGAACCGTTCAAGAAGTGCCCCACCGCGCTGAGGAGGAGCGTCACCAGCAACGCCACGAGGACCCAGTCCACGAGGAACGAGAGGAACGGGAGCCGGAACACGAAGAAGCTCGCGTCCCGGTGGAACAGCGGGTCGACGCGCCCGAAGGGGACCGCGTTCTCGAACAGGATCCAGTGCTGCCACTGCGCGGACGCCCCCGATCCGAGCGCGAGCGCAACGAGGAACGCGACGACGTTCCTCACGATCCGGATCCGCGGCCCGATCACGGCCTGGTAACGGCGGACGAGGTCCGGGGAGGGCTCGGGGGCGAGGAACATGGCGCGCGGGGCGATCTTGTCCACGAGCCAGAAGCTCGTGGACAACAGCGCGAACGCCGCCGCTATGAACACGACCGCGAGCACGACCTTGGTCGCTATGACCGTCCTCCACACGGTCCCGAGACCGGCCCAGTGGAACCAGAGGAAGTTCGTGTAGAAGCCCGCCAGCCCCTGGACGACGACGAGGAGCACGACGAGCACGACGAGGAGCGCGAGCAGCCAGACGCCGCGGCGCCTCCCCCGCGCGCGCCGCGGGACGTCCTCGGGGAGCCGCACCGCCGCTCTCAGCCCTCGCTGGGAACGAGCATGCACCGGCACCCGGCGTGCACGGGCGGACGCGACTGTCCCGTCGGGAACGGCTCGCCTGCCGCCACTGCCCCGGCGAGCGCGTTGTCGTCGCAGTCCGGGCAGTCGCTCGGCCCGTCGTCCACCACCCAGCGGACCCTCGCCCCGTCGCCGAGCGCCGCGAGGACACCTGCGCTGTACACGCGTGCGACCTGGTCGGAGACGAGGTCGTCCACCCGCTCGCCCCTCCACTCCCGGTAGGCGGCGCCCACGACCTCCGTCGACGCCGCGACGTCCTCGGCCCTCGAGAGCTCGCCCTCCAGTCTCGCCCGTATCGTCGACACCACGACCTCGGCGAGGTCGCGTGCAGAGGACGCGGCCTCGTCGCCCGCCTCCTCCCCGTCGACGCCCGCAGCGTGCCCTCCGCCGACCGTTCCGTTCCCCCCGGCGCGGAACGCGAGCAGCAGCGGCGGGGTCGCCGAGGCCGCGAGCCTCGCCGTCGCGTCCGCCCCCGGGAGGAGCCCCTCGGCCGACGCACCGCGCGGGAGGTTCCGGAGGGCGTCCAGCAGCTCGTTCTGCGCGGACCGGAGCTCCCTCTTCACGATCCTCGCGAGCTCCGCCTGGAGCGTGCCGACCGCCTCCTCGCGCCGCGCGAGCGCCTCCGCGTCCTCGTCCCCCGGCCCGAGCGGTCCCGTCCCGCCGGGTCCCTCGGCCCTCTCCGCGGGGCTTCCCTCCACGGGGCTCCTCGGCGCGTCTCCCCGCGGTGCGTCCTCGGGAGGCTCGCGTCGCGTCGCGGGGACCTCCCCCCCGCCGAGAGGTCGCGCCTCGCCACGAGCCTCTCCTGGGACCCGGACGGCCGCATGCTCCTCCCCGGCATCCGCAGACGTCGCGGCGCGCAGCCTCGCGAACAGGTCGTCGACCGCGTTCGAGGGCGCTCCGCCTCGCGCGCGCCGTCCCTCGCCCTCCTCGGGTGCCTCGGGCCCGACGGGCGGGACGGGCTGCTCCGGCGCTCCTGTCTCGCCCCGTCCCTCGACCGCGTCCGCCGTCGCACCCCAGGGCCCCCCGGCCCCGGGCTCCTCCGCGGGCACGCGCTCTGCTCGCGTCTCCTCCGTGGGCACGCCGTCTCCGGGCGCACCTGCGGTGACGGACGGAGGCCCCGTCCCGTCGGCGGGCGCGTCGGTCTCCCCCGCCCCCTCCGGGACCTCCTCGGACGGGGTCGACCCGGCCTCCGCGACCTCGTCCGGCCCGGCCGGCGGGAGCGAACGGGCCTCGGCGATCAGTCCCTCGACGCTCCCGTCGCCGGACGCGGACGGGCTCTCGCCGACCCGGTCGGCCGCGACCCTCGCGTAGGCCTCCGCGGCGACGAGCCGTGCTCGCACGTCCTCGACGGAGCGAGCCGTCGCGTCGACGACCTCGACGAGCGCGTCCTTTCCTGCACGGAGCTGCTCGAGCTGCAGGTGGAGGCCCCTCCTCCGCTCGGCGAGGTCCGCGAGGATGCGTCGCCTCGCCTCGCGCGCCTCGTCCACCATGGACCTGCACTCCGCCGTCGTGGACTCGAGAAGGGACGCCGCCTCTGCGCGGGCTCGCGCCGCCGACGCGCGTGCCTCGGACTCCGCCTCCCGGGTCTTCTCCGCGAGGACCCCTCCTGCCTCGACCACCAGCTCCGCGGCGCGTGCCTCGGCGCGTGCGACCACGTCACGCGCCGCCTCGTGGGCCGTCCGGAGGACCTTCGCCGTCTCTGCCCCGACTGCCGCCGTGAGCGTCTCCTCGTCGAGCACCGGCGACGCCGCTCGCCTCTCCGCGTCCGCGAGCCGGTCGGAGAGGTCGCCCTCCCTCTCCCTGTGCGCTCGGATCGCCCCCGCGACCTCCTCGAGGAACCGCCGAACGGCGTCCGGGTCGTAGCCGCGTCGCGCGGGCGGGAAGGACCGCCCGGAGACCGCTTCCGGTGAGATCGACGGGTTCGTCTTCGCGTGCTGCTCGTCGGGCACGTCGGGTGAGCCTAGGTCGTCAGTGACTATGCGACGGCAGCACGAGCTGCCCGCCGAGCCCCTCCAGGTCCGCGACGGCCTGCGCGATCGTGGACACGGCGAGGACCTTGAGGTTCGGCCCCGCGTGCGCCTGCGCCGTCGCGTACTCCTGGGGTGGGACGAAGAACAGCGCGGCTCCTGCGTCGCGCACCGCGATCGTCTTCTGCGCGACCCCTCCGACGTCACCCACCTGCCCGGTCACCGACATCGTGCCCGTCGCCGCGATCTTCAGGCCCGCGGTGAGGTCCTTGCTGTCGAGCTTCTCGATGAGCCCGAGCGTGAACGCGAGCCCCGCGGAGGGTCCCTGGATCCCGTCGGCGGAGAGCGACACCGGGAAGGGCAGCCCGACCGTCGTGTACGCCTGGAGAGCCCCGACGATCCCGACGCACGGCGCCGGCGCCCCGTGCACCTCGACCGGCGGAAGGGACGTGTCGGTCCCCACCGGAGCGCACACCGCGGGCGCCGTCGGCGCCGTCGAGGACGCCCGGATCTCGCCGAGCCGGATCCTCACGACCCGTGCCGCCCCCCCGACGAGCTTGTGCACGGACAGTGCGACCGACTCCCCCGGGGAGTGCGCGCCGATCGCGGACACGAGCCCCGCAACCGTACGCACGCGGCTCCCGTCCACCGCCGTGATCACGTCGCCCACCGCGAGGCCGCGCGCGGCTGCGGTGCCCGGCTCCGGCTGGTACACGGTGACCCCTGACGGGACCGCCCGCGTCCGGTACCCGAGCGTGTCGAGCGCCACGACCGTCGCCGCCTGGCGCGCGTCGGCCATGTCCACGATCCCCTGCTGCTGGTACTCCGAGCTCGTCGCGGTCCCGACGAGCTCGGAGCTCGGCACGACCTGCGCGCTCGAGTCGAGCTCGTAGTACAGGTAGGACAGCGCCCGGAGCGGGACGAGCTCGACGTCGGTGAGCATCACCCCTCCGAGGTGCGAGTGCGCGTAGCGCCTCGGCACCGCCACGAGCGACGACACGGGGACCCCGGACCCGGGGGTGATCGCGTAGTAGGGCACGCTCACGACCGACGCGATCCCCGCCGCCACGACGAGCACCGCCGCAGTCCCCGCAGCGGCCCCGACGACCTTCCACCGGAGGCGCGGCGCCGGCCCGTGCCGGTCGTCGCTCGCATCCGCGCCGGTGGGCTCGCCGACGATCTTCCCGTCCACGTCCCGTCCCTCCGGCGCCCCCTCGCCCCGGGAGCCGCCCCCGCCCGTCGGCTCGCCGCCGGGGCCGGACTCCTCCTCGGGCGTCACGGGACGCGCGTCACCTCCCCGGAGCGAGCCGTCCCCGGGAGGTGCGCCTGTCCCCGCGCGTCCGCGGGCGCGCCACCGCCGGCGCGTGTGTCCCCTCACGACCCGTAGCCTGCCACGAGGACCGCTCCCGGCGAGCCGCGCTCCCGCCGCGTCGGGGGCGCCTCCGGCGGGGGCGAGCAGCCAGGCGGGCCGCCCGGCGCGGCGAGGTGCACCCGGAGGGAGGTCGCGTGACGACAGGGGCGGACCCGCGAGGGTCGACGACGGAGTCCGCTCGGCGGCGCGCCGAGGTCGCGCTGCTCGGGCGCTCCGGGGACGAGCCCGCCGTGCGCGCCCGTCTCGCGGACCGAGACGGCCGCGTGCGCGTCGCCGCCGCCGCCGCGCTCGCCCGGATCGGGAGCATCCGCGGCGACGACCTCGCTCCGCTTCTCGGCGACCCGGACCCGGAGCTGCGACGCGACACCTGCGAGATCGCCGCTCGCGTCCCGGGTGCACCGGTCGCCCCCCTTCTCGCCGACCCGGACCCTCGGGTCGTGGAGGCCGCCGCGTTCGCCGTGGGAGAGCTCGCGCTCGCCGACGCGGTGCCCGAGCTCGCGAGGGTCGCGCTCTCCCACTCGGACCGGCTCTGCCGGGAGTCGGCAGTCGCCGCGCTCGGCGCGATCGGGGACGAGCGGGGCCTCGGCGCAGTCCTCGCCGCGACCCGCGACTCTCCTGCGATCCGGCGTCGCGCGGTCGTCGCCCTCGCCGCCTTCTCGGGCCCCGACGTCGACGCGGCGCTCCGGATCGCCCTCGGCGACCGAGACTGGCAGGTGCGTCAGGCCGCCGAGGACGTGCTCGGGGTCACCGGCGGGGAGCCGAGCTGACAGAAGCCCCGAGGAGCTCGAACGTCGTGAGGCAACGCGCCGCCCCGAGCACCGCCGTGCGCGAGGGCTCCGCGACCGCGTGCACCGGGAGCCCGGTCCCCGTCGCGATCCGCTGTGCGGCGCCCGCGAGGAGCGAGCCCCCTCCGGACAGGTGGAGCCCGCTCCCGAGGAGGTCGTTCGCGAGGTCCGGAGGCGCGCTCGATATGCACCGGACGGCCGCCGACACGACGGGGCCCAGCAGCTCGTCGACCGCCGGCCGGATCTCCTCGGGCGACACCACCACCGTGTGCGGCGCCCCGTCCGATCCCCTCCGCCCGGTCACCTCGAGGTTCGCTTCCCCGTGCTCCCCCTCCGGGCGGGCGCGCTCTCCCGCTCCGACGAGCCGCACGACCTGACCCGCGACCTCGGGCTCGACGACGAGGTCGTACCGGCGCGCGAGGAGCGCCCGGACGGCGTCGGCCACGTCGTCGGTCCCGACCGCCAGCGACTCGCTCGTCACGATCCCCCCGAGCGCGAGCACCCCGATCTCGGTCGTCCCCGCCCCGATGTCGAGCACCATCGAGCCCGACGGCTCCGCTATCTCGAGCCCCGCACCGATCGCGCACGCCACCGGGTGCTCGACGAACCTCACCCGCCGCGCGCCTGCCCGCCGCAGCGCCCGGTCGAGCGCCCGGCGCTGCACGTGCGTCGCGGAGCTCTGCACGCACGCGAGCACCCGTGGGTGCGCGAGCCGGGACACTCCAGCCGCACGCATCACCTCGACGAGGAGCTCCTCCCCGAGCGCTATGTCGACGAGCTGGCCGTGGCGGACCGGCCTCTCGAACCGGACGCGCCCCGCCGTCGCCGACCCGAGGGCGCGCGCCTCGCGTCCGAACCCGAGCAGCCCCCGGCCGTCGCACTCGACGGCCACGACCGTCGGCTCCTCGAGCACGAGCGCTCCGCGCTCGTCCGCGACCCGGGTCGTCGCGGACCCGAGATCCAGCGCGAGATCGCTGCTCACTTCTGCGAACCGGCCACCGCGACATCGTACGCGCCGCCGCGCGGGGGCCGACCGGCGCCACGGCGCCTTCGGAGATAGCGTCGTGCGCCGTGGCTGCCTTCGCCGGCGACTTCGACGACGTCCCGGAGGACGACTCGGCCTCGAGACCGCTCCCGCCCGAGGACCGCCTCTGGCGACACCCCTCGGAGCTCGGCTCGTTCGGGACGTCGCTCCCGCTCGACCCGATCACCGTGCGCCGCCGCTGGCTGGCCAGCCAGCCTACGAAGGCGAGCGCCTGGACGGCCGGGCTCGTCGGCGCGATCCTCGCAACCGGGCTCGTCGCCCTCGGGACGCACCTCGCCTCGGCCATCACCGCTCGCACGGCCGCTCCCGGCGACGTCGCCTCCGGGTCCACCCTCGCCTCGAGCACGACGCTCCCGAGCCTTCCTGCCGCCGCCTCCGTCGGTGCGACCCTCGCTGCCCAGATCGCGTCGATCGGCCGCTCGGTCGTCGCGGTGGAGGTCACACGCGGCGCGACCTCCGTCCGGGTGCTCGCGGTCGGGGTCCGCCCGGACGGCATGCTCGTCGCCCCCGCTGCCGACGTCGTCGGCGCCTCGAGCATCGTCGTCACTCTCGCGGACGGCATGGACTACGTGGGGACGGTCCTCGCGAGCGACCTCTCCCAGCGCGCTGCGTCGAGCGGCCTCGCGCTCGTGCACATAAACGGTGTCTCGGACCTCCCCGTCGCCCCGTTCGCCCCCGCCCCCTCGACGGGCCAGCGGGAGCTCGCCGTCGCTCTCAGCGCCCCCGGCGGGTCGCGGTTCTCGGTCGGATCCGTGGAGACGACCGGCGCGACCACGACGACCGCGAGCACGATCCTCGTCGACGCGATGGCGACCGACCTCCCGAGCGACGCGGCGCCCCCGGGCTCCGTGCTCGTCGGCGCCCGGGGCGACGTCCTCGGGATCGTCACGGGACAGCTCGGGAACGAGGCGCTCGCGACCCCCGCGTGGATCGCGAGCGGCGTCGTGGACCAGCTCCTCGCGTCGGGCACCGTCGAGCACGGTTGGCTCGGGATCGAGGGGACGACCACGAACGCCCCGGTCCGCGGCGTCACGGTGACGCTCGTGTCTCCCGGGAGCGCCGCCGCACGTGCGGGGGTGCGCGCCGGGGACGTGATCGTGTCGGTCGCGGGCCGCCGGGTCACCTCCATGGCGCAGCTCCAGGGGCGCCTCTACTTCTCGCCTCCGGGGTCACGCGTCCGTGTCGGGGTCGTCCGCTCCGGGCGCACGCTCGACGTCGTGCCCGTCCTCGACGGCTCGCAGGTCGGGTAGGACCCGAGCGCCGCCGGTGGGCGCAGCCCTCCCCGAGCTGCTCACGGGTCGCGCGGCGGACCTCGGGGACGGCACGTTCGTCACCCGGCTCCTTCCGACGCGCCGGCTCCGGACCGTCGGCCCGTGGTGCTTCCTCGACTCCTATCGGCTGTCGGCCGTCGGAGACCTCCCCGGGATGCAGGTCGCCCCGCATCCGCACGTCGGGCTCGAGACCGTGACGTTCCTCGTGGACGGGCAGCTCCGCCACCGGGACAGCCTCGGGAGCGACGCGCTCGTGGGTCCCGGCGAGGTGTCGCTCATGACCGCAGGCGCCGGGATCGTCCACTCGGAGCGCTCTCCGGGCGGGCACGGTCCCGTGCTGCACGGAGTGCAGCTCTGGGCGGCGCTCCCGGACCACGCACGTGGGGTCGCGCCCGCCTACCGGCACGCGACCGACCTTCCGACCGTCCGGCTCGGCGCCTCCTCGTGCCGCGTCCTTCTCGGCTCCTTCGCTCGCGTCTCCTCACCGCTCGCGACACGCGCCCCCGGCCTCGCCGTCGAGCTCGTCCTTCGCGCGTCCGCTCCCCGGACGACCGGTCCGGTCGCTCTCGACCCCTCCCACGAGCACGTCGTGATCGTCCTCGACGGGAGCGCGGACCTCGTGTCCGGCGGGACCCGCACGACGCGCCCCGTCGGGCCCGGCGAGCTCGTCGTGCCCGCGGCCGGGACGGAGGAGATCTCGATCGAGTCCCCTTCCGGGGCGCGCCTCCTGCTGCTCGGAGGCCCTCCCCTCGGCGAGGAGATCCTCGTGTGGTGGAACTTCGTCGCACGCTCCTCGGAGGAGATCGGCGCCGCACGCGCGCGCTGGGAGGACGGTGGGTTCGGCTCCGTCCCTGGCGACGACGCACCTCCGGTCCCCGCACCCCCTCTCCCTTCGGTGCGGCTCCGGGCACGGCGCTGAGGCGCCGCGCCTAGATTCGCGTCATGGCCCCCGATCTCCCCTCCGGAATGGGGGGCTTCTTCCCGGGGATGCTCGGCGACCTGCTCCGCCTCCTCCGGACGGACGAGCCCATCCAGTGGGACCTCGCGCTCCAGCTCGCCCAGCGCGTCGCCTCGGGCGACGGGCCCGAGGCGAACGTCGACCCCGTGGACCGCATCCGCCTCGAGGGGCTTCTCGGGGTGGCCGAGCTCCACGTCGCAGACGTCACCGGGATGACCACGACCCCGGGCGGCCAGCCGCTCTCGATCGTCGCGACCGGGCGCTCCGAGTGGGCGCGACGGAGCCTCGAGGGATGGAGGCCGGTCGTCGAGCAGATCGCCTCTGCGCTCGCGCCTCCTCCGGGCGCCTCGACCCCGCCGGGCGTCGCGGTCGCGGCCGGCGAGGAGCCCGACGCGGACGACGTCGCGGCCTTCATCGCTCAGTGGGCGACCGCGATCGCGCCCGCGATGCTCGCCATGCAGGTCGGCTCCGTCGTCGGGCACCTCGCGGAGCGGGCGCTCGGCCAGTACGAGCTCCCCCTCCCCCGGCGGAGCGACTCCGAGCTGCTCGTCGTCCCGGGGAACGCGAAGCGCTTCGCGGAGGACTGGAGCCTCCCGCCCGACGACCTGTTCCTGTGGCTGTGCGTGCACGACGTCGCGACCCACTCGGTGCTCACCCGCTCGCACGTCCGCTCGCGCCTCGAGTCCCTCCTCGTCGCCCAGGCGCGGGGGTTCCGGCCCGACCCGAAGGCGCTCGAGCAGCGCCTCGGCGAGGCGGTCTCCGGGATCGGGTCGGACGTGCCCGACCTCACCCGCCTCCTCGGGGACCCGGGAGCGTTCGGAGAGATCGAGGACACCCCCGAGACTCGCCGCGTGCGCGCGGAGCTCTCCGCCCTCAGCTCCGCGGTCGCGGGATACGCCCAGTGGGTGACCGACACCGTCGCGCAGCGCGCCATCGGCGCACGAAGCGCGATCGGGGAGGCGATGCGCCGTAGACGCGTCGAGCGCGGCGACGAGGAGCGCGTCGCCGAGTCCCTGTTCGGCCTCCGCCTCGACCAGGAGTCCGTGGACCGGGGCGAGTCCTTCGTCCGCGGTGTCGTCGAGCGGACCGGGGACGCCGAGCTCGCGAAGCTCTGGGTCGTCGAGGGCGCCCTTCCGACGCCCGCCGAGCTCGACGCGCCCGGGCTCTGGATCGAGCGCGTGAACCTCCCGCCGCTCGACGACCTCGATCCGCCGGCCGCGGGCGACTGACCCGCGCCCGGACCTCCCGTCCCGTCCGACCGGGCGGAGCTACTCCGCCGGCTCGCCCCCCGTGCCGGGCGCGTCCTCGGCGGGACGTGGCGCCGCGTCGTCCGGGGCCGAGCTGCGCGCCGGAGGCTCCTCCTCGGGCATCCCGAGGTCCCACTCGAGCATGAGGTTCTCCCGCTCCGCGTCCCGCACGACCCGCTCGCGGTTCCTCCGGAACTGCGGGTCGTGGGGCGGCAGCAGGACGAGGCGAGCGAGCGCCCGCTCCCGGAACGCCTCCACGACGGAGCGGTCCCCGAACTGCGACTCGACCTCCCAGTGGGGCGCGACCGGACCGAGGTACACGACGCGCACGTGCCCCCGAGGTGGCTCGGGCGGCGCGCTCGCCTCGGCGGGTGGCATCGTCATTCCGCGCTCCTTGCTGTCGGCAGAGGTCAGCCGGGCTCCGGCGCCCTCCGGTCAGGTGGCGCCTCGTCGGGTGGCGCCCGGGCCCGCACCACTCTACCGGCGGGCCCGCCCGCGGCGGGTGGGCCCCGGACCGGCAGGCCGCCGCGTCCCGCCCGCACCACAGAGCGCTAACCGGACGCTAACAGCTCCGCCACAGCATAGGGGTGTAGGTTCGGACCGAAGGCGGACAGCCGCTGGTCGGAGGGTCGCGTACCGTGCGGTCCCTCCTCGTGCTCCCGCCACCTGTTCGACTGACCGCGCCGGTCGGCCGGCGGGAGGACGTGCGGCCGGGTCCAGGTTCGGCACCCGGAGGGCACGCACGGAGGCCCGCCCCCGGGACGGCAGAATGGTGGTGTGATGGACACCGTGTGGATGGCCGAGGGCAAGTGCAGGGAGCTACCTCCCGAGACCTTCTTCCCGAGCGACGGCGTGGGAGTGGACGTCGCTCGCCGCATCTGCGCGGGCTGCCCCGTGAAGAGCCAGTGCCTCGAGTACGCGATGGCGAACCACATCGACCACGGCGTGTGGGGAGGGACCTCGGAGCGCGAGCGCCGTCGCCTCGCGCGCCAGCGTCGCCACCTCACGCTCCACAGCGTCCGCTAGACGCGCCCTCCCGGGCGGCACGGCGGAGGGCCGCGCGTGCTCGAGTGCGTCGTGAACCTGAGCGAAGGCCGCGACCGCGTGCTCGTCGACGAGATCGCCCGGGCGGGCGCTCCGTCGCTCCTCGACCTCCACTCCGACCCCTGGCACAACCGCTCGGTGCTCACCCTCGCCGGTCCGCACCTCGCGACGTCGCTCCGTTCGCTCTCGCGGGCGGCCGCCGGGCTGCTCGACCTGCGCGTCCACGAGGGCGTCCATCCGAGGATCGGAGTCCTCGACGTCGTCCCGTTCGCTCCCGTCGGGCCGCGGGCCTTCGTCGACCCTCTCGACGAGGCGGTCGCCGCCCGGGACGAGTTCGCTCGATGGGCCGGGGAGGACCTCGCGCTCCCCTGCTTCCTCTGCGGCCCCGAGCGCTCGCTCCCGGAGGTACGCCGGTCCGCGTGGTCGACCCTCGCCCCCGACACGGGCCCGCGCGTGCCGCACCCGACCGCGGGAGCGGCGTGCGTCGGCGCTCGCCGTCCGCTCGTCGCCTTCAACCTCTGGCTCGCCTCTCCGGACGTCGCGCTCGCGCGACACGTCGCCGCCGCGGTGCGAGGTCCCGGCGTCCGGGCGCTCGGGCTCCCGGTC
>JAJZBW010000067.1 GCA_021798745.1 Actinomycetes bacterium
CGCGCGGAGCGCGGGCTCGTCGCCCACCCCGGTGACGCCCGCTCCCGGCCAGTCCCCCGCCGGAGGACCTCCGGCGACCGCGGCCGGGCCTCCGGCCCCGAACGGGGTCCCGGCCTCCACGAGCCCGATCCCCGCTGGCTCGCTCGCGCAGGACTTCGCCGGGATCCGCAACTGCGAGTCGAGCGACGACTACGCCCTCGACACGGGGAACGGCTACTACGGCGCCTACCAGTTCAGCCTCGGAACCTGGGAGGGCCTCGGAGGGACGGGGCTTCCGAGCGCGGCTCCTCCCTCGGTCCAGGACGCGCTCGCGTACAAGCTCTACCTCGCGAGCGGGTGGGGCCCGTGGCCCGAGTGCGCCGCGATCCTCGGACTGTGACGCCGTCCCTCGGGGTCGTCGCTGCCGGCGGGCGCTCGGCCGCCGACCCCGGCCTCACTCGGCCCGGAGAAGCCGGGCGAGCGCCTCGCGCGTCGAGGCGCTGTCCCGAGCGACCTGCTCGAGCAGCTCCGCGAGACGCACCGACCATTCGGCGATCGTCACGTCGCGTCGGCTGATCGTGACCCCGCGCACGTCCCGGGCGATCCTCGCGCTCGGTGCCCCTCTCCCCTCGGCGATCTCGAGGGTCTCGTCCGCGAGCCGGACCCGGATCGCGGTCGGCCGACCCGGGCGTCCCGCCATCCGGTCGGACACCGACCGTGACCGCTCTACCTCGACGACCCCGGGTGGGAGGCTCTCGGCGAGGCTCGAGAACAGGACGCGCTCGTAGACGGCGAGGTCGGTGGCGTCCGCACGGAGGGCGGCCGCGAGCATCTCGACGGTCGTCACCGCCCCGGGGTCGGAGCTCGCGGGCTCGGGGGCCGCTCCGGCGGCCGGGACGACCGACCGGTCCGACGGGTCGTGCTCGTCCGCCACTAGTCCGTGAGCGGCAGCACGAGCTGGGGCGTCGCGATCGCGTGGTCGGCGCGAAGCGGCCGCACGGCAGTCCCGATCGCGAAGAACTCCGTCGTGTGCCCGCCCCATCGGTGCGGGAGCGAGAGGAGCTGCACCCCGACGATCCCCTCCGCGTGGAGCTGCTCGGCCTCGGCCTGCATCCGGCTCATCGCGAGCTCGCGGGCGTCGTAGAGCGCCTCGGTGAACTGCGGGATCTCCACGTTCCGCCCGACGTTGGAGAGCGCCGCGAACCCTCTCTGGTGGGCGATGTGGTAGACGCAGCTTCCCATCACCATCCCGAGCGGCGCGTACCCGGACTGCACGAGTGTCCAGAAGTCCTGGCCGGAGAGGTCCGAGGTGAAGGGCTTGCCCTCGTCGTTCCGCCACGATCCGGCCTCGTCGGCCTTCACGGCCGTGCCGACCGCTATGAACTCCGCGAGGTCGTTCCCGAACTCCTTGAACTCGATCTCGAGGCGGACGCCCACGATCCCGTCGGCCCCGAGCGCGGCAGCCTCGGCCTCCATGCGCGACATGGCGAGCTCTCGTGCGTGGTACATCGCCTGGGAGAGCCGGTCGAGCTCCATGTTCTGGCTCCAGCGCCCGACCTGGAGGCCGACGTGGTAGATGCTCGAACCGAGCACGAGGCCGAGCGGCCGGAACCCCGCCTCCCGGACGAGCAGGAACTCGTTCACCGTGAGGTCGGACGTGAACAGGGCCCCGGGGGACCCCGGGCGCATCTCCGCGAGCCGACGCATCGCGTCCTCGGGGATCCCGAGCTCGTCGCCCGGTGCTTCGGTCGTCTCGCGGTCGGTCATCTCGCCGTCTTCCTCCGATTCGTCACCCCGGCCCCGCCGAGCGGGAGGACCATGATGGGTACTGGGGGCAGGGTCTCCGCGCGGTGGAACCGCACGACCGCGCTCGCGAGCGCGCTGGACTCGGCCACGTGGTCCGTGTGCCCCTCTCCGACGTCGAGCTCGTGGATCGAGAGAGCGACGGGGGAGTCGAGGATCGCGCCCTCGGCCCCGTAGTGCGCGACGCGCCGCGCGAGCTGGCGACGTGCGTCCGCACGGACCGCGCTCACGAGCTCCGTGTAGCCCTCCACCTCGACGTTCGCTCCGAACGCACGCTGCGCGACGAGGGTCCGGTAGTCGTCGTGACGGATGCCGACGGAGATCCCGACGACGATCGCCGCGGGCATCCACCCCGAGTGGACGAGCTTCGCCATGTCCTGTCCCGCGAGCGTCGTCGTGAACGGGCGCGTCGTGTGCGTCGACCCCGTCGAGCGGACCGCCGTCCCGAGGGCGAGGAACTCCCGGTTCCCCGCCCCGAGGTGCTCCTCGGTGAGGGACACCGCCACGACGCCGTCCGCCCCGAGGGCGCGCGCCTCGGTCAGCATCCGGTCGACCGCGGTGTCCCACCCGTGGTAGAGGGCGTCGACGTAGGGGGCGAAGCCCGCCCAGCGCGACCCCGACCCGCTCGTGACCGTCGGGGGCGCCGTCGTCCCGATGCCCCACGCGCTCCCTGCGGTCCCCGGGTACCACCCGCACCCGCCGTACCCCTGGAACCCGATGTACTCGACGATGCAGCCCATCACCTCGCCGACGGGCGTGAAACCGCAGCTCTCGACTCCAGCGTGGCCCGGTACGCCGAGAAGGCTCGAGCGGACGCCGGACGCGCCCGCACGGTCGACCCGAGCCCTCGCCGCAGGTGGTAGTCCGGTCCCGTCCCAGGTCGTCATCGTCGCTCCGTCCGCGCGCACGCTACCACCTGCCCACGAGAGCCCGGCCGACACGCGCCGCGGCGCCCGCTGGCGCACCCCTGCACCTGTGTCACCCCGCTCAGAACGCCCAGCGCCAGAACTCCAGCCGGTCGAGGACCCGGCTCCACAGGCTCCCGGTCGCCGGCGTCCCGTCCACGTTCGTGCGGGGACGCGTCGTCTGCTCCGCGAGGAGCGCGTTCGCCGAGGAGAGCACGAGGTCGACTCCGGGCACGACGTGCGAGGCGAGCCCCGGTGCGACCGCCCCGGAGGACCCGGGGGCGACGACGGAGTACGCGCGCTGCCCCGAGCGGACGAGCCCGTACTCCGCGTGCGCGATCGACGCGATCGTCGCCGCCTTCCCGAGCGCGGTGATGTCCCCCGCGAGCGCCGCGTTCGTCGCGTCCACCCGGGCGAGCTCGCCCGAGACGAGAGCGAGCTGGGTTCGCTGGTGGAGGAGCTCCCCGATGGGGAGCTCGACGACGAGCAGAGCGGTCGCGAGCCCGACCGCGAGGAGCAACGAGGCGCGCGCCCGGTAGAGAGCGCTCACCGCTCCCCACCCGCCGGTCCCGACCGGCCCGTGGGGCGCTCCGGCGCGCCCGGCCGCTCGAACGCCGCCGCTCCGGGGAACGAGGCGCTCTCCCCGAGCTCGTCCTCGATCCGGAGGAGCTGGTTGTACTTCGCGACACGGTCCGATCGCGCCGGCGCGCCGCTCTTGATCTGCCCACAGCCCGTCGCGACCGCGAGGTCCGCGATCGTCGTGTCCTCCGTCTCGCCGGACCGGTGCGACATCACGCTCCGGTAGGAGGCCGAGGTCGCCCTTGCGACGGTCTCGAGCGTCTCGGTGAGGGTCCCGATCTGGTTCACCTTCACGAGCACCGCGTTCGCCACCTTCGACGCGATCCCCCGCTCGAGGCGCTCGACGTTCGTCACGAACACGTCGTCCCCGACCAGCTGGAGCCGGCCCCCGAGCGCCTCGGTGAGCATCGCCCACCCGCTCCAGTCCTCCTCGGCCATCGCGTCCTCGAGCGACACGACGGGGTAGCGCTCGCAGATGTCGACCCAGTACTCGGTGAACGCCGCTGCGGCGAGCGTCCGCCCCTCGCCCGCGAGCACGTAGCTCCCGTCCCGGTAGATCTCGCTCGTCGCCGGGTCGAGGGCGATCGCGACGTCCGTCCCCGGCGTGCGCCCCGTCGCCTCGATCGCGTCGACGAGGACCCGGAGCGCGTCCTCGTTCGAGGAGAGGTTCGGGGCGAAGCCCCCCTCGTCCCCGACGGCCGTCCCGAGCCCGCGCGCGTGGAGCACCCCCTTCAGCGCGTGGTAGGTCTCCGCCCCCCACTGGAGCGCCTCGGAGAACGACGCCGCCCCGAGCGGGACGACCATGAACTCCTGGAAGTCGACGTTGTTGTCCGCGTGGACGCCGCCGTTCACGACGTTCATCATCGGGACGGGGAGCACGTGCGCGGAGACCCCTCCGACGTAGCGGTAGAGGCCGACCCCGAGTTCGTCCGCGGCCGCCTTCGCGACGGCGAGGGACGCCCCGAGGATCGCGTTGGCCCCGAGCCGCGACTTCGTCGGCGTCCCGTCGAGGTCGACGAGCGCGAGGTCGATCCCCCGCTGGTCGAGCGCGTCGCGGCCCGCGAGCGCCGCGGCGATCTCCCCTTCGACGTGCGCGACCGCCGTGCGCACGCCCTTTCCCCCGTACCGGGACCCCCCGTCGCGCAGCTCCGTCGCCTCGAAGGTCCCCGTGGAGGCCCCGGAGGGCACGATCGCCCTCCCGCTCGCCCCCGTCTCGAGCTCGCACGTGACCTCGACGGTGGGGTTCCCCCGGGAGTCGAGGACCTCGCGTGCGCTGAGAAGTGCGATCTCGCTCATGGGACTGACCGCTCCTGTCCGCCGCCCCGACGTGCGGCCTGTTGCCTGTGTGGCTGGAGTGCTTGCCAAGCTAGCAAAGCGGTCCCCAGAGGAGCTGGCAGAGGCGCCGTGGGTCAGTCCGTCCGGCTCGCCTCCCACCTCGCGGCCACCTGCTCGGGAGGGAGCTGCGCGAGGGTCCTTCCCTCGCCGCGCGCCGCGCGCTCGAGCCTGTCGAGACGCGTCGCGAACGAGCGCGCCGCGCGGCGGAGCGCCTCCTCGGGGTCCGAACCGAGGCTCGCGGCGAGCCGTGCGACGCCGAGGAGGAGCTCTCCCGCGACGCTCGCGTCCCCCGTGGCGAGGGAATCGAGCGAGGTGCGCAGGGACCCCGCGCCCTGTCCCGTCACCTCCCACCCGAGCGACGCGCCTGCGACCTTCGACTCGAGCTTTGCAGCGAGCGCGAGCGCGGGGAGCGACGAGGGGATCCCCTCGAGGAGGCTCTCGCGCCCCTTCTCCTCGATCTTTGCCTGCTCCCACCGGCCGAGCACGTCGCTCGCGCGGAGCTCTTCCGACCCCCGCAGGTCGCCCGAGCCCCCGGGGCCGAACACATGGGGGTGGCGACGGACGAGCTTGTCGTGCACCTCGCGCGCGACGTCCGCGAGGTTGAACAGCCCCTCCTCGGAGGCGAGCGTCGCGTGGAGCATCACCTGGCAGAGGAGGTCTCCGAGCTCCTCCTCGAGGTGCGACGCCGCATCCGGCCCCTCACGCGATCCGAGGTCCTCGATCGCCTCGACGACCTCGTAGGTCTCCTCCACGAGGTGCCTCACGAGCGAGTCGTGCGTCTGCTCCCGGTCCCACGGGCACCGATCCCGGAGGGTGCGCACGAGCTCGGAGAGCCGCACGAGCTCGGCGCCGACCGGGGCCGCGAGGCTCCGGACGTAGATCGCGCTCAGGTGGTCGATCTCGGTGATCCGGTCGAGGTCGTCCCACGCGACCTCCCGCACCACCTCGTCCTCGAGGCCGAGGTGGTGGAGGAGAACCACGGGCTCCCCGGGAGGCGTCTCGAGCGCGAGCTTCACGTCGGAGCACACGAGGCGCGACCACAGGTGGGCGACGAGCATCGGGCCCGTGTCCCCGGCCGCGTCCGCGGAGAACCGCTCGGCGTCGACGAGCCGGACGCGCTCCGCGACGGGGTCGACGAGCAGCCGGGACCACGCGAGGTCGAGGAAGGACATCCCCGGGACGACGCGCACCGCGACCCGCTCGTCCTCGATGAGCCTCGCGACGGAGCGCTCGAGCACGAACGGGGACCCGGGCACGCAGTAGGCGACCCTGCCGTGCTCGGTCGCCGCGGCGACCACCTCCTCGACGATCCCCTCGTAGGCCTCGTCGAAGGTCTCCGCACGCTCGTAGTGGGCGTCGAGCGGGCGCGCCCCCTCCTCGACGAGCGGGGCGGCCGCCGGGTGGCGGCCCGTGCGCAACAGGACGACTCCCATGTCGTTGAGCACCTCGCGCGCCTCGAGCGTCGTGAGCTCCGGCCCCGCGGGCCCGAGGCCGACGACGACGACCGTCGGCACGACCCGGGGCGAGGCCACGACCGAGGAGTCCTCCAAGGAGACGACCGGAACCGCGCCCGACGGTGGCCCGCTTCGCGCCCCGCGCCGCGGGTCCGAGGCGACGGGTCCGCTCATCGACCGGGCCCGCCGACCGCCGTCAACCGGCCGGGCTCGGCGAGGCCGCCGGTGGGGTCACCGCGGCCGGGTTCGGGAGCAGCGCGTCGGGCGGCCCCGTCACAGGAGCGACGTGGAACGACGTCCCCGAACGCGCCCAGGAGCCGTACGTCGGGTCGACGACCACGTGCGTCGCGGCGGTCGCGCGGGCGAGGAGACCGGGGAACTTCGCCTGCTGGGCGTTCACGAGCGCCGCCGCGGCCTGCGTGAGCGACGCGAGAGGGCGGCTCGTGACGAAGAAGAGCACGTAGTTCGTCCCGAACGGCACGGGCGAGGACACGGTGCCGACCGGGAGGTTCGCGATCACCGTGTCGAGCGGGCTCGCGAACGCGCTCGGGAACACGCAGCCGAGCGACCCTCCCTTGGCCGAGCTCGGGTCGATCGAGACCGTGCGCGCCACCGACGCGAAGCTCGCGCCGGCCGTGACCTTGCTGCGGGCGGCGAGGGCCGCCGCACGCGACCCGACCTCGATCACGCTCGTGCACGAGAGCGCGGAGCTCGACGCGTGGTGCGACTCGTACGCGGCAACCCCGGCACGGGTGAGCTCGACCCCGGCCGCGTGCGCGAGGAGGACGAGCTGGTCCTCCTCGAACTGGACGATCCGGGAGCGGTACGAGGACGAGAAGCCCGCGAGCACCTGGGCGCCTGTCGTCGCGCACGTCGACCCGGTCGCCGGTGCGAACGCCTGCGGCAGCTGGGAGGTCGCGAGCTGACGGGCGAACGAGGTCTCGGGCAGGCCGAGCCGGAGGACCGCGTCGTGGAGCACCTGGTACTGGACGAGCTGGGTCAGCACGTCCGCCGCGTATCCGGAGGCGTAGGTCGACCCGCCGCTGCCCTCGATCGAGAATGTCGCTCCCGTCGTCAGCCCCGACAGGACCTCGCAGCGGTACCCCGGGTTCGTCGCGATGGTGTGCATCGCGTCCGTGAGGCTCGCGGACGAGATCGACGTCCCGCCGACGAGCGCCGCGTAGGGGGTGACGGACACCTCGCAGGCGCTGAGGCCGAGCGAGAGGGCCGCGAGGCCCGCGATCGAGAGGAGTGTCTTGCGCACGGTGCCCCGATGCTACGAGGGCTTCGGCCGCGAGGCCAGCCCGCTCATCGGGCGGCCGACCGGGGGACCTCGTCCGGGACGAGCTCGCGGAGGAGAGAGGCGAGGCGCAGCGCCACGTCGGGACCTGCCTTCAGCGGGACGACGAGCTGCGACGCGTCATCCTTGCGCACGGCCCGGGGCGCGAGCCTCTGGGGCCGGACCGCGGCCGACGCACGAAGCGCGAGCGGTGCGAGACGTGCCACGACCTCCCCCATGCGCCCCGGTCCCCCCCCTCCGGGGCGCCAGGCGACGACGGACACCTCGCGCACCCCCGTCCGGACGCACTCCGCGCGCAGCCGCGCGATGGAGAGGAGCGCCTCGGCGGGCCCGGGAAGAGGCCCGTACCTGTCGAGCCACTCGGAGGAGATGTCGTCGACCTCGGCCTCGTCCCGAACCGAGGCGAGCCTCCGGTACGCCTCGAGCCGGAGATCCTCGCGCTCGACGTACGCCGACGGGAGGTGCGCGTCGAGCGCGAGGTCGATCTTCACCTCCGCGGGCGGGACCACCGGCTCCCCCTTCAGCTCCGCGACGGCCTCCGCGACCATCCGCACGTAGAGGTCGTACCCGACGGCCGCGATGTGACCGGACTGGTCGTTCCCGAGCAGGTTGCCCGCCCCCCGGATCTCGAGGTCGCGCATCGCGATCTTGAAGCCCGAGCCGAGCTCGGTGTGCTCCCCGATCGTGCGGAGACGCTCGTATGCCTGCTCGGACAAGACGCGGTCGGCCGGGTGGAACAGGTACGCGTACGCCCGCTGTCCCGCGCGGCCCACCCGCCCGCGGAGCTGGTGCAGCTGCCCGAGGCCGAGCATGTCGGCGCGGTCGACCACGAGCGTGTTCACCGTGGGCATGTCGATCCCCGACTCGATGATCGTCGTGCAGACGAGCACGTCGTACTCGCCCTGCGCGAACTCGAGCACGACCTGCTCGAGGGTCCCCTCGTCCATCTGCCCGTGCGCGACCGCGACCCGGGCCTCGGGCACGAGGATCCGCAGCCCGTGCGCGACCTTCTCGATGTCCGCGACGCGGTTGTGCACGTAGAACACCTGCCCCTCCCGGAGCAGCTCGCGCCTTATCGCCTCACCGACCGCCCGCTCGTCGAGCTCCCCCACGTAGGTGAGGATCGGCTGGCGAGCGGCGGGAGGCGTGTCGATGACGGAGAAGTCCCGGATCCCGGTGAGCCCCATCTCGAGGGTCCGGGGGATCGGGCTCGCGGTGAGGGTGAGCACGTCCACTCCGATCGCGAGCTTCTTCGTCGCCTCCTTGTGCGCGACGCCGAATCGCTGCTCCTCGTCCACGACGAGAAGACCGAGGCGCGAGAACACGACGTCGTCCGCGAGGAGCCGGTGCGTCCCGACCACGACGTCCACCGACCCGTCCGCGAGCCCGGACACGACCGAACGCGCCTCGCGCGGCGTGAGGAACCGAGACAGCACCTCGACGCGCACCGGGTACGGGGCGAACCGCTCCGAGAACGTCTGGAAGTGCTGCTGCGCGAGGAGCGTGGTCGGCACGAGGACCGCCGCCTGCTTGTTGTCCTGGACGGCCTTGAACACCGCCCGGAGCGCGACCTCCGTCTTTCCGAAGCCGACGTCCCCGCACACGATCCGGTCCATCGGGACCGGGCGCTCCATGTCCGCCTTCACGTCCGAGACCGCCCGGAGCTGGTCCGGGGTCTCGGGGAACGGGAAGGCCTGCTCGAGCTCGGCCTGCCAGGGGGAGTCCTCCCCGAACGCGTGCCCGGCCGAGGCGAGCCGCCTCTGGTAGAGCACGACGAGCTCCTGGGCGACCTCTCGCACCGCGTGGCGGACGCGGGAGCGCTGCTTCTGCCACTCGCCGCCGTTCAGTCGGTTGAGCGCCGGCTGCTCCCCCCCCGTGTACGGGGTGACCGCGTCGATCTGGTCGGACGGGACGTAGAGCCGGTCCCCTCCCCGGTACTCGAGCAGGAGGTAGTCGCGCTCCGCACCCCCGATGGAGCGAGTCACCATGCCCCCGTAGCGTGCGACCCCGTGGACGTGGTGGACCACGAAGCTGCCCGCGGCGAGGTCGTCGAAGAACCCCTCGACGGCGCGTGGGCGGGCACGCGGGACCCGGTGCGGCCGCCGTCGCCCCGTGACGTCGCTCTCGGCGAGCACCGCGACGGACGCCTCCTCGAGCACGAAGCCGCGGTCGAGCGACTGCACGAGCACGTGGACACCCGGGCGCCGGAGCGCCGAGTCGCGCTCCTCCTCCGTCGCGTCGAGCAGGTCGTCGACGACGACCCCCTCCGAGGAGAGGACCGACGCGAGGCGCTTCGCGCTCCCTCGACCCTCGCCGCAGACCGCGACCGTGCACCCGGACCGTGCGAGCTCCCCGACGCGCCGCGCGAGAACGCCGGCGTCCCCGAGGGAGGGGGGCCATCCGACCGAGCGGACCGACGAGGTCCCCGGCCCCTCGGCGCTCGGGGGGAGCGAGAGCGAACGCGCCCCGCAGCGGGCGAGGAGGCGCTCGTAGCCGAGGTGCAGACGCGGGAGCGCGCGAGCGGGGTCCCCCTCGAGCCCCCAGGTGGCGGCGAGGGCGGACGCGAGCGCCTCCTCCTCCCCGACGAGCTCCGCGGCGCGGTCGCGCATCCGTCGCGGGTCGACGAGCGCGACGGTGTCGCCCGCTCGGAGCACGTCGGTTATGAGCGTCTCCTCGCCGGAGAGCCACGGGAGGAACGACTCGATCCCGTCGAACCTCTCCCCGTTCGCGATCCTCGTGAACTGCTCGACCGCGAACGGCCCGTCTGCAGCGAGCTCCGCTGCCCGCCTCCGCACGGCCTCGCTCTCCACGAGCTCCCGGCACCCGAAGATCTCGACGGACGTGACCTCGCGCGTCGAGCGCTGGTCGGCGACGTCGAACTCCGTGAGCCGGTCGACCTCGTCCCCGAAGCAGTCGACGCGGATGCCGTCCTCTCCCGTCGAGGGGAACACGTCCACGATCCCTCCGCGCACCGCGACCTCTCCCCGGTGCTCGACCTGGTACTCGCGCCGGTACCCGGCGCGGACGAGTGACTCGACGAGCTCGTCGACGTCGACCCGTTCCCCGGTCCTCACGAGGACCGGAGCCGCGCCCGCGGGCTCGGTCCCGAGCCGCTGGAGCAGCGCCTTCACGGAGGCGACGACGACGCTCGGCGTGCCCGCCGCGGGCTCGTCGCGGATGCCGAGACGCCAGAGTGCCCGCAGCCGACGGCCCATCGTCTCGACGGCGGGGGAGACGCGCTCGAACGGGAGGGTCTCCCACGCGGGGAGAAGGTCGACCGATCCCGGGGGCGCGAACGCGGCGAGATCGTGGGCGAGGTGCTCGGCCTCCGCTGCCGTCGGAGTCGCGACGAGCACGACCGCTGCCGAGCCGAGCCGAGCGAGCGCCGACACGACGAACGCGCGCGCGCTCTCCGGCACCGCGACGACCGCGCCCTCGGGGGCGAGAAGGTCCGCGAGCGCGGGCGACCCACGGAGGAGCCCGGCGAGGGCACCGAGGCTCATCGACCGTTCACCGCGTTCATCGCGGCCTCCGGTCCCTCGTCGAGCACCATCTCCACCGAGTCCGCGGCGAGCTCGCACGCGACCGCGAGAGCCTCCCCGTCCGCCCGGGACGGGCGGCGGAGCACGTAGTCCGCGCCCGACATTCGACCGGGCGGACGCCCGATCCCGATCCTGACGCGCACGAACTCGGTGCTGTGGAGATGGGACTGCAGGGACTTGAGCCCGTTGTGGCCCGCCGTCCCGCCTCCCCGCTTCACCCGCACCGTCCCGACGGGCAGGTCGAGCTCGTCGTGCACGACCACGAGCCGCCCGGGGTCCGCGACCGAGAAGCGTCGCACGCACGCGCTCGCCGCGAGGCCGGAGTCGTTCATGTACGTCGTCGGCACCGCGACGACGAGCCTCCGGCCCCGCACGACGGACTCGGCGGCGAGCGCGTGCGCACGTCGCTCGGCACGCAGCACGAGACCGTGCCTCGCCGCGAGGAGCACGACCGCGTCCGCTCCCGCGTTGTGGCGCGTGTGCTCGTACTCCGCGCCCGGGTTGCCGAGACCGAGCACGAGCAGGTCCGCGGCCGCTCCTGTCCGCGGCGCGTCGGCGCGCCGCGCCCGCAGCGGGGCCGTGCTCAGCTCTCCGACGAGGGCTCGGCCGGGACCTCCCCGTCGGCACCCGCGGACGCGCCCTTCGGCGGGTGCGCGACGACGACCGCCGTGTCGGGGTCGCCGTCGAGAGCCACGCCGCGCGGGAGGGGCACGTCGGCGAGGTGGAGGACCGAGCCGATCTCGAGGCCCGACACGTCGAGCTCGAGATGCGTCGGGATGTCCGCGGGCTTCGCCTTCACCGAGACGGCGAGCACGAGGTGCTCGACGGTCCCTCCCGCGCGCGTCACCGCGAGCGTGTCGCCCGTGAGCCCGAGCGCGACCTCCGCGGAGACGACCTCGTCGCGGCGGACGACCTGGAAGTCCACGTGGGAGACCGTCTGCCGCACCGGGTCGCGCTGCAGGTCGCGTGCGATCACGAGGTGGTGGGTTCCCGCGACGTCGAGGTCGATGAGCGCGTGGACGCCGGACCCTCCCGAGAGGGCCCCGCGGAGCTCCCGCGCGTTCACGGACACGGACACAGGCGCGACGCCGTGCCCGTACACGACCCCCGGGACATGTCCAGCGTGCAGGAGGCGCCGGCTCGAGCGGGAGCCGCGCTCCCCGCGGACCGCTGCGACGAGTGGGATCTCAGCCATGGTGGTGCGCTCCTTGGGCCAGCTCGGGCGCCCGGCGTGCCGGGCGGCGCGCGGGCTCGGGCGACCCGGGGCGCGAGTCGCCCGGTCCGCCGGCCCGGAAGTCTAGGCGACGTCGACGGGCACGCATTCCGTGCGACACTCCGGCCCGCGGTCCACCGCACCCCGGACCGCGTCACAATCCGGTCTCCCGCGGTGCTGGACAGGTGATGGGGATGCAGGCGAGCGAGGAGCACGGGAGCGACCGCGCCGACGTGTCGCGCTTCGAGTCCTTCTTCCGCGCGAACTACCCGACCGCCGTGCGGATCGCGTGGAGCGTCGTGCGCGACAGCCAGCTCGCCGAGGACGTCGCGCAGGACGCCATGATCGCGGCGCGCCGGCGCTTCCCCGAGATGTCCGACCCTTCCGCCACGGGGGCGTGGCTCCGAGTCGCGGCCGTCCACCTCGCGCTCAACTCTCTCCGCGGCGAGAGGCGCCGCGTCCTGCGACAACGCCGGTTCGTCGCGCCGGACGCCGCGAGCGCCGAGGAGGTCGTCGTCGAGCGCGAGGACGAGGATGCGATCCGCCGTGCTCTCGCCCGGCTCCCGGCGCGCTCCGCGACGGTCCTCGTGCTCCGGCACAGCGGGCTCAGCTACGCGGAGGTGGCGGACGCCATGGGGGTGCGAGTCGGTCACGTCGGCACGATGCTCCGGCGCGCGGAGGCCGCTCTGACAAGGGAGGTAGGCCGTGGGACACGTTCGTGACGGGGTTCTCCGGCGGCTCGCGGACGACCCCCTGGCCGTGCCGGACGTGCTGCGCCGACACCTCGCGGGCTGCGACCGCTGCCAGGAGCGCGGCGGCCAGGTGACCATCGACCGCGACGCCGCGGCCGCCCGCATGGCCCGCCCCCGCCCGGTCCCGGACCTGGACATCGCCTGGGAGAGCTTCGAGGCGAGGCTCGCGCTGCCCGGCGACCCCGTCCGAGTGCCGGACCCGCCGCGCCGGTGGCGCGCGGTCGGGAC
>JAJZBW010000068.1 GCA_021798745.1 Actinomycetes bacterium
GCCGAGCTGCCCGAGGGGCGGACGGCGACGGGCCGGGGCTGGTGACGACGATCGACCACGACGGGGACCCCGGCGCGGGGGGGACGGCCCGCTTCGCCCACGAGTCCGAGGAGCGCCTCGCCGCGCTCTTCGACTTCTACGGGATCGCCTGGGAGTACGAGCCCGTCGAGTTCGTGCTCGAGTGGGACGCGACGGGCCGTCCGGCCGCGGCGTTCCGCCCGGACTTCTACCTGCCGGAGCACAAGATGTTCGTCGAGCTCACGACCTTGCGGCAGGAGCTCGTGACTCGCAAGCACGCGAAGCTCCGCCGCCTCGAGGAGCTCTACCCGGAGGTGCGGGTCCGTCTGCTCCACCGGCGCGACTACGCGAACCTCGTGCTGAAAGAGCGGCTGGCGGTCGCGAGCGCGGGCCCGCCGGGCGGGTCGGCGCGCTCCGCGTGAGCCTCCGGCGGAGCCCGCTCCACGAGTCGCACGCCGCGCTCGGGGCGCGCTTCGTGGAGTTCTCCGGTTGGGAGATGCCGCTCAGCTACCCGTCCGGGACGCTCGCCGAGCACCTCGCGTGCCGGTCGGGGGCCGTCGTGTTCGACGTCAGCCACCTCGGGACCGTGCACGTCGAGGGGCCCGGGACCCGGGACCTGCTCCAGCGGACGCTCTCGAACGACCTCGATCGGATCGCTCCGGGTCGCGCGCAGTACACGCACCTGCTCGAGGAGTCCGACGGGTCCGTCGCGGACGACATCATCGTCTGGTGGACCGGCGAGGACGCGTTCGACGTCATGCCGAACGCGGCGAACACGGGCGGGGTGCTCGCCGCCGTCGGCGGGACGGACGTCACGGACCGGCGCGTCGTCCTCGCGATCCAGGGGCCGACCGCGCGGGCCGCGCTCGGGACGATCTCGCCCGAGGCGGCGTCCGTGGAGCGGTTCGCGACCCGGCCCTTCACGTTCGCGGGCGCACCGTGCAGGGCCGCCGGCACGGGGTACACGGGCGAGGACGGCGTCGAGTGCGCCCTCCCCGTGGAGGTCGCCCGCGCGATGCTCGACGCCCTCGTCTCCGTCGGCGTGCGGCCCGCCGGGCTCGGGGCGCGCGACACGCTCCGCCTCGAGGCCGGTCTGCCGCTCCACGGGCACGAGCTCGGGCCCGGGATCACCCCGCTCCAGGCCGGGCTCGGGTGGGTCGTCGGATGGTCCAAGCCGGAGTTCCGCGGACGCGAGGCGCTGCTCGCGGAGCGCTCCGCGGGAGTGGTCCGGCTCCTGAGGGGGCTCCTCGGCGAGACGAGGCGACCGCTTCGCGCGGGCGCTCGCTGCGCGGTCGACGGCGCCGTCTCCGGAGAGGTGACGAGCGGGAGCTTCTCGCCGCTCCTCGGCCGGGGGATCGCGCTCGCCTTCCTGCGGCCCGAGGTCCCGGACGGGGCGGACGTCGCCGTCGAGCATCCGGGGGCGACACTCGCTGCGAGAGTCGTGAGGCCTCCGTTCCACCGGCTCGCCGAGGACGGCACGGCGAGAGGGCGCTCCTCCAGCTAGGGCTCCGCGTCGGCGGCCGGGGCGGTCTCGACGTGCAGCGCGACCGTGGCGCGCACCTCGTGGGGGACGTGCGCGTGGCGCCCGAGGCGCGACGGCCACCAGTTCCACCGGCCGAGCAGGGCGACGGTCGACGGCACGAGGAGGGTGCGCACGAGGAAGGTGTCCATGAGAATGCCGATCGCGAGGCCGAACCCGATGTCCCGGATCTGCGACCCGCCGGAACCTCCGCCGCCCGCGACCGCGAGGACTCCGAAGGTCCCTGCGAGCACGATGCCCGCGGACGTCACCGCCGGGCCCGTCTGTGCGATCGCTCGCACGACGGCCTCACGGAGCGGTCGCGTCGCGGCCTCCTCCCGTATCCGCGTCATGACGAGGATGTTGTAGTCCTCCCCGAGGGCGAGGAGGAACAAGAACATGAGGAACGGGAGCACGAACGTGAGCCCGTCGCCCCCGCCGATGTCGATGAAGACGAGGGTCGACACCCCGAGAGCGGCGAGGTACGAGAGCGCGACGCTCACTATCAGGTACACGGGAGCGACCGCGCTCCGCATGACGAGAGCGAGAAGGATCGCGATCGCGACTATCGCGATGGGCACGATGTTCGTGAGGTCGTGGTTCGAGGTGGAGCTCACGTCGTAGAGCGCAGCGGCCTCGCCGGCGACGCCGCTCGCGGTCGCGCCCGATGCGCGCGCGGCACGTGCGACCGCCGCACGGACCACGGGGGTCGCGTCCATGGCGGGGGTGGACTGCTGGCCTCCCGCGCGCAGGCTCGCCTCGAACTGGATCGTGCGCCCGTCCGGTGCGACGAACAACGACGTGGACCGGTAGGCGTCGAACTGGGAAACGGGGACGACCGAGGGCCGGGGGTCGGTCGGGGGGAGCGCGATCGGCGGGCCGAGGAGGGAGTGGAGCCGCGCGTACGTCGTGGGCGAGAGCGTCGCCCCGTTCGCGTCGAGCGGGCCCGAGATGCGCGTGAACAGCCCCGAGGAGACGAGGGAGCGCTCGGCGGCGACGAGCACGCTCGGGTCCTCCCACACGGGGCGCGGGTACACGAGAGCGAGGTTCGCGGGGTTCACGTTCGAGCCGGGGAAGTGACGTGCGATCGCCGCGTTTCCTGCCGCCGCGTCGGACCCGGCGGGAGCGTTGAGCGCACCCCCGAAGCCCGCGGAGTGGTAGCCGAAGCTCGCCGCTGCGAGCGCCGCGAAGATCGCGACCCCGACGACGAGCGTGCGGGCCGGCTTTGCGACGAGCCGCGACGCGACCCGTGCCCAGGTCGTCGTGCGCGGCTCGCCGCGGTCCACCCTCGACGGCCAGAACAGCGCCCTCCCGAATATCGCGAGCAGGGCGGGAAGGAGCGTGAGGCCGGCGATAAGGATGACCGCGACCCCGAGCGCGAGGGGGATCCCGAGGTCCTTGTAGATGCCGAACGTCGCGAGGAGCAGGCTCAACAGGGCGAATATGACGGTCCCCGCGGACGCGCTGATGGACTCCCCGACGCGCACGAGAGCTCGCTCGACGGCGGCGCGCGGCTCGGTCCCGGCGCGGAGCTCCTCGCGGACACGGAACACGAGGAACAGGCCGTAGTCCGTGCCCGCTCCGAGCAGCAGGACGATGAGGAGCAGCGAGGTGATCTCGGAGATCTTGAGCCCGTGCGCTCCGAGCCCGCCGATGAACCGGGTCGACACGGCGAGGGCGAAGGCCGCGGGGAGGAGCGTCACGAGCGGCGCGAGGAGCGAGCGGAAGATGAGCAGGAGGAGGACGATGATCAGCAGGAGCGAGAGGCTCTGTGTCTGGGAGCCTGTGCGCGCCGAGCTCTGCTGGTTCGCGACGTTCGTCGCGACCCCGCCCGCGAGGTGGAGCTGCAACCCGGCGGGCAGGTGGACGGTGGCGAACGTCGACTGGATCTGGCCGAGGATCGTCTCTTGCGTCGCGACGTCGGCGGGGTTCACGTGCAGCGCGACGACGACCTGCACGGCCGCTCGGTCGGGCGAGGCCCCGAGCGCACGCGCACCGGTGACGCGGGGCACGTGGCGGACCGCGGCGACCTCTCGTTCGATCGCGGCCACGTCCGCCGCGCCGATCACCCCGTGGGCGCGGGATGCGACGACGACGACCTGGGTCGCGGACGTGGAGTTGCCGAGTATCGGGTCGAGGAGAGTCGCTGCCCGGGAGCTCGGAGCGCTCGCGGGGAGGAACTGGCTGTTGTTGTTGTTGACCTCGCTCGACAGCGACGGGAGGGTGCGGGCGGTGACGACGGCGAGCACGACCCACAGGAGCACGACGAGGAGCCGGAATCTCACGACGACGTGCCCTAGGCGAGCGAAGAAGCGGTTCACGCGGAGGTCTCCTTGGAGGGATCGGGATGCGCAGCGCGCCGGGGCTCGGTCGGCGGCCCCCGGTCAGTCGAGGTCTGCGAGGTCGACGGGCAACGCGGACGGGGAGGCCGACGCACGGGCGCCCGCCGGTGCCGAGGCGCCCTCCTCGGGAGCCGCGGCCGTCGACGCGCGCTCGTTCGCCCGCCGGAGCTCGAGGTGGGGGATGAGCCAGGACCCCGCGAACGCGAGCAGCGAGACGGGGATCGCGACGACGAACACGGTCCGGATGGAGGCCGCGTAGGAGCCGACGACCGCGTCGCGCAGGAGCGCGGGGAGGTGGTCGAGGAGCGCGGGGGTGAGCGACGCGGCGGAGAAGCTCGGGGGAAGGTGCTGCCCGTGCAGCCGCGCCGCGAGGTCCCCCACGAGGACGTTCGAGAAGATCGCCCCGAAGATCGCGGTGCCGAACGACCCGCCGATCGAGCGGAAGAACGTCGCGGCGGACGTCGCGACCCCGAGCTCTGCGTACGGGACGGCGTTCTGCACCACGAGCACGAGGACCTGCATGACCCCGCCGAGGCCCATCCCGAGGATGACCATTCCGAGAGACGACGTGAGCCCCGACGTGCCGACCCCGAGCCGCGACAGGAGGAGGATGCCGACGGTCATGATCCCGGTCCCGGCTATCGGGAACATGCGGTAGCGGCCCGTCCTGCTTATGTACTGCCCGGACCCGATCGACACGACGAGCATCCCCGCCATGAGTGGAAGGAGCTGGACGCCGGAGATCGTCGGGCTCTCGCCCCGCACGACCTGGAAGAACGCGGGTAGGTACGTGATGGCCCCGAACATCGCGAACCCGACGATGAAGCCGACGACGCTCGACACCGAGAACGTGCGCACGGAGAACAGGTGGAGGGGCAGGACCGGCTCGACCGCACGCCGCTCGACGACGACGAACAGCGCGGTCAGAGCGACGCCCGCCGCACCGAGGATGTAGATGGGCGCAGAGCTCCACGGGTAGGTCGTGCCCCCGAGGCTCGTGAGGAGCACGAGGCTCGTCGCCGCGAGCGTGAGGACCGCGGTCCCGAGGTAGTCGATCACGTGGTGGACCCGTCCGAGGTGGCCGGGGACGCGCGCCGCGACCACGAACAGCGCGACGGCGCCGATCGGGATGTTCACGTAGAAGATCCACCGCCACGAGAGCTGCTCGACGAACACGCCGCCGAGGAGTGGACCGACGACGCTCGCGAGGCCGAACACCGCTCCGAACAGCCCCTGGTACCGGCCGCGCTCGCGCGGTGGGACGACGTCGCCGACGATCGCCTGCGCGCCGACCATGAGCCCGCCGCCGCCGAGCCCCTGGACCGCGCGGAACGCGATGAGCTCGAGCATGGAGTGGCTCAGCCCGGAGAGCGCGGACCCGACGAGGAAGACGACGATCGCGCCCTGGAAGAAGATCTTCCGCCCGTACTGGTCGCCGAGCTTTCCCCACAGCGGGGTCGACGCGGTCGAGGCGAGCAGGTAGGCGACGACGACCCACGAGAGGTGCGACGCGCCGTGGAGGTCCGCCACGATCGTCGGGAGCGCCGTCGACACGATCGTCTGGTCGAGGGCCGCGAGGAACATCCCGAGCATGAGCGCGCTCATGATCACGAGGACGCGCCGGTGCGCGAGCGCGGGCACCGGGATGGCGTCGGCGACCTGCTCCGGTCGCGCGCTCACGAGCGCGCGCCCTTCGCGACGCCCGCCGAGCGACGCGCGCCCGGCGCGCGAGGGTGACCCGTGGGGCGATCCGCGAGACCGTCCCCGAGGGAGTCGAAGGAGCTCTCGAGCGCGTCGAGCAGCGAGCCCGCGCACCCGGCACGCGCCCAGGACCCGAGCGTCACGCGCACGACGGCGAGCGCCGTCGCGGCGAGCAGCAGCGGGTAGGGGTCCGTGTCGAGCGGGGCACCCGTCCGTTGGGCGACCGCCTCCGCGACGACGCGCTCGAACGCGGACATGCGGGCGACGTGCGCGGCGCGCAGGTGGGGCTCGGCGTGGACGGCCTTCATCCGTCGGAGCCATTCGGCTCGGTCTCCGGCGTCCCCGACGTCGTGGGCGATCCTCGCCGCGTGCTCCACGAGGACGGCGCGCACCGCGTCGAACGGGGCCTCGTCCGCGGGACGGGCGAGCATCGCCGCGCGGAGCTCGTCGAACTGCTCGGGATCCTCTCCGAGCACCGCGGCTTCCTTGGACGAGAAGTAGTTGAAGAACGTGCGCGGCGAGACGTCGACGGCCTCCGCGATCTCCTCGACCGTGACCTGCGCGTAGCCTCGGGTCGCGACGAGCTCGAGCGCCGCGGCCTGCAGCGCCCGTCGCGTCGCGTGCTTCTTGCGGTCACGCAGCGACTCCGGCCCGGAGTCGGTCGCGTCGGGGGCGGAGGGGAAGTGGTCGCCCGCCTCCGGGATGCTGGGGAGCGTGTCGGGAACCATGTTGCGCCGAGTATAACATTGCAGCGGCAATAACATTGCATCGGGAGCAGTTATTAGGTCCCTGGGCCGCGCGGACCGACGCGGGGCCCGGGCGTGCGTGCACCGCGGGGTCGGGCGCGAGCGCCGGCGCGACGGGCGTCGGCCCGGCGACGGAGCTCGTCTAGGGCGGGTTCAGGCGGGGCGCGCGGCGCCGTGCGACGGGCGACGATCCTCGTCCACGAGCAGCAGGCGTCGGAGAGTCTGGATCGCGGTGGCCTCGATCTGGCACACGCGCGAGTTCGACACCCCGAGCATCGACCCGATCTGCTCCTGGGTCAGCCCGCCGAGGAAGTGCAGGGTGACGACCGTGCGCTGTCGCTCGGGGAGACGGGTGACCGCCTTGCGGATCTCCTCGAACTGCTCGCTCCGAAGGACGTGGGGCTCCGGCTCGACGTCCCGGTCGGACACGATGAGGTCGATGAGCCGGAGGTCCTCGCCGGTGGAGGTGCTGCCCACGCTGTGCTGGAGGTGGAGCAGCTGGGAGGACTGGACCGCGGCGAGCACGTCGTCGCCCGACGCGCCGTCCGTCCCCATCTCGGAGAGGACCTCGTTCGTCTCCGGGACGCGCCCGAGCTCGCTCGACAGCGCGTCGACCGTCGCCCGGTAGGTGATGACCCGCCGGCGGACGGTGCGCGGGAGCCAGTCGAGACGCCGGAGCTCGTCGAATATCGAGCCGCGGATGCGCTTGGTCGCGTAGCTCGGGAAGCGGCTCGCGGGGGAGTCCTCGGCCCAGCGGTCGATCGCCTCGACGAGACCGAGGAGCCCGAAGCTCCGAAGGTCGTCGGTGTCCCAGTAGGTCCGGACGTTCGCGGGGAGGCGCGTGACCACGAGCTTCACGAGCGGCTCGTACGCGAGCACGAGGTCGTTCCGGGACTCCCGGTCGCGGCGGCCCCAGTGCGCCGACCAGAGCGCGTCGTAGGCGGAGGTGTCCTCGGAGGGATGCGCCACGCCGGAGGGGCGCGGGGAGAGGTCGCGGTGCTCGAGCATCGGCTGTGCGGTCATCGCAGCGCTCCTTGGCCACACGAGGCGGTCCGGGGTGTGGTGAGGCGACGTCGCCCGTCCGGCTCGGCGCGCCGCGAGACGCGCGCCGAGCGCCGTCCCGTCGTGAGGCCTCCTGTCATCGCGTCACCTCCCCGCGTGGTCCGTCCGACCGGCACCTGCCCCGCCGACACCGTGGCTCCGAGCCGAGGGTCCCGAGCACACAACGTGGCGGCTCCGTCACGGTACACGTAGGGAGCCGCACGGGCAATAGGGAATAGGGCTCCGACGGCGTGATGCATCCGCTCTGGTGCGAATGCGCGGTGCCTCCGCGAGGACGGGAGGCGACACGACGACGAGACAGGATGTTCAAGCGCCTCCCTGGGCACGCCGTAGGAAGAGTCCGGGACCGCGAAGGTGCAGGTCACCCGAGAGGTCGAGAGGCCTGTGCATCGGGTGCATTCAGAGCTGCGGTGCGGTGTCAATGATCCTCGCTCCCGTGCAGGCTCGTCGTTAGCTGTCCGTTAGGTTGTCGGCACGGTTGCACGGAATCTTTAGTCGCTCGATCCTGCAATCACGGCGGCGTGCATCCCGGGGGCGCCGGAGCCCGGCAGGGCTGCTCAACTCGGGCGACGAGCCGATCGTTGGTACCCCGAGATGAGCGCCGCGCGTCCCCCGAGCCCGGCCGAGATCGTCGCTGCCGGCCGGCTCGGCGACGTGCTCGAGGCCGTCGACCTGCACGGGTCCGCCCTGCCGCGGATACGCCGGGACCGGAGCCTCCCCGCACGCCTCAGGATCGTGTACCTCGTCGCACGCGTCGGGGTCGGCGAGGGGGAGCGGGTCCTCGTCGCGCAGGCCCGCGAGCTTGCGGCGCTCGGAGCGGAGGTGACGGTCCTCGTGCGCGCCCACCCCGACGACGCGCAGGACACCGTGGGAGAGCGGCGGATCGGGCCGCGGGCGCGGCTTCGCCGCGTGCCCTACGGCGAGGCGATGGCCGAGGCCGTTCCGCCCTGCGACCTCATCGTCGCGGGGTCCTGGGAGTTCGTCCTGCCCGCGCGCCTGCTCGGGCTCGCGCCCGTCGTCCTGTTCGAGCAGGGCGAGCTCGAGGTGCTCGGGGAGGTCCCCCGGGAGATCCACGAGGTCGTCGCGGGGGCCATGCGCTCCGCGTCGGTCACCTTCGCGGTCGGAGAGCGCGCCCTTGGCGAGCTCCGCTCCTCCTACGGCGTCGTCGCCCGCTCCCTGCCCGGAGTCGTCGACCTCGCGACGTTCCGCCCCGCTCCCGCGCGCAGCGGCTCGTCGGGCGGGCCGCGTTCGGCGCTCGTGTACTGCGGGAGCGCGTCTCTCTGTTGGGACCGCGTCGAGGACGCTCGCGCCGTCGTCTCCCTCGTGCGTGCGCGCGGCGGGCCGCGGACCGTATGGGTCGACCCGCACGGGGACCCGGCGATCCGCGTCCGGGACTCGCGCCCCTTCGACGACGTCGTGGCTGCCCCGGCACGCGCCGAGCTCGCGGAGCTGCTCCGGGGGGCGGGCGTGTTCCTGTCGACCGCGGACCGGACGGGGTTCGCGACGGGTGCTCTCGAGGCGATGGCGACGGGCGTCCCCGTCGTGTCGAGCGCGCACCCGGGAGTGCTCGCGTACGCGCGCCACGGCGAGAACGCGCTCCTCGCGCCGGTCGGAGACGTCGAGGCGCTCGCCTCGTGCGTACGCGCCGTCACGGACGACCCCGCGCTCGCGTCCCGGCTCGCGCGGGCGGGCGTCGACACGGCGCGTGCGTTCGGGTGGCGGGTCGTCGGGCCCCGGCTCCTCGAGGAGTTCCGCGAGGTCGTCTCGCGCGTGGCTCCCGCCCCGCCCGTCGCCGGGTACGCCGTCCGTCTCGGGGGGCTCCGGTTCGAGCGCTCGGGCGACGCGGCACGCCTTCGTGCCCGGCTCGGGGCGTGCACGACGCGAGAGGTCGCCCTTCCCGTGTCCCAGCCTGCGTACGGCGAGTACCGTGCCGTGCGGTGGCGGGTCGTCGCCCGACGTCCGGGCGCCCGTGCAGGGACGACGCGCGTCTACCTCCCCGCGCGCTCCGAGCGCCCGCTCGACGACGCCCCGTACCAGGCGGGGATCGAGCTCCTTCGCGGCTCACGGCCCGAGGAGGCGCTCGGCACGTTCGTCCGGGACTTCGAGCGGGGCGGAGAGAGCGAGCGTGCCGTGCTCGGGCGCTGGCTCGTCCTCGCGATGCTGGAGAGCGGACGCGCGGCGGACGCCGCGGAGCTCGCGGCCGCGCTCGCGAGCGACTACCCGACCCACCCCGACTACGTCGTCCTCGGCGTGCGCTGCTCGCTCGCTGCACGTCGCCCCGTCGAGGTGGGCGGGCCGACCGCGCGGGTTCGGCTCATCGGCGTCGGCGCCCGGCACGACGAGTGGTTCGACGACCCGAACCGTCTGCTCGCGGACGAGCTCGGCGCGAGCGCGTGAGCGCTCCGGCGCGTCCGGGCCGACCGCTCCCGGGCGGTCAGCTCAGGTTGCGCGCGAGCCGGGCGGACCGCAGGGAGCGCGGCGCGCTCTCGCGCGGAGCGAGGTTGCGCGCGAGGCGTGCGACCTCGTCGGGGAACCGCTCGGCGAGGTAGCGCGCGAGCGCGGAGCGGTCCTCCTCGAGCAGCTCCGCACCCTCGAGGTAGATGTGGTCGATCGCGCTCTTGCCTGTCGTGTAGTGCATGTGCTCGATGACGACCTCGGGCAGGAAGCGGGTCCGGTCGAGGGCGCGACCGAGCTCGAGCCAGAAGCGGTCCGCCCCGTTGTGCGACACCTCCGGGGGGAGGACGTACCCGAGCTCGCTCACGATGTCGCTCGTGAGCACGACGGCGCTCGGCAGGACGGGACCCGCTCCGAGGTCGTCGCCGTAGGCGACGCCGCTCCCGATCTCCTCGAGCGCCTCGCACAGCATCCGGTCCCACCCGACCGTGCGCGGACGGTGGTCGTCGCCCATGGAGCCGATGAAGCGGTAGTCCTCGGCGTGGTCGACGGCGACCTCGTTCGTCCAGGACACGAAGCTCTGCCTCGGACCGACGGTGACCATCGCGACCCGGTGCGCGTTGTACTGGTACAGGGCGGGGTCGTCGTCGTCGAGCGCGACGACGAGGTCGGCGTGACCGCTCGAGGTCGTGCGCCACGCCTCGACGAGCCGGTCGAGGTTGTTCGGTCGTCCGCGGCTCGGGACGATCATGAGTAGCGAAGGCACGTCGTCCCTTTCCATTGGACTCGTCCGGGTTGTCGCCGGGGAGCTCTCCTCGCACCCCGCTCACTTCTCTCACGCGCTAACGGCAGGATCCCCGGTCCGATCAAGCGACGAGAGGGAGGTGCGCGCGACAGGCTCCCGTCGGGTCGGCGCCGAGCCCGTACCGTGGCCGCCGCGGTCCGGGCCGCCGGACGCGCTCAGGCGGACGGTCCCTCCGGGCGCCAGACGCGCACGACGACGGGCTCACCTCCCCAGGAGAGCAGGACCTCGCTCTCGAGGACTGCTTCGAAGCGCCACTCGCCCGGGTCGTCGAGGACGGGGATGGACAGGCTCGTCGGGACGGGCAGGATGCTCTTGATGTTGCCGCCCACGACGTTGACGAGCTCGCCCACGGCGTCGCTCACGTCGCTCGCGGCGATCTCCTCCGGCGGCATCGCGAACATCACGGACGCCACGGTGCGCGCGACTCGCATCGAGCACGACACCTCGACCGACCCGATCCAGGCACCGTCGATGTCGACGCGTGCCCGGACGTCGTCGATCTCCGGGAGGTTCGCCGTGAGGGTGAGCTCACCCGCGTCCGGGAGGTAGGCGCCCCAGAACGTCTGGGTTATCTCGGCGATCGTCTCGTTGCTCACGAGAGCGGTCATGGCAGGATGCCACCTCCGTAGGAGTCGCCCGAGGGGGCGGCCGCGCAGTGCAGTCCGAGAAGCCCGAGCTTCTCGACGACCGCGTCGGCGGTGAAGGGCTTGATCAGGTACTCGTTCGCTCCGGCGAGGAGAGCTCGGACCATGTTCTCGTGCTCGCTCTCGGTCGTGACCATCATGATCATCATGTGCCGCCACTCGCGGTGGGACCGGAGCTCGACGACCAGCTCGAGCCCGTCCATCACGGGCATGTGCCAGTCCACGAGCGCGAGGTCCGGGACAGGGCCTGCCTCGACCATCTCGACCGCGGCTCGGCCGTCTGCGGCCTCGACGACGTCGATCCCGAGGTGCAGGAGGATCTGGCGGAGGAGGCTCCGCATGGCCCGGGAATCGTCGACCACCATCGCGCGCATCAGGACTCCTCCCGTCGGAAGACCGTGGTCGCCCCGACCGAGACCGGTCGAAGGCCGGTCACGAGGCCGCGAGGCGTCTCTGCGGTGCCGAGGAGGAGGAAGCCCCCGGGGCGGAGGTGCGCGCGCGCGGACTCGAGGACGTGCCTCTTCGTGTCGACGTCGAAGTAGATGAGGACGTTCCGGAGCAGGATGATGTCGTAGTCCTGCACCTGCGGCCAGGGCCGGGCGAGGTTGAACGTCTGGAACCGGGCACGGGAGCGGAGCGAGTCGCTGATCACGAACCGGGCTCCCTCGCGGTTGAAGTACCGGACGAGGTGCGCGGCGGGAAGCCCGCGGTTGATCTCGAGGGGACTGAACACCCCGGCGCGGGCGCGCTCGACGACGGCGGTCGACAGGTCGGTGCCGTGCAGGTCGAGGTGCCAGGACGCGACGTCGGAGAACTCGGAGTCGAGGAGCATCGCGACGCTGTACAGCTCCTGGCCGGTCGAGCATGCGGCGCTCCACACCGCGAGGCGCCGTCGCGTGACGTTCGAGGCCACGAGCTCGGGGATCACGTAGGTTCGCAGCGCCTCGAACGGCGCGGCGTCGCGGAACCACGACGTCTCGTTCGTCGTCATCGCGTCCACGACGGAGGTCTCGACGGCCGCGTCCCCCCGGCGGAGCGCGCGGACGAGGTCCGCTATGGACTCCGCGCCGTGCCTCTGGAGCACGGGCAGGAGGCGACTCTCGACGAGGTACTGCTTGTCCTCGCCGAGCACGATCGCGGACCGGTCGTGGAGGAACCCCTGCAGGAATCGGAAGTCCTCGGTCGTCGCGGTCGTCATCCCGGGCTCCCCGCGAGCGTGCGCCCGAGCAGCCGCGCCACGGCGGGCCCGACGTCGGCGAGAGGGAGCGTCTCCGCAGCGAGCCCCGCCCGGCTCACGGCTCCCGGCATTCCCCAGACGACGGAGGTCTCCTCGTCCTGGGCGATCACGGTCCCGCCCGCCGCGGCGAGGAGCCGGCTCCCCTCGAGCCCGTCCTGGCCCATTCCCGTGAGCACGACTCCGAGCACGTCCCCGCCCCACACGCCGGCGGCGCTCCGGAACAGGACGTCGACAGCCGGCTTGCAGGAGTTCTCCGGCGGACCGTCGTCGACCTCGGCGAGGACGGAGGTGCCGCGACGTCGGACGACGAGATGGGTCCCGCCCGCCGCGACGTACACGGTCCCGGGTACGACGGGGCGCTCCGCGGAGACCTCCACGACGTGGAGGGAGCTCCGTGCGTCGAGCCGCTCGGCGAGCATCCTCGTGAACAGCGGCGGCATGTGCTGGACGACGAGCACCGGCACCGGCAGGCTCGCCGGGAGGAGGGGGATCACCTCCGTGAGCGCGTGGGGGCCGCCCGTCGAGGACCCGATCACGACCGCCTCGGGTCGGCTGCGCCGTCCCGGTCGGGGCGGGGCCGCCGCGACGGGCCGACGGGCCGGCGGACCGGGCGCGAGCGGG
>JAJZBW010000069.1 GCA_021798745.1 Actinomycetes bacterium
TGTGACTGCGCCTTCCGGGACCCCGCGGGCAATCTCGTCCGGATCCGCGCGCTTCCCTGACCTGCTGGGACCGGTAGACCAGGAGCGGCGCTCGCGCTCGGTGCGCCGCCGATCGGCCGAAAGCGCGCGCGGTCGGCGACCGCGACGTGACGCGCACCGCGCGGTGCTCTGCCGAGCAACCTCGAGAGCGTGCGCCTCGAGATCCCGAAGGCCCGTCTGATGGTGCTCGTCGGAGCGTCCCGCTCGGGCACGACCTCTCGTGCTCGGCACGATCGTCGCCGAGTCCCCGCGGCCGAACGACGAGGCCCGCGGCGCCTTCGCCCAGGGCATCGCGCCGACGCCAACGCGACGATCCGCGTCCCGGGGAGCGGCCTCGGCAGGTCTCGCACGTGACCGCGCGGCGCGTCCTCTTTCGACGTCGCGTCCGCGACGGCGAGCGGAGTCCGGTCCAGGTGAGCGCGACGGACGGGAGGTCGTCATGCCTTGACCGGTGGCGGGCTGCAGACCTTGGGCGGGCACGGTGGCTTCGCGACGGTGATCGTGAACGACCTCGTCGTGCTCTCGCCCGTCTTGTCGCTCAACCGAAGCGAGAACGAGAACGACCCGGACTGGGAGGGTGTCCCGGAGATCGTGGCCTTCGCGCCGTACCAGGGTGCGGCCAGGTCTGCGGCGAGGGCGAGGCCCGGGGGCAGCTTGCCTCCTGTGACGGCCCAGGCGAACGGTGGGCTGCCCGTCCCCGCTTGCTCGAGCGTGAACGAGTACGCCGAGTCGAGCGTGCCGCCGGGCAGGCTCGACGGCTGGATCGTGAGGGGCAACGCCGAGGAGACCGTGACGGACACGCCCATGGTGGACGTGGCCCCGAGGGCATCGGTGACGGCGACGACGAAGTCGTAGGTCCCGTCCGCGCTCGGAACGCCGGAGAGCACCCCGCTCGTGCGGTCGAGGCCTATCCCGGGCGGGAGGGACCCGCAGGCGTTGCAGGGGTCGACCTGGAAGGAGAACGGCGTGGCGCCACCGCTCCGGAAGGGTGACAGGTCGACGCGGTACGGCGTGCCGCGCTCTATCGACTGGGTGAGCTCGCCCGTGAACGACGTCTCGGGGACGACGACGACGTGAAGCGGCTGCGACAGGAGGGAACCGTAGTCGTCGGACGCCTCGATCTGGAAGGGGTACGACCCGCTCGTCGGTGCCTGCCCCGAGGCGTAGAGGACCGGAGGGCTGCCCGGGCTCGTCCCCGTCGGCGGGCTGTACGCGATCCCGAGCCAACGGGGGTTGCCGACGAGGCTCCACGTCACCCCGCCGACGCCGCCGGTCGTGGTGAACGGAAGCGGGAACGCCTTGTCGTTCGCGAAACCCACACGGGTCTCGTAGGTGAAGCTCGAGGCACTCCCCTGTTCTCCCAGCGCGAGCGGGGGACCCACGTCGATCGTGCAGTAGTAGAGGCTCCCGCCGGCGACCTGGACGGTGAACTGGTAGGCGCCCTCGGTGCCGGCGGCCGGAGAGCCGGCGAGGACGATGTCCCCACCGACGGACTGCAGGCTCATCCCGGTCGGCAGGTCGCCCGAGGTCACCGATGCGCTCGATCCCTCGACGAGCTGGCAGGAGAGCGGGCTGGAGCTCGCGCACTGCTCGAGCCAGTTGCTCATGAGCGGCTGTCCCACCTCGGCGACCGGGAAGGTCCAGGCATACTGGCTCTCGGTGTACTGCTCGGTGACGACGAAGACGACCCAGGACGTCATGAAGTTGAGCTCGGTGCCGAGACCCACGTCGGAGACCTGGGCCTCGGGGTCGACGCTGAAGTAGGAGGTCGCGCCGCCGGTGCCGGGCCCGCTGAAGGTGAAGGGCGGTGACTGGTGGAGCGTCACCGACAGGCCGCTGCCCTGCGTGCTCATGAGGACGTTGGCGGCGTCCATCGCGCAGGCGGCACCCTGCACGCCGGCCTGGGGGGTGTCGATGCACGCTTGCTGCGCGGTCGACAGTCCCGACCAGAGCGTGTTGGCGTAGCCGAGCACGGAGGAGGTCGCGCTGCCCACGTCCCCGGCCGGGATGACGGACTGGAAGGTGTTGAGGCACGTGCTCAAGGTGTCGGTACCCGGCTGCATCGCCGTGGCGTTGACCTGGGACGGCGCGCAGGAGCCGCCCACCCCCGAGAGCCCGAAGGTCAGGTCGACGGTGTCCACGATGGCCGTGACCGAGATCGTGGACGGCACGCCCGCCGGGGCCCGCGAGACGTAGGCGAGCTCCATCGGCTGGTCCACCTCTCCTCCGGCGACGCCGAACACGGTCGTGCCGATCGAGGCGACACCGGCGCCCGGGTCGTCGAGGCTGTCCGACTGCGCTCCCGCGGTGCACGATCCGAGCGGGAAGCCGCCCAGATAGGAGGGAGCGTCGGGCACGTTGCACCAGGTGTTGGTGGGCATACCGCCGACGAGGGGCTGGGCCTTGAAGCCGTAGACGGTGCTGATGGTCTTCGCGACCGGCTGGCCTCCTCCAGAGCCCCCCGAGCCGCTGTTGCCGCCGGATCCACCGCTCCCGCCACACTCTTCGCACGGCGTGATCACGAAGGAGCTGGCACCGCCCGTGGCCGTTCGCAGCCCGGCTCTCACGCCGAGGGAGAGCCCGAAGGCCTCGGCGACGGGAGCGACCGGCACGAGCAGGACGCGATCGACGACGGCGGGCGCGGCGCCCCCCGTCTCGACCGTGCCGTCGACGCTGTAGCGCGGGCTCCCCAGCCGGAAGATGACCTCGGCTCTCGCCGTCGCCAGGCGCAGCTCGCGGGTGGACTGCTCCCAGCGGCTGCGGGCCCCGACGAGATAGGCGAGGAATCCGACCGGCGCGAGGAGCACGTGGCCGTGCACCTCGGGCGCGGCGCCGAGGTGCACGGAGCGCGAGCCGATCGTGGCGAGGCGAGACCCGGCGGTGAGGGTCACCTTCGTGCCCGGTGGGATGCCGAGGACGTGGGTGCGACCCGTCGTGACCGCAGCCTCCGTCGTGAGGGCGCTTGCAGCCGCGCCACCGCTCGTGAGGAGGAGCACGTAGTAGCTCGGGGAGGACGCGACGGTGCGAGCAGCGCGTGCCGTCGGCCCGGCCGTGCGCCCGCCGAGCGCGACGGTGGCGGTGGGCGAGCCTCCTGTCGTCGCCTGCACCCTGGTCGGCGCCCAGCTCGTCACCTTCACGCCCACGACCGGTCCCGAGGAGCCGGCGCCGTCGCCGATGAGCACGACGGAGCCGGGAGACGTCCCGAAGCTCCGTCCCGACAGGACGAGCGACGAGCTCGCGCTCGGGGGTGTGCCGGCGGCGAGGTGCGCGGCCGTGATCACCGGCGCCTGCCCGATCCCCTGGAGAGTCGCGGGTGCGATCTCCCAGGTCCCGTAGGTGCACTGGGAGCCCTGGAGGCCGTTGTGCAGGAAGCGCTGGCCCTCGAAGGCGAAGACGTTGACTCTCGTCCCGTCGAGGCACCGATAGGGGGAGGAGGCGACGTTGACGTGCAAGGTCGCCTGGCCGACGACCTTCGCGCCGAGGTCCTCCAAGGTGAGGTTGGCGAGGTGGCGCAGGTGCACGGTCTGCCCCGCGTCGGGACCGGAGGTGACGGTGGCGGTGAACGGCCAGTACGCGACCGCCATCGCCACGCGGGACGCCGACGCGCCTCCCACCGAGACGAGGGCCGGACCGGCGGCGAGCGAGGCTGCGGCAACCGCGAGAAGCCGGCGTCGCGCCGGCGACCGGCGGTTGAGAAGGGTCGTATGCATGTCGCACCCGCTCCTCTCCCCGTCGCATCCCGCTGGAGGTCTCGGCCAGCAGGAAGCCAGGAAGGGCGAGGGGGGCGATTGCCACTCGGCCTCCCCAACTGCCGAGAGTGTACTCGCGCTGTGCGCAACGAAGGTCGTGACGGAGGTTGGCGTGCTCCGGCACGCGGACGGGTGGAAGTCGGCGTCGCCTCGCCGTCGGCTCCGCGGGGTCCTACGGGATGGCGACGACGCGAGGGCAGTCGGGCTCCTCGAGCACGACCACGGTCGGAGCCCCTCCTGCAGGCGTCGTGGCGCGACACGGCCCGAGGCTCACGACTCCCGCCACGGCGCCGGCGGGCGAGAGCCGGTAGAGCGCGCGGGCCCGATACGGCGTGCCGCACGCGTTGCAGGCGTCGTTGACAGGGAACTGCACCCACAGGTCCTCGCCGCCGCCCGGAAGCTCCCGGGCCGCCTCGAGGTCGGGCGGGTAGAGGAGGAACAGCGGTCGGAAGCCCGCGCCGTAGCGACCGGCGAGGCGATAGGCGCGCTGGAGGGGGGCGTAGGCCGTCGTCGCGAGGGACGGCATCGGCGGGCGGCTCTCGGTGGGTCGGCCGTTGAGGAGGAGCCAGCCGAGGCATCCGCAGTCCATCGGGAGCTCGGAGAGCGTGTAGCCGACGTCCACGCGCCCGGTATCGATGAAGCGGATGAGGTAGGAGCCGGTGGCCTCGAAGAAGGCGACGGCCGCCGCGGAGGCCCCGTGGGACGTCATGTAGCGGGCGGCGCACGCCTCGACGGCACCCCTCGAGGCCCTCGAGGCGCTCGCGCACGCCTCGAAGACGCCCACCTGGCCACCCGTCCCCGCCCGTCGCCAGACGGCGCTCGGACCGATCCGCCTGCTCGCCGGCGAGGACGTCCCCTCGACGATCGGGACCGCGGACCAGGTGAGCGCGCCGTCGCGGGTCACGAGGAGCCGGTCGGGGAAGGGAGCGTTCGAGGGGCGCCCCTCGACGACGGACCCGACCGTCGCGCTCGCGAAAGCGAGGCCCGACAGCCCGGCGCCGCCGTCGTCGAGGGTGGTGGCCCTCCAGTGCCGTCCGGCGTCCGCGGAGCGATAGAGGAACCCGGCACCCGAGCTTGCGGCGAGAACGAGCAACGAGCGGCTCGGGGCGACGAAGGCGTCGACGAGCCCGCCGAGCGGGGCATTGCCGACGGCCCGCGCCGACGCGCCGCCGTCGGTCGACTCGAGGATCGCCTTGTCCTCCTGACCGGCGCCGGGGCTGCCCGCGCACAGCTCGACGAGCGTCGAACTGCCAGGAGCGGCCAGCTCGGCGAGGTCGGTCCCCTCGGCTGGCCGGTAGCACGGGTCGCGGATCCGGCTCCAGGAGGCGCCCGCGTCGGCCGTGTGCCAGATCGCGACCGGTGAAGGGACGCGTCTCGGCCGCAGGGTCACCCAGCCTTCTCTCCCTCGGAAGAGGAGCTGTCCGGCGGAGACGCCGCCGATGCCCGGGACCGCCCGCCAGGCGTCCGTGCCGACCGGCGCTCGCTCGAGACCGAGCGTGGGCGACGCGCAGCGAGGGTCCTGCGCCCAGCAGCTGGCGACGACCGTCCAGACGGTGCCGGCGCTTACGGCGAGGTCGAGCACCGGCCTCCCCGGGTGCAGGCGTACCCAGCGAGGCGCGCCACGAGCCGACCTGTCGGCCCACAGCCCGGGCCCGTAGGCGTAGCCGCTCGTCCCGGTGAACAGGATCGTGCCGATCGCGTCGCCGGGCACGGCGGCGCCTCCGGCGGGCGGGGTGGCAAGGGGGGCGGGCGGCGCCGCAGCCGCGCTCCAGCGATGCGCGCCGTCGGTCGTCGCGACGAGGGCGGTGCAGAGCGCCCTCGCGCACGGCGTCGCGCCGAGCACGAAGCCGTCGCGCGCCGACACGAAGCTCGCCGAGAGAGGCTCGAAGGGTGCGCCGGGACGCGCCCGCGTTGGCGACGCGGAGCCCCCCGCCGCCCAGACCGCAGGGAGGCCGAGGGCGAGCAGGGCTGCGGCGGCGACGGGGCCGTGTGCCCCGAGCTTGACCGCCATCGCCCGGTTCCTAGGCGTCCCCGGCGCGGTCTGCTCCGGCAGGAGAGGAGCCGCGGCGAGCGTGTTGCCGTGCGTCGAGACGCCCGCGCAGATGGCGAGGCACGAGGCGAAGAACGAGCCCGACACCTCCTCGCAGGAGCAGCGGTGCATCCGGTCCCTCGAGCCGGCGGCGGTCGGCGCTCGGCTGCCCGCCGCGAACCGGGCGGCGGGCGGGTTCACCACGCCGTCGCGCCGTGCACGTCACATGGCGTTCCCTCTGTGCGGCGATCGCGACGAGCTCGCCCGGTCCGCTCCCGAGCACGTCAGGGCCACCTGCAGGGTCACGGACCGCGAGCGGACGAGGAACCGGTTTGCCGGGCGCGCCCGGCGACGCGTCCGCAGGAGGTCCGGCGACGAAGGAGCCGACCGGCCGGAACCTCGTCGCGGCGGAGTCCTCCTGAGGGCACGGGAGGGCGGGGCGCCGACGGGCGTGGGCGAGTCGGAGCCGCGGCCGCCGGAGGGCTGCGATGGGCGAGATCTCTGCCGTCGACACGTCCGACCCACCGGAGCTGTGCGCCGCAACGATCGAGCCCCCCGGAGAGACGACCGTGAGTCCGGCTGTCACGCCGACGCAGCCGATCGTGAGCGGGAGCGGGCGACCCGGCGAGACGGCGACGGTGGTCCGCTCGCCGGCGTGGGCGCGACCGGGACCTGCGAGCGCGGCTCCGGCCGCGTGACGCCTCGGGGCGGGGGATCGGCGGTGGAGGCGGCGAGGCTAGAGGGGACCCTGCCGGACAGCGCGACGCCTGCGAGGCGACGGCCGCGCCGACATCCACGTGCCCCCCGTGCCGCTGCACCTCGTCGCGACATCGGTAGCCGTTCTACCAGAACGTGCGCGCACTGTCACGGTCTTCCTGCACGCGGATGTGCGTGATGAGGCGCCATCTCTCCCGGCGCTGGCCTCGCTGCACGCGCGAGCACGCTGCGAACGCCATGATGGTGGCGAGCCGCGCGAGGAGCGCAGGCGGCGGTGCGGCTCGTGGGAGGTGTCCGCATGCGCCACGACCACCGGGGGGCTCGGCGTCGATGGTCCATCCGCCGGTGCCGTGCGCGACGACGGGCGGGTGCGATGTCGGCCGTCGCGGGCGGCATCGCCGTCGTGCTCCTCGCCGGGCTCGTGCGCGTGCCGCCCGCGGCCCCGGCCGACATGGTCGTGCGAAGCGAGGGCCTCATCGCGTTTCGCGACGCCGCGGGGATCGGGGTCGTCGACCCCGTCTCCGCACGCGAGCACCTGCTGCTCGCCGTCCCGGAGGCCTGCACGGCGCCGAGCTCCGGGGCTCCCGCCCTCGCGATGAGCGGGCCGGTGTGGGCACCGTCCGGGCCCGCGCGAGGGTCCGCTGCCGTCCCGGACCTGTACTTCTGGATCACCGACCTCGGTCCGTCGACTGCGCCGGGTTGCCGGCTTCCGTCGGTGCCGCACCTTCCCGGAGGCTCGGCGATGCTTGTCCGGGCGGATCCGACCAGCGGGCGACTGCAGGTCGTCGCGACCGCGCCGGCCGGGCTGCCGTGCCAGCCCGGCTACGACCTCGTGGCCGCGGTCGGCGCGCTCGCCTTCACCAACGGCGGCTGCGACGAACCCGGGGTCGAGGCGCTCCCCCTCCCTCTTCGGGCCGACGAGCAGCCCGTCACCGCGCGACCCCTCCTGCCTGCGGGCTTCTGCCGGACCTGCGCGCTCTCCGCGAGCGTGCTCGGCTCGGGTCCCGGAGGAACCGTTCTCTACCAGCTGCGCGGTCTCCAGACGGCGAGGCCGCCGCTCCCGTCGCTGCAACTGTTCGATCCCGTCACGCGCCTGAGCCACCTGCTCTCGCCCGTTCCGCCCCCGTCGGTGCGCGTGGGGCTCGTCGCCGCGGCGGCCGCACCGGGGGGCGGCTCGGTCGCCTTCGCCGGGACGGGAGGGGCAGGGGTGCTCGACCTGCGAAGCGGCCGCTGGGTCCCCGTGCCCGTGCCCGGATGCGGCGGCGGCTGCCTCGGCGCGACGGCGGTGGCCTTCTCGCCTTCGGGAAGGCGCCTCGCGCTCGCCGCTGCCGGGGGGATCGACATCGATCCGCTCCTCGGCGGCTCGCCCGAGGTGCTGCTCGCTGGCGGAGCCGTCGACGAGGTGAGCTGGTCTGGCGTCGTCGCCGCCTCCGCTCTCGGCGGTGGGCCACCGATCCCGATATCGAGCGCGCTGGAGTCCCTGTGGGCGCCCTTCGTCGCTGCGGGCACCGGCCCGAGTCAGCGCTGGCAGGTCGGACCGGCGCTCCCCTCGGGTGTGCCGGCGCTCCTCGCCACCTTGCCGGGCAGACCCTCCGCACTGCTCATGCTCTCCGACCAGGTCGCCCTCGCAGCGGGGACGAACGGCTCGATGTGGCGGAGCGTCGACGGCGGTGGCCACTGGAAGGTCGTCAGCGCGCACTGCGCGCAGCTCCAGATGGTGTCGAGGACCTTCCCGCCCTGCGGAGTCACCGGGATGGCCCGCCTCGGCGCGGCGGTGGTCCTCGCCGGCGGCTCCCTCGGGCTGTGGCGATCCGACGACGCCGGTCGCAGCTGGCGCCGCGAGCCGCTCCCCGGCGAGGTCGTGGAGGAGGGTCCCTTCGTCTCGGGCTCCACCGCCCTCCTGCTCGTGGCCCCGGCGAGCACCTCCGGGCTCCCCGTCGCCGATTCCCCCTTCCTCACCTTGCTCGCCTCCCGCGACGGCGGTCGCAGCTGGTCAAGGTTCGCCACCATCCCCGGGCATGCTCCCGGCCGGGCCTCCGGGAGCGCCCTCTTCGAGAGCCTCTTCGTGCTCGCGCCCGGGCGGATCGCCGTCGTCTACCGGACGGGGGACTGCTCGCTGCCGCAGGTGCTGCGAGTGAGCACCGACTCCGGGAGGCGCTGGCGCTCGATCGCGCTCGGCTCCCTCGTCCTCCCCACGGCGCTCGGGCTGGCGGGAGGGTCGCGCCTCGTGCTCGCCAGCGCCTTCTGTGGCTCGGCGGCGCCTCGCTACGGGCAGGGCATCTTCCTCCACGGTCTCGCGGGCGGAGGATCCTGGACGGCAGCGACGCTGCCTGCCGGGCTCCTCGATCTCGGCTCGACGGGTGCGACGCGCTTTCCCGCCTCGTCGTCGGTCACGACCTTCTCGGCGGACGCGCTCGCCTTCCCCGACGCCACGACCGGCGTGGCGGTCGGGTCCGAGACGGCGACCGTCACCGACGGCTCGGGTCTCGTCCCGGCCACGAGTGCCAACTCGGGAGGTCAGCTCATCCTCGAGAGCACGGACGGTGGCTTCCGATGGTCGGAGGTCCCCGCGCCGGGAGGCGCCCCGCTCGCCATGTTGAGCTGCGCGGACGCCACCCACTGCCTCGCGGGCGGACCCGGCACCGACGAGCTGGTCCGGCTGTCGGGATTCGCGGCGGATCCGCTCCGCGGGGGCACGTGACGCCAGGGCTCTCGCGCGCCGGCCACGCGCTCGGCGCGTCAGGATCGGTGGCAGCGACGGCTCCGTACCCGCGCGCCGCTCTCGGGACGTGAGCTCCGCCCCCGGGCCCGGTGCGGGTGGCGCACGCTCGCGTCGCAGCGCCACCCGTGGGGTGTGCGGCGACGGGCTCGACGTGGTGCGGACGGAGGAGCCGTGCCACCCGTGCGCGAGCGGGTCGCTCCCCCCGGCTCCGACGGCGACGACCGCGCACGGGCGCACCGCGGCTTCCCGACCGGTGTCGGTCGGCACCTCGGTCGCCGCCGCGTCGACGGCGCACGTCCCGCGCCGCGAGCCTCCGGCATCTTAGGAAGGACGATGAGAACGGCGCACCCGACCTTCGGACCGACGACGGCCCTTCTCGTCGTGGACGTCCAGAACGACTTCGCCGATCCCGCGGGACGCCTCTACGTGGCAGGGGGCGAGTCCGTCGTCGACGTCGTGGACGGGCTCGTCCCGACTGCCCGCGCGGCGGGGTCCCCGGTCGTGTACACGCAGGACTGGCACCCGCCGGAGACGCCGCACTTCGCGACGTCCGGCGGACCCTGGCCGGTGCACTGCGTCGCGGGGACCTGGGGCGCCCAGCTCCATCCCCGGCTGGAGGTGGCGGGTCCCGTCGTCCGCAAGGGTGCGGGCGCGCAGGACGGCTACTCGGGGTTCACCGCGAGAGACGTCGAGACGGGGGAAGAGCGCGACACTGGCCTCCGGCGACTTCTTTCGGAGCTCGGGGTCACGCGGGTCGTGGTCGTCGGTCTCGCGCTCGACGTGTGCGTGAAGGAGACCGCCCTCGACGCGCGCCGGCTCGGGTACCAGACGGTCGTGGTCGTCGCGGCCACTCGTCCGGTCGACCTCGCTCCAGGAGACGGTGCGCGCGCCCTCGAGGAGCTTCGCGGGCACGGGGTCGAGACGTGCTGACGCGTCGCCGGCGCGGCGGGCTGTCTCCCGACCGCCGCGCCGACGGTCGCGTCAGGTGGCTCTCACCTCGGTGACCGTGCCGGTGACCGCGTCCACCCCGACCTTGTACCGTGCTCCGCCGCTCTGCACGAACACCCAGTACCAGCGCCACTTCTCTCCGTGCAGGGTCGTCTTGTACACGGTGCCCCCTCCGGTCGCCGACGCTGCGCTCGCCTGAGCCGTCGCGGCGGGGACGACGGCGACGTCCCGGTAGTCGATCCCGCTCCCCTGCGCGGCCGTGACCGTCCCGGAGGCCGAGGTCGCGTCGACCCAGACCGTGGTGGTTCCCGCGTTCGCCCCGTTCGACCCCAGCTGGAGCTTGACCGTGTAGTAGTCCTTCTGTCCGGACGACGTGAGATCCTCGTGCTTCACGCCGAGAACCTGACGACCGTCCGCCGCCGCGAAGCTCGTGGCGAGGGTCGCCGCAGCCGAGGCGTCGATCCGGGGCGCGTCCGACGCAGAAGCCGTCACGCCCGACGACCCCGACGACCCCGACGACCCGGTCGCGGAGTCGGGCGCGTCGGTCGAGCCCGTCGAGCCCGTCGAGCCCGTCGAGCCCGTCGGGGCGGACTCTGCCCTCGACTGCCACCAGACGGAGTCGTTCGCCGGTGCGGTGTCACCGCGGAGGACGTGGACGACGTACACGCCGGTGGCGGTTTGCACGCGCACGTCGAACACCGGCTGTCCCGCGGAGCTTCCGTGCGTCTCGACGTCGGCCTCGACGGCGAGCACGGTCGCCGAGCCGCCGTCGTGCGCGTTCGCGTAGGAGAGGGCGTACGTGCACTCGTCACCCGCGATCGCGCACGTGGTCTTCCCGTGGGTCGGGGCGCTGCTGAGGGCGAATGCGCTCGGCGCGAGGGCGAGCGACGCGCCGCCCGCTGCGACGAGCGCGGCGGCAGCTGCCGCGGCGCGACGTCCCCGGACGTGGGTGATGGTGGTGGGATCTGGTCGTCCCGGGCCTTTCCGTCGTGGATCGCTCATCGACCTACCTTCCTTGTCGGCTGTGCGTGTCGCCCACGGAGCGACCGTGGATGACCTCCGGGCGCCGTGGCTGACCCATGTTCGGTCCCCGGCGTGAATGCGCTGTGAGACACCGATGAGTATTCGCTCACGGTCCGCGTCGGCGAGGAGGACCAGGGTGGGCGAGGGGCTCGGTTCGGCTCGCCCGCGCGGGACGCCGACGGTCGCGTCGCGGCGGGCACGAGGTCGGCTCGTCGGCTCGACGTGAGAGGCGTCCGTCGAGCAGATGCCATACGATCCGTCCCGGCGCCGGCACGGCGTCGCGTCTCGGACGGGAGGGATGACAGTGGGCGAGCAGGTCAGCGGGCGGCTCTCGGCCGCCGAGATCGTGGAGCTCTCCCGTCGGTACACGCTCTTCGACTGGGTCGCCCAGTCGAAGGCCGCCCCGCTACCGGTCGTGTCGGCGAGCGGCGTCTACTTCACGGGTGCCGACGGCACCCGCTACCTCGACTTCAACTCCCAGCTGATGAGCGTGAACGCGGGCCACGGCGATCCCCGGATCGCGGAGGCGGTGGCCGCGCAGGTGTCCGAGCTCGCGTACGTGAGCTCTGCGGCGATGACCACCGAGGTCCGGGCTCTTCTCGGTCGCAAGCTCGCAGAGCTGCTCCCCGGGGACATCGAGAAGTCGTTCTTCACGCTCGGGGGAGCGGAGGCCAACGAGAACGCGATCCGCATCGCGCGGGCCGTGACCGGCCGGCACAAGATCCTCGCCCGTTATCGCTCCTACCACGGGGCGACCTCCGGCGCGATCACCCTCACGGGCGACCCGCGACGCTGGGCGAACGAGCCGGGCATCCCCGGAGTCGTGCACGTGCTCGACTTCTACCACGGCACGACGCGCTCCTGGGACAGCGCGGACGAGGCGCTCGCGGTGCTCGAGGAGACGATCGAGCTGGAGGGCCCCTCGACGATCGCGGCGTTCATCCTCGAGCCGGTCACGGGGACGAACGGGATACTGATACCGCCCGATGGCTACCTGCAGGGCGTGCGCGAGCTGTGCGACAGGTTCGGGATCCTCCTAATCGCCGACGAGGTCATGAGCGGCTTCGGGCGCACGGGAGCCTGGTTCGCCGTCGACCACTGGGGCGTCGTGCCCGACATGATCACGACCGCGAAGGGGCTCACGTCGAGCTACGTGCCGCTCGGTGCCGTCGGGCTCCGTCCGCACGTGGCGGCGTACTTCGAGGACCGCGTGTTCGCGGGAGGGCTCACCTACAACTCCCACCCCGTCGGGCTCGCCGCGGCGCTCGCCACGATCCGCGTCTACGAGGAGGACGGCCTCGTCGAGAACGCGGCAAGGATGGGCGAGGTGATGCGGCGCCACCACGAGGAGCTCGCATCCCGACACCCGTCGGTCGGAGCCGTGCGGAACATCGGCCTGTTCGGGTGTCTCGAGATCGTGCGGAACCGCACGACGGGTGAGCCGATGGCGCCGTTCAACTCCTCGAGCCCGGAGATGGCACAGCTGCTCCGCTTCATGCTCGACAACGGCGTGTTCGTGAACCTGCACTGGAACCAGGTCATGACGAACCCGCCCCTGTGCATCACCGAGGCGCAGCTCGCGGAGGGTTTCGAGGTCCTCGACCGGGCGCTCGAGATCACCGACGGCGCGGTCGTCGGCTAGACCCGGCCCGGTCGACGGTCAGTCGGCCGGACGCCGGGTCGGGCGAGCACGGGCGACGGACCGTCGCGGTCCCCGCCCGTCGTCGTCGGAGAGGAGCTCGTGGGCGGTGATCGCGAGCCAGAGCTCGGCGAGGTTCCCCGTCTCGGTGAGCTTGCCCGGCGTCACCGG
>JAJZBW010000070.1 GCA_021798745.1 Actinomycetes bacterium
GGACGACGGTGAGCCGGATGAGGGAGAACCTCATGTCCGGTTCGATGGGGGGGAGCTGGAGAAGGAACGAGCCACGGAGCCCGACCAAGGCGGCCCGTCCGAAAGGGCGGGACCTGAGCCCGGTGCTATCTACCGTTCGTCACCTCGCCAGCTCCCTACCCGACCATCGTCGTCCATCGTGACGACGGTGACCTGCTTGCGCTCCTCGGCGCTGTAGAACCCACAGAAGGCCCACACGACCGCACCGTCTCTGCCCGGACCGACGTCGATGACGACCCCGCGACCCGGGTCCGAGAAGATCGTCGCGTAGATGAAGCCCTTCTCGAGGCTCGCCTCGTCGATCGCGAGATGTGCCCCGAGGCGCCCCCGGCATCGCTCGTTGGCGACGCTGCGCTTACTTGCGACCGCGAGGCGCAGGTAGTGCTCAGGCACGCCGAGATCGCGCGCCACGGCCCTTGTCGCTCGGCCTCTCGCGAGGTCCGCGAAGAACGACAGCGCCCGCTCGCTCGCACCTCCCCGGCCGATCCCACAGAAGCGCTCGTCGAAGGTCCGCTGCTCGCAGTCCTCCCACTCGCAGACGAATCGCCGCACGCAGATCGACAGCGTGATAACGAGGGTCCGGACGACGTCGATGACCTCTCGCCAGCGGGTCCCGTTCGTCGTCACCGAGGGTCGCCGACAGCTCGGGCAGAGGGCGACCACGTGACGTCCGGTGACGTGCACGACGGGTCGGCGACCCTCCTCGTCGATCGTGCGGAACGCCACCATGTCGGCGCGGCGAAGGGACAGGTTGATACGGTCAGCCACGGTCCTCGGCTCCTTTTCGATTCTGGCAAGAACCGAAGCTTGGGAGCCGGGGACCAGCTGGTGGTGGATCCCCTACCTCACCAGGACCTACCTGGCGTCAACCCTCGTTCGCGAGGAGCCAGTTTATGGCAGTCGATCGCGACGCCAAAACCGCTCGGTCGACCTGCCTCCTTGACGACTCCGAGGACAACCCTTACAATCGCCACAAATGAGACGGATATATCTCACAGCATGAGATACTGTGCGGGGGGAAGAGTGCAAAGACGGGTATACCGGTCGTGCACGAACGCATCGGACGCGAGACGACTGGGACGATGAGCGATCTTGCCGGGCCGGGAATGTCGGCGAAGCCCGCGTTCTCGGCGATCGAAGTACGTGACCTCCAGAAGTCCTATGGGCACGTACAGGCACTCCGTGGTGCGTCGCTCGAAGTCTCGTCGCGGGAGGTCGTCGCGCTGGTCGGTGACAATGGAGCCGGAAAGTCGACACTGCTCAAATGCATCTGCGGTGCGGTTGTGCCGGACGCCGGCGAGGTGCTCGTGAACGGCGTCGCGATCGCGGGCGCCGGATCGGGTAGTCCAAGCGATCATGGGATCGGTGTCGTGTACCAGGATCTAGCGCTCGCGCCGCACCTGTCGGTGCTGGAGAACGTCTTTCTCGGCCACGAGGTGCTGCGCCCGGGTTGGCGGCGGCGTCTCGGCGTGCTCGAGCGCCGCTCCATGGCAGACCGGGCCGACGAATCGCTCCGCCGTCTTGGCATCGCGCTCCCCACGACGAGCCTTCCGGTGAGCCTGCTTTCCGGTGGCCAGCGCCAAGCGGTCGCGATCGCCCGCGCCGTGATGTGGGCCAAGGGAGCCATCCTGCTCGATGAGCCGACCGCGGCGCTCGGGGCTCGCCAGACGAAGATCGTGTGTGACCTCGTGCGTGCCGTCGCCGACCAGGGAACCGCCGTGCTAATGATCTCGCACGACATCACGAGGATCCGCGAGTTCGCTGACCGGATCGTGGTCATGCGTCAGGGGGGCATCTCGGCTGAGTTCCGCGCCGATGTCGCGACGGTCGCGGGGATCGTCCAAGCGATGCTCGAAGACTCGCAACACGCTGAAATCGGTGTCGCGGGGCGCCGAGCGTGACGACGGGCGACGAACTTGTCGCGGCGACGGTTGTCGCCGACGCGGCGAGCGAAATGACGCCAATTGCCCAGCCGAAGCCGTACAGCCAGGCAGGCCCAGTCCTCGTCATTCTCGCCGTCGACATCCTCGCAGTCGTCGTCTTCGGCCTCATTTCCCAGGGTCACGTGTTCTTCGAGGTGCAAAGCCTGAAGAATATCGCGCTCGACGGCTCGGAGACTGTGCTTCTCAGCGTCGGGGTCGCCTTCTTACTGGGTGCAGGGGAACTCGACATCTCGCTCGGGGCGAATGTCATTCTCTCTTCGGTCGTTGGCGGCAAGGTAATGGCGGGTCTCGCGGGCGATGGTTCGGCACTCGCCATCGCAATCGGCACGGTCGCGTGTGTGCTCGCCGGCACTGCTGCCGGGCTGTGCAACGCGCTCGTCGTTACGCGGCTGCGCGTGAACTCGTTCATTACGACGCTCGCGACCCTTGGGATCATGACCGGTCTCGCAGACGTGCTGACGAACGGGTACAACATCTCAAACATCCCGTTGTCACTACAGGCGAAGTTCGGGACGGCGAACTTCCTGGGCATCATCCCGTATCCCGCGTTCATCGTTGTTGTCCTTGTGATCGCGTCGAATGCGCTGCTCCGCCGGACTCGGTTCGGCGTGCACACGCTTGCGCTCGGATCTTCGCGGGAGGCCGCGGTCCGAGCGGGGCTTCCCGCGCGGCGGAATCTGACGATCCTGTTCGCGATGGCTGGCTGCTGTGCCGGGATCTCAGGGCTGATCGACCTCAGCCGCTACACGACGACGAACCTGAGCGGCCACCAGACCGACGCGCTCGCCGCGATCGCCGGTGCAGTCATCGGCGGAACGGACCTGTTCGGCGGGAGGGTCTCCGTCTGGGGTGCGGCGCTCGGCTCGCTGCTCGCCGTCGTGCTCCAAGACGGCCTGGTCGTCGTCGGCCTGCAGGCCTTCTACCAGCTCATCGCCGTCGGCGTCGTGCTTGTCGCCGCAGTTTCGATCCGGGGGTTCACGCACCGGGACGACCGTGCCGTGTTCGATCTCCGACGCCTCTTGCGCTTCGGCCGCGACACGGCAGGTCCAACTAACGGCCGCATCCCCTGACGGGGCGCTGTGTCAGCCGGGAAGGCGGCCGCAACGCAGTTCCACGACAACCCAACAGCCAACCAACGAGGGGGTAACGATGCAAGTGCCAGTCAGGCGGAGATACATGGGCGCGAGCGGCGTGGGTGCAGCGCTCGCGTGTCTGAGCACAGTGGGCGGGATATCCGCTGCCGGCGCGGTACCGGCGCAACGTCCACGGGCCGCGGCACCGCGGATAGCGACGTCCCGGGCGCTAAATATCGCTGCGGTGGTCGCGGACGCCGCGGATCCCTTCTATCTCCAGATGAAGTGCGGCGCGGAGCAGAGCGCAAAGGCGAACCACGTGGCGCTCACATGGCAGGGAAGCACGTCGGTCGACGTCGCCCCCGAGATAGCGACCCTGAACGCGGTGCGTCTCCGAAAGCCGCAGGGCATCATCCTCGCCCCGTTCGACCCGAACGCGTTCATCGCGCCGGTGAAGTCGCTCATGGCCTCGGGGACACCGGTCGTAACCGTCGACGGCAGCCTTGCGAAGAAGGTCGAGCTCGAGAATGTGCGCACGGATAACGCGAAGGCCGGGGCGCTCGCGGCCGACGCGCTCGGCGCGCAGATCCACGGGACGGGTACCGTCGGCGTGATCAGCTTCTCGCCGAGTGTCCCGGTCGAGGTCGCCCGCGTGACTGGGTTCGTGGCTGAAATGAAGAAGGTCTACCCGAATGTGAAGATACTTGCCGCCCAGTACGGCGGTGCGGACGCCGGAAAGGCGGCAACGATCACCTCGGGGCTCATCCAGGCGAATCCGAACCTCGCCGGTCTCTACGTCACGGACGCGAACGACGCCGAGGGCGCGGCATCGGCCGTGCGTGGTGCAGGCGACCTCGGCAAGGTGAAGGTCGTTGGCTATGACGCGACTCCCCAGGAGGTCCAGGATCTGAAGGCGGGGTTGTTCAGCGCCCTCGTCGCGCAGAAGCCCTACCAGGAGGGGTACCGCGCGGTCGAGGTGATGGCCAACTACCTCCGTCACAAGCTGACACGCGCGCAGATCCCTTACTACTTCCCGACGGGTGCTGCGATCGTTACGAAGGCGAACGTGAACTCGAAGGCCATGCAGCACGTCCTCTACCGGGCGACGTGCAGCTGAACGAAATGGTGGGGGCGGCGGCGACGGCCGCCGCCCCCACGCCCGTCGAGGTCGCGCCCTCGATGCTCGGTGGACGCGTGGCGGTTGTTACCGGCGCGGGCACCGGACTCGGGCGCGCGACCACCACGGCGCTCCGCCGCGCCGGGTTCCGCTGCCACCTCGTCGGACGGCGAGCCGGTCCGCTCGCGGGCGCGGTAGCCGGGATCGGTGGGGGTGAAGAACTTCTCGCGACCAGCGCCGACATCTCTACCGAGGAGGGCCGCCGTCTTGTCGTCGAACGAACCCTCGAGGCGTTTGGGCGTATCGACGTGCTCGTAAACAACGCCGGGATCGCGCACAGGGCTCCGCTCCTCGCGCAAAGCGAGACGGAGTGGCGCGAGGTGTTCGCCACGAACGTCGACGCTGCATTCTTTCTCGCCCTGGCGGTGATCCCGTCGATGCGGGATCAGGGGTACGGGCGGATCGTGAATATCTCCTCGGTTTACGGGTCGCTCGCGATGAACGGGACCCTCTATGGGTCGATGTTCCCGATGACCAGTGACGGTCCGGTCCGCCAGCCCTCGTACCACGCGTCGAAGGGGGCGTTGATCAACCTGACACGCGACCTCGCTGCAGCGGTCGCCTGTTGGGGTATCACAGTGAACTGTGTGAGCCCCGGGATGTTCCTGACCGAGCAGTCCGAGGCGGTCGTCGACGACCTCGTCATCGCTCGGCTCGCGGAGATGACGCCCGTCGGCCGGCTCGGGGATCCCGCCGAGATCGGCGACGCGGTCGCTTTCCTCGCGTCGGAGCGTGCAGGATTTATCACCGGGGTGAACCTTCCGGTAGATGGTGGCTGGTCGCTCTGGTGAGCGGGTCGGAGGGATCGCGATGAGGGCGGTGGTGGTCGAGCGGCCGGGCGCGGTTAGCGTGACGACGACGGCTGACCCGGAGATCGGCCGAGACGACGTGCTCATCCGCGTGAACGGCTGTGGCATCTGCGGCACGGATCTTCACATCGTCGAGCACGGCATCCCGACGATTCGCTACCCAGTCGTGCCCGGCCACGAGAGCTGGGGCGAGGTCGTCGAGGTTGGGACGCGGGGCGATCTCCCAGTCGTCGGACAGTTCGTGGCAATCGACCCGTCGCTGCACTGCGGCGTGTGCGGGGAGTGCCGGCGTGGCTGCGGGAACCTCTGCGAGCGCTGGGGGAGTATCGGCGGCACCCGGAATGGCGCCTGGGCTGACCTCGTCGCCGTCCCGGGGCGCAACGTGCACGTGCTCCGGGACGACTATCCGACCGAGCTTGCCGTCGCGATTGAACCCGTAGCCTGCCTCATCCGGGGCATGCGGCTCGTCGCGCCTGAGGCAGGGAGGACCGCACTCGTGTTCGGGGCAGGGACCATGGGGACGTTATGGGCGCTCGCGCTGCGCATTGCCGGCGTGCGGGTCGTCGGTGTCGTCGAAACGCTCCCCGAACGCCGCGCGCTCTGCGAGGCGCTCTTCGACCTTCCGGTCGTCGCGCCCGACGCGAGCGCGGGGCTCGAGGCCGACTACGTGATCGACGCGACCGGGAGCCTGGCTGCGATGGAGGAGGCAGTGTGGCACGCACGCCCGGGAGGCACAGTCATGTTCTTTGGCGTCACGAGCGAGGGGGCGCGCATCGCAGTCCCACCGTTCCGCCTCTACCAGCGCGAGCTGAGGATCCTCTCCTCCATGGCGATCGTCCACTCCTTCGGCGACGCGGTCTCGTATGTCGCCGAGCATGGTGAAGCGTTGCGTCCGGTCGTCACGAATGTCTTCGGGCTCGCCGACTTCAAGTCGGCGCTCTCCTGTCTCGCGGGCGGGCGCGCGCTGAAGGTCGCGCTCAACCCGCGGTTCGGTTGAGCCGGTGCGCACGTTGACCCTCCCCGGCGGCCTCGGTGCCGTGAACATCGGTGAGACGGTGGCGTGTCGAGAGATGAGACACAGGTCCTAAGATGGCCCTGGTCGATCGGATCTTCGACGTGCTTGAGTACGTCGCCGAGCACGAGCCCGCACGAGTCGTCGATCTGTGCACGGATCTCGGCTTGCCGCGGCCGACGGTGCACCGGCTGCTCGCGACCCTCATCGCACGCGGCTACGTACAACACGACGCGGACGGCCACGTGTACCGGATTGGGCGTGTGCTCGCGTCACTTTCCTCGCGCGGGGGCCTGACGTCGAAAATCGTGGAGATGGCCGAGCCAGCGCTCGTCCGGCTCCGCGACATTACCGGCGAGACGGTGAACCTCGGCGTCGTGACCGGTGGCCGGATTGTCTACGCGGCCGCGCTCGAGGGGTCTCGGGTGCCTCGCATGTCGGTCGACGTCGGCCAGGATGTGCCTCCTCACGCGGCTGCGATGGGAAAGGCGATCCTTGCGGCGCTGCCCCGGGAACGGCGTGCCGCGCTGCTCGGGCCGGAGCCATACCCGCGCTACACCGCGCAGACGATCGGGTCGCTCGATGTGCTCGTGGGTGAGCTCGAGCTGACGACGACGCGCGGCTACGCGGTCGACCAGGAGGAGGTCGACCTCGGCGCCGTCTGCGTTGCAGCCGCGATTGTCGGCCCGTCGGGGGTTCCCGTCGCAGGCCTCTCTGTGTCGGGGACGACATCTCGCATCGACGTCGCACAGCAGCGGGAGCTTGGTAAGCAGATCATCGAGTGGTGTGAGCACGTCTCGGCGTTGCTTGCACCGAGTTGACGAGTCGAAGGGAAGCGCAGCGAATATGGAGTTCCAGTTCGATCGATCGGCGGCGCAGTACGAACGCTCGCGTCGTAGCCTCGCGAGGGGCGTCGCCACGGCGTTCCGCGCCTCGCAGCGGCCGGTCCCGATCTGCTTCGAGCGGGGCGACGGGAGCAGGCTTTACGACATCGACGGCAACGAGTATGTGGACTACGTTCTCGGGTTCGGCCCGATGCTCCTCGGTCACTCACCGGAGTCGGTGATCCGGGCGATCGAGGCCCAGGTCCGCACGGGCATCGGCTATGGTGCCTCGCACCCGCTCGAGGCCGAGCTCGCCGAGGCGATCTGTCGCGTGGTTCCCTCTGCAGAGATGTGCATCTTCGGATCGACCGGGAGCGAGGCCGTGCACGCAGCGATCCGAATCGCTCGGGCCGTGACCGGCCGGACCCGGGTCGTGAAGTTCCTCGGCCACTACCACGGATGGCTCGACTCGATACACGTCGGCGTCTCGCCGCAGGCGACGCCCGGCCCCGGCACGGCAGGCCAAGACCCGCATGCGAGCGAGAGTATGACGGTCACGCGCTGGAACGACTTGGACGCTCTGCGCGGGGTGCTCGACGACGACGTCGCGGTCGTGATCATGGAGCCGGTCAACGTGAACGGCGGGACGATCGTGGCGGAACCCGGCTACCTCGAAGCCGCAGCCGAGCTCGCGCGCGCACACGGCGCGCTCGTCGTGTTCGACGAGGTGATCACAGGGTTTCGGCTCGCGCTCGGCGGCGCGCAGGAGCGGTACAGTGTCGTGGCTGACCTCACGGTCCTCGGCAAGGCCTTCGGGTCGGGCATGCCGATCAGCGCGGTGTGCGGGCGCTCGGAGATCCTTTCAGTCGTCGCCGAGGGGCGTGTCGCGCACGTCGGTACGTTCAACGGCGGTCCGGTGTGCGCGGCCGCGGCGCTCGCGACGATCCGCGAGCTTGAGGCCGGTGGTCCGGAGCTCTACGCGCGGCTCGACGCGGCGGGCGAGCAGATCGCAGGCGCGCTCTCGAAGTCCGCGGGCGACCGCGGCGTGCCCGTCGCGGTGAATCGGGTTGGGGGCGTGCTTTCGATGTTCGTGGCCGACACCCCGCCGGCGACCTATGAGGCAACCCTCGACACCCGGAGGGAGGATGTGAGCGCGATCGTCACGGCCCTCCTGCAGTGCGGCGTCCATATCGTGCCTGACGGGCGATGGTATGTGTCGACGGCGCACTCGGGGGCCGACCTCGCGCAGACCTGCGACCGGATCGACCGGGCGATCGAACTCGCGGTCGAGGAGCGACCGGATCTCGCCCGCCGCTGAGGCCATTGCGCGCCACGCAAGTCACGATCGAGCGAAAGGAACCGCTGCAGATGCGGATCACCGGCGTCAAAGCTACTCCCGTCTACGTCCCGATGAAGCATCCGCTTCGATGGTCTTTCGGTGTCGAGACCGGCATGACCCGTGTCGTCGTCGAGCTCGAGACAGACGAGGGCCTTGTCGGGCTCGGCGAGTCGAATGGCGGCGCCATGCTCGCCCGGGCGGTGCTTGACGCCGCGGGGCTTGTCGTCGGGCTTGACCCGCTCGAGGCGACGCGCGTCGCGAAGCGCTTCGCGATCTACAGGATCACGAGTGAGCAGCTCGTCCGCGCCGCGCTCTACAAGCTCGCGGGTGCGGCGATCGAGATGGCTTGCTGGGACCTGGCGGGAAAGGCACTCGGGAAGCGGTGCGGTGACCTGTGGGGGGGGATCGAATGCGAGCAGGTCGAGTTCGCCTCCTACGTCTTCTACCGCTACGAGTCGATCGACGAGGTCGGCGCGTACAGCGACCCGTCCTTCGTCGCCGACTACGCGCTCGAGCTCGCCGCAAAGCACGGATTTCGTGACGTGAAGCTGAAGAATGGCGTGCTCGACCCCGCGGACGAGGTGACGACGGTGAAGCTCATCCGCGAGCGTGGCGGCTCAGCGGTGAGGAACATCCGCATCGACCCGAATCAGGCCTGGTCGGTCGAGACGAGCATCCGGACGCTCCGGCGGATGGACGATTACGACATCGAGTTCTGCGAGGACCCGACCTGGGGAATCGAGGGCATGGGTCTCGTCCGAAGGGATACCCACGTTCCGCTCGCCACGAACATGTGCTGTATCAGTTTTGAGCAGATCCCGCTTGTCGTGCGCACGCGGGCGCTCGACATCGTGCTCGGCGATATGCACTTCTGGGGCGGTCCGACCCCGCTGATCCAACTCGCGAAAATCTGTGAAACGTTCAACCTCGGCCTGAGCCTCCACAGCGACAGGGAGCTCGGGATCTCGACCGCGGCGATCGTCCACCTCGCGGCGGCCCAGCCGATGGTGAGCCATGCGATCGACTCCCACCTGCCCGAACAGGCCGGTGAGATTGTCACCGAGCCGTTCGTGTTCCGGGACGGCCGGCTCCAGGTGCCGACGGGACCGGGGCTCGGGGTCGAGCTCGACCGAGACCGCCTTGCCCATTTCCACCAGGCCTATATCGACCACGACGACGAGGATGAATTCCGCGACGCGAGCCGGGCCGGGTGGACCGCGTTCCTCCCGCTCTGGTGAGAAACACCGGAAGGGGGGAGTGAGCGCGTGACCGGAGAACTCGCCGGCCGGGTGGCGATCGTGACCGGAGCGAGCCGTAACCTCGGCGCCGCGATCGCGACTGGCCTCGCCGCGAACGGAGCGGCGGTTGCGGTGAACTTCCCGGCCGCGTCCGACGAGGGTGAGGCCGCCGCGGTCGTCGACGCGATCGCCGAGCGGGGCGGGAACGCTTTCGCAGTACGAGCCGATGTGTCGGACGCGGCGCAGGTCGCTGACATGGTCGCTCTCACGAGAGAGCGGCTCGGCCCCGCGACGATCCTCGTGAACAACGCGGCGGTGGACGTCACGCGGCAGTGTGCCTGGGACAGTCTAGGCACCGACGACTGGAACCGGACGCTCGCGGTCAACGTCGTCGGGAGCTTCCTCTGTGCGAAGGCGGTGCACGACGACATGCGCCGTGCTGGGACGGGAAGCGTCGTGTGTCTCTCGTCGATCACCGCGCTGCTCGGCCGACGCGGCAACCTCACCTACGTGACCTCGAAGGGGGCGCTTCTCGCCTTCACCCGGGCGCTCGCTCGAGAGGTCGGTGGGGAGGGGATCCGGGTCAACAGCATCATCCCCGGTGCAATTCGCACACCCGAGGAGTCCGACTACGGAGATCCCAACGATGTCGACCGTGCCGTGCTCGACGCACAGAGCCTGCAGCGGCGCGGCGTGCCGGACGACGTCGCGGGGGTTGTCGCATTCCTCGTCTCGGACGACGCCTCATTCGTGACCGGCCAGTCGCTGGTGGTCGATGGCGGCTGGGTGATGCACTGATGGCCCCACGCATCGGGGTGGCAAGCGTCGTCCAGGAGACGAACACGTTCTCGCCGCGGCCGTCGACGATGGATGACTTCGCCGTTCAGGGCGTCGACCGGGGCGCGGCGGTCGCGTCCCGGTTCGCCGGCACGAATACCGAAATCGGTGGCGCGATCGGGGCGCTCGAGGCCCGAGGGGCCGTGGCGGTCCCGCTTCTTCATGCCTGGGCGATGTCGTCGGGCCCCCTTCGGATCGAGGACCGTGACGAGATGGCGGCCCTGCTAGGCGCGGAGATTGCCCGAGCCGGACCGCTCGACGCTCTCGTGCTCTCGCTCCACGGAGCGCTCGCGTCGGAGGATGGGACGAGCGGGGACCTCGCATTGCTCCGCGCCGCGCGGGGCGCTCTCGGCGCGGGCAAGCGGGTGGGCGTCTGCCTCGACCTGCACGCGAACATCACGAAGGCGCTGTGCGAAGAGGCCGATGTCGTCGTCGGCTACCTCACGTACCCCCACGTAGACCAGGGGGAGACCGGCGCTCGGATCGCCCAATTTGTACTTGACGGTCTCGATGGCAAGCGGCGACCAGTGACTCGCGCGGCGAAGCGGCCGATGATCGTCGCGCCGGAGGCTCAGGGGATGGATGGGCCATTCGGCGCGCTGCGGAGACTCGCCGACGCACACGTAGCCCGCGGCTGCCTTGACGTGTCGCTCTTTCCGGTGCAGCCGTGGTTGGACGTCGACGAGCTCGGCTTCGGTGTGACCGTCACGACCGACGGGGACCCGGGCCTCGCGTCGACCGTGGCTGAGGAGGTCGCCGAGGCGGCGTGGGCCCGGCGTCACGACTTCGACGTGGCGCTCGAGACGCCCGAGGACGCGGTCGCGCTCGTGCGCGCGAGCACGCGCCGTCCGGTAGTGCTCTCCGAGTCCGCCGACTCGCCGACCGCTGGAACCCCCGGGGACAGCCCGGCGATGGTGCGGGCGCTTCTAGTAGAAGGGGTCGGGCTCCGAGCATGCGTCTCGCTTGTCGACCCCGCCGCGGTCTCACGTTGCGCGGAGCTCGGGGTCGGCGAGAACTTTGTGGGCGAGATCGGCTGCGCATTCGAGCGCCGTTTCCACGTGCCCGTGCTCTTTGAGGGGACGATCACCCGTCTCGGGGGTGATGCCTTCCCGCTTACCGGACCGGCGTTCACCGGGATGTCCGTGTCGATGGGACGGTACGCGGTGCTCCGGCACGACCTGCTCGAGGTGCTCGTGACGGAGCTGCCCGCTCCCACATTCGACCCGCAGGCGTATCTCGTCGCGGGGATCGATCTCGCGTCGATGGACGCGATAGTGGTCCGCTCCGCGAACCTGTTCCGCACCGGCTACGCGCCGATCACGGCCGATGCGGTGTTCATCGACGTCGGCGGCGCTAGCACGCCGAGGCTCGAGCGCCTCCCATTCCGGCGAGCTCCTCGACCGCTCTACCCACTGGACAGGTGACGATGAAGCAACCCTTCGAGCGAGCACACCGACTCGGGCTGAACGCCGTCCCTGTCTACTACTCAGGTGGTGAGCGAATCGCCACCTTCCGCCGCCTGCCCGAGCCCGCGGGCAGTCCCGAGGACTGGGTGGCGTCCGCGAGCGCGCTGCCGGCCGCGATCCTCGAAGCGGGGGCGGACCCGATGACTGGGATTACCCGCCTCGATGACGGCACGCGGCTCAGGGACGTCGTCGGCGCCGATCCTGACGGGTGGCTCGGCGGCGAGCTTGCCGCCTCGCTCCGCGACGGCGAAGTCGGGGTGCTTGTGAAGCTGCTGGACGCCGGCGAGCGGCTACCGGTGCACTGCCACCCCAACCGCGCCGCGGCGCGTGAGCTGTTCGGATCCCGGTTTGGCAAGACCGAGGGATGGCTCGTGCTCAGCTCGGCGCCGGATGCGGTCGTGTGGCTCGGGTGCGACGAGGAGGTCGGTCACGGCGAACTCCTCGAGCTCATCGCGCGCCAGGATATTGACGCGATGCTCGCGCTCCTGAACAGGGTGGACGTGCGCGTCGGAGACGTGTTATATGTCCCCGCCGGGACTCCGCACGCGATCGGTGAGGGCGTGTTCGTGGCGGAGCTCCAGGAGCCGACCTCGTACTCAATTCTCGCGGAGTACCGCTCGCTCGGACTCGACGAGGAGCAGGCGACGTCGGGCCTCGGCTGGGAGCGGGCAATCGGGTGTTTCGATCTCCGTGCCTGCGATAGCGACGATCTCGTCCACCGACCCTCACTCGTCGACGAGGCGCCTGGCGGGCGCCTCGAGCGACTCTTCCCGGACGTCGCGGACGAGTACTTTCGGGCGTTCCGGCTCCGGGTCGCGTCCGAGTATACGTGCACGCTCGTGGGTTATCGCGTGATCGTTGCGACCGGGGGCTCGGCGGTGCTCGACTGGGCGAGCGGTGCCCCGAGCGTCACCGTGCGCGAGGGGGAGACTTGGCTCGCACCGTACGCGCTCGGCGCGCTCCGGGCGACGGGATCCGCGGAGCTCCTTCTTGCCATGCCGCCGCCACTTTTGTCGATGTGAAGGGAGCGCTCCGGCAGTGAGGTTGTCCCGATCATCGTGGAAGTTGAGGTGGCGGTCCCCCGCCTGACGCCTGCCATCTGGTAGGTGTTCGGGCGACCGCCAAGTCACTCGAACGACAAGGGGACCACCACCGTGAAGAAGGAC
>JAJZBW010000071.1 GCA_021798745.1 Actinomycetes bacterium
GCGCGCGGGGGCGCGCCGCTAGGGAGCGTCGTCGGCGGCCGGCGCCTCCCGCCCCGGGGCGCGCCGGGAGGACGACCGGAGGTTCGCGATGCAGCGGAGCATCGTCGCGCGCCCCTCCTCCACGGACTCCGCGCTGAGGCCGCCGAGCATGCGGTCCTCGACCTCGTCGACGGCCGCGTCGCAGGACGCGAGCGCTGCGGCCCCCCGCTCGGTGAGCGCTATCTCGAGGATGCGCCGGTTGCTCGCAGAGGCCGTCCTCACGATGAGCCCGGACCGCTCGAGAGCGCCGACGAGCTGGTTGGCGGACTGGGGGCTGACGAAGGAGCGGGCGGCGAGCTGCGCGGAGGACATCCCCGGGTGGCCGCGAAGGACGCTCAGCGCGACGTACTGGGTCGTCGTGAGGTCACGTTCCCTGCACACGGAGTCGAGCTCCGCGCGGACCGCTGCCTCGAGCCTCTTCACGACGTAGCTGAACCTCGTCGCCGGTGCGTCTGCCATGTCGGGGCCGCCCCACCTCTCGCCCTCGTGCCCGAGCCGGCCCGTTGACCAGATATCAAGTTACCTGATACGTTCCCGCGTGACCACGGTCGGGCGGCGAGGCCGGGCGGGGCCCGCGGAGCGGATGCTCGGGGCGCCGACCGGGACCGCACCCCGTCCCTCGCGAACGTGGAGAGAGCATATGACCTCGATGCACGAGACGGGTCCCGAGTCGCAGCCCCTCGGCGAGTGGACGACCGTCCTCGCGGACGTGGACTCGAGCGGGGTGGCCGTCGTGACGCTGAACCGTCCCGAGAAGCGCAACGCCATGAACCCGAGGCTGAACGAGGAGATGGCCGACGTGCTCGACGCGGTCGAGTCCGACGAGCGGGCGCGTGTGCTCGTGCTCACGGGCGCCGGGGACGCCTTCTCGGCAGGGATGGACCTGAAGGAGTACTTCCGCGAGGTCGACGCGGCCGGTCCCGTGGCGCGGGTCCGCTCACGCCGCACGTCGAACGAGTGGCAGTACCGGCGGCTCATGTTCTTCCCGAAGCCCACGGTCGCGATGGTGAACGGGTGGTGCTTCGGCGGGGCCTTCACCCCGCTCGTCGCGTGCGACCTCGCGATCGCGGCGGAGGACGCCGTGTTCGGGCTGTCCGAGGTGAACTGGGGGATCCCGCCGGGCTCGGTCGTGTCGCGAGCGCTCGCGGAGACGATCCCCGCGCGGGACGCGCTCTTCTACATCATGACGGGCACGACCTTCACGGGGACCGAGGCAGCGGCCATGCGGCTCGTGAACGAGGCGGTCCCGCGAGAGCGGCTCCGGGAGCGCACGCACGACCTCGCCGTACGCCTCGCCGGGATGAACCCGGTCGTCCTCGACGCGGCGAAGACCGGGTTCAAGCGGGCACGCTCGATGGACTGGGAGGTCGCGGAGGAGTACCTCTACGCGAAGCTCGACCAGTCGATCGCGAACGACCCCGAGCACGGGCGCGACGAGGGGATGCGCCAGTTCCTCGACGACAAGTCCTTCCGCCCGGGCCTCGGCGCCTACCGGCGTGGGTGACGGCGGGGCGACGTCTCCCGGCGAGGGGGGCGGCCCGTCCCGGGACCGACGCCGCGAGGCGCTCGGGCGCCTCGTCCGGCCCCGGTCCGTCGCGGTCGTCGGTGCGTCGGACGATCCCGGCTCCATCGGGGGCGCGCCGGTCGCGCTCCTCGAGCGCTTCGGCTATCCGGGCGAGGTCCACCTCGTGAGCCGCACGAGGCGCGAGATCGGCGGCCGCCCGTGCGTCGCCTCGATCGAGGACCTCCCCGACGGGGTCGACGCGGCGATCCTCGCGATCCCGAGGTCGGGCGTCTCCGAGGCCGTCGAGCAGGCAGGGCGCCGCGGGGTCGGGGGCGTCGTCGTGTTCTCCTCCGGGTACGCCGAGCTCGACGAGGACGGCGCGTCGGAGCAGCACGCGCTCGCCTCCGCCGCGGAGCGGCACGGGATCGCCGTCGCCGGTCCCAACTGCCTCGGGCTCGTGAACTTCGTCGACGGGGTCCCCCTCACCTTCGGGGACGTGTCCCCCAACCGCAGGGTGGACCGGCCCGGGATCGCGGTCGTCGCGCAGAGCGGAGCGATGTCGCTCGCGCTCACGTACGCCGCGATGGCCGAGGGCACGACGGTCCGGTACGCGATCTCGACGGGGAACGAGGCGGTGATCGGGATCGAGGACCACGTGGGGCTCGTGCTCGACGACGAGCTCACGCGTGCCGTCGTGCTCCTCGTCGAGCAGGTGCGCCGACCGGCCGAGCTTCTCGACCTCGCGCGAAGGGCCCGCGAGCGCGCGGTGCTCCTCCTCGTGCTCCAGACCGGCAGGGGGGAGCGCGCGAAGGCGGCCTCGCTCACCCACACCGGTGCGGTCGCAGGCGACCAGGAGGTGCTCCGCGCCGTGCTCGGTCGCGAGGGCGTGTGCGTGGTCGACTCCCTCGACGGGCTCGTGGACGCCGCGTGCCTCGCCGCCCGCCAGGGCCTCCCGCGCTCCGAGGGGGTCGCGTTCATGACGGACTCCGGAGCCGCGAAGACCTTCGCCCTCGACGTCGCGGAGTCCGAGGGTGTCGTGCTCCCCGAGCTGTCCCCCGCGTCCCGGGACGCGCTCGCGCGCGAGCTCCCGTCGTTCGCGACCGCGACGAACCCGGTGGACATCACGGCCATGGGGCTCAACGACCCCTCGCTCTACGCGCGCGTCGCCTCCGTCCTGCTCGCGGACGACGCCGTCGGGACGCTCGTCGTCTCCGCCATGCCCGGCTCCGAGGTCCAGGGGACCGGGCAGGTCGACGCGCTCCTCCCGGTCCTCGCCGGGGCGCGCAAGCCGGTCGTGTACACGATCATGGGAGGGGACTGGCCGATCCCCGAGCGGAACGCCCTCCGGATCCTCGACGCGTCGGTCCCGCTCCTCCGGTCGCCCGAGCGCGCCCTTCGCGCCGTCCGTGACGTGTCCCGGGCCGCCGCGTCGGCCCGGGACGCCGCGTCGCGTCGACGACCGCTCGAGGTCGCCCCGGCGTACCGGCGCGGTGCGAGCGGGCGACGGGTCCTCGGCGAGCACGAGGCGAAGGGGCTGCTCGCCGGCGCCGGCATCGCGACCCCGGGCGGCGAGCTCGTGAGCGACCCCGAGTCCGCGGCCCGCGTCGCCCGCGAGATCGGCGGCCCGGTCGTCGTGAAGGTCTCCTCCCCCGACGTCGCGCACAAGTCCGACGTCGGGGGTGTCGCGTTCGCGCGCGACCCGGAGGAGGCGGCCGACGCGTACCGCTCGGTGTGCGCGTCGGTCGCGGCGGCGCTCCCGGGCGCTCGCCTCGACGGCGTCCTCGTCGAGGAGTCCGTGACCGGAGGGGTCGAGATGCTGCTCGGCGCGCGCCGGGACGAGACGTGGGGCCCCTACCTCGTGCTCGGTCTGGGCGGGGTGTTCACCGAGACGTTCCGCGACGCGGTCGTCCTCCCGGCGGACGCCGGCCGGGACGAGGTCCTCGCGGCGGTCGCGGGGCTGCGGTCCGCCCCCCTCCTCGCGGGTGCCCGCGGGACGGGCGCGCACGACGTCGCGTCCCTCGCGGCGGCCGCGGAGCTGCTCGGGGCGCTCCTGCGTCGCTCGCCGGAGATCGAGGAGATCGAGGTCAACCCTCTGCTCGTGCGGGGGGAGGGGCTCGGGGTCGTCGCCCTCGACGCCCTCGTCACGACCTCTGCCGGGGCCGCGTCCCGCTGACGGGCGACCCGACGGGCGCCGCCCCCCTCACGAGCCGCCCCGGACCCACGGGGCGACGGTCGCGACGGTCCGGTCGATCACCGAGGGGTCGTCGAAGTAGTCGTAGTGGGAGGTTCCCGCGTCCGAGACGAGCCGCTTCGGCGCCTTCGTCACGGCCTCGAGGTGCCGCCGCGCCGCGGAGGGGCCGTCCGAGTGCTCCCCGTGCACCATGAGCACGGGCACCGCGAGCTCTCGCGCCGCCGAGAGCGACTCGAAGCCGAGGTACGCGACGTCCCCCATGACCGCGTACCGGTTCTCCCAGAGGCCGCGGCCCGCCCGCCCGCTGTACCACTCCCAGGCCTCGCGCCCGGGAAGGGCGACGTCGTCGCGGACCGGGTCCACCACCGGGAGGTAGTCGACCTCGTCCACGTCCTCGAAGCGCTCGAGCGCGGCGCGCGCGCGTCCGACGCGCTCCGCGAGGAGGCGCTGCGCGTCCGACGCCGCGATGCGCCCCGTCCGGAGGCCGTCCCCGCCCGCGTGCACGACGTCGTTCTCGTGGTCCCGGTAGGTGCCCGAGATCGCCACCACTCCCCGCACCCGCTCGTCCTCGACGGCCGCGCGCAGCATCTCCGCGGCGCCCTCGCCGATCCCGAGCCCGGCGACCCGGTCCGAGTCGACCTCCGGCCGGGACGCGAGGAAGTCGACGGCCGCTCGCACGTCGGCGACCTTGCGGAGCGGCTCCTCGAGCCGGCGGGGCTCCCCGGCGCTCTCGCCGTGGTGCGAGCAGTCGAATGCGAGCGTGACGATCCCCTCGTCCGCGAGCCGTGTCGCGTACTGCAGGGGCGCGTGCTCCTTCACGTACGCGAACGGCCCGAGGATCACGACCGCCGGGAGCAGCCCGGTCGGCCGGTCGGGCACGTGGAGCGTTCCCGCGAGCTGCAGGCGCGAGCTCGCGAACGTGACCGCCTCGACGAGGTAGTTGCCGTGGTTGCACACAGTCGTCATGGCCCCTCACCAGACCGGAGACGCGAGCCCATGAAGTCGGCCGTGCTCAGCCGACCCACGAACTCCGGGAGCACGGGCGGGCTCGAGGACGTCGTCCCCGTCTCGAGGATCTCGAGGAGCAGCCCGACGCTGCGGCGCCCGAGCTCCTCGAAGTCCTGCCGGATGGTCGTGAGGGGAGGGTCGTAGAAGGCGGCCTCCGGGATGTCGTCGAACCCGACGACGCTCACGTCCTCCGGGACGCGCCTCCCGGCCTGCTTCATCGCGAGGATGAGCCCGAGGGCCATCTGGTCGTTCGCCACGAACACCGCCGTCGCGTCCCGGTGCTTCGCGAGCTCGGTCCCCGCCCGCCAGCCCGACGCGGCGCTCCAGTCCCCTCGGATCACGCGCGGCTCGATCGCGCCGGCGTCCGCGAGGGCGGACTGCCACCCGAGGAGCCTCCCCCGGGCGTCGTCCCAGTCCTCGGGTCCCGCGACGTGCCACACGGTCCGGTGGCCCCGGAAGAGCAGGTGCTTCGTCGCACGGCGACCGCCCGCCTCCTGGTCCGCGCCCGCCGTCGGGAGACCGCTCCGGTTCGACCCTCCCGCGAGCACCATGGGGACCCCGACCGTCCGCTCGCGGAGCTCCTGGAGCGTCGACGCGCGCGGGGCGACCACGACGAGCCCCTCGACGGACTGGCCGACGAGCGAGTCCGCGACCTCCCGGATCGAGCGCGCGTCGATCTCCTTCACGCTCGCGATGCTCACGAAGTAGCCCGCGTCCCGCGCGGCGCGCTCCACGCCGCGGACGATCGCCGCCTGCCCGTAGAGGGTCGCGTCGAACGCGACCACCCCGACCGTCTGGGACCGCCGGGTCACGAGCGCTCGCGCGGCCGGGTTCCTCCGGTAGTCGAGCTCCTCGATGGCGGCGAGCACGCGCTCACGCGTCTCGGGCCGCACGGAGGGGTGGTCGTTCAGCACCCGCGACACCGTCATCGGCGAGACGCGTGCGACCCGGGCGACGTCGGACATCACCGGTGCGACGCGCGACGGCCGTCCCGCCTGATCGCCCTCCGCGGAGGCCTCGGAACCCTCGTCTCGAGCCATGCGGGGCCTCCGGTCGCGCGTCGTGCACCCCGTGCGGGTGTTAGCGCAATCACGGTACCACTCCCCTACCAAGTGCCTGCTCGAGGACGTCACGGGACGCGGCGCAAGCCGCGTGCACGGGGGTCGGCGGACCGCGCCCGCGCGCCGGGCGCCCCGGCACGGGGCACGGGACGCGCGCGCCGTCACGAGGGCTCTCCCGCGACGGGGATCCGTCGGAGCCTCCTGCGCACGACCGCCACGACGTCCACGCCGCCCCGCCGGTCGAGCCCGATCTTGAAAGCGAGAGCGACGAGGAGGAGGATCCCCGTGACCATCGTCGCCGACAGCGAGCTGTCGCCCGCGACGAGGAGCCCCTCGGTGAGGAACCCGAGGACGAAGGTCGCGACGATGACCCCGCTGATGCGTCCCTTGCCCCCGAAGATGTCGACTCCGCCGAGGACGACGACCGTGATCCCCGGGAGGAGGAGCGAGTCGCCGATGTCGTTGCGAGCGGCGTTGTAGAGGCCGGACACGAGGATCCCCCCGATCCCCGCCATGAGCCCGCTCACGACGAACGCCCCGACGATGGTGCGGTTGACCCGGATTCCCGAGTAGCGCGCCGCCGGTCGGTTGTAGCCGATCAGGGCGAGCGAGCGACCGACCCGGGTGCGCCCGACGAGGAGCGACACGACGATCGCGAGCACGGCGAAGACGATGAGCTGGTTCGGTATGGGACCGACCGTCCCGGTGCCCGCGATGGTCACGAACGAGCTCGGGAACCCGTAGGGGGGCGAGGCGCCCCCGAGGGCGGTCGCGACGCTCCCGAGGATGAACTGCATCGCGAGCGTGACGAGCAGCGAGTCGACCTTGAAGAACGTCGTGATGAGCCCGTTCACGGCGCCGACCGCCGCGGACAGGAGGAGGGCGACGACGACGGCGAGCCAGATCTCCATCCCGTCTCGCCAGAGCACCGCCATGACGATCCCCGCGAAGCTCGACATCGTCCCCGCGGAGAGGTCGATCTCGCCGGCGAGGATCACGACGGAGAGGCCGAGGGCTATCGCCCCGATGTCGAGGAACTGCTCCGTGAGCGCGAGGAGCCCGGTCCCGTTGCCGAAGAAGCCCGAGACGGTCACGGAGAAGTAGAGGACCTCCGCGACGAGGAGGACCACGAGCGCGAGCACCCAGTTGCGGTCGCGGCGCCGCGGGTCGCCGCGTGACCCGGCGCTCGGGGACGGACGGAGCTCGGTGCGCGGCGCGGCCGTGGCCATCAGGGGCCCGCCTGGCGATGCCGGTGGGCGCGCGCCGCGAGGTTGCTCGAGTGACGGTCGGTCACCATCGCGAGCAGGATGAGAAGCCCGACCCCTGCGGGCTCCCAGATCGCAGGGATGCGTGCGAACACCATCGCGGTGAGCGCGACGGAGAGGAACACGGCGCCTATCACGCTCCCGACGACGCCGCCGCGGCCGCCCGTGAGGGTCGTGCCGCCGATGAGGGTCGCCGCGATCGAGGTGAGGTTCACGTTCGAGTCCGTCCCCGTCGTCGAGTCCGCCGAGCCCGTGTGACACAGGTACAGCAGCCCGGCGATCCCCGCGAGGAGCCCCGAGAGCACGTAGGTGAGGAAGATGACCCGCTGGACCCGGATCCCCGAGCGGTGGGCGGCGTCCGCGTTGTTGCCGACCGCGTAGATCGAGCGCCCGAGGTTCGTGTGGCGGAGGAACAGGGCGACCACGACCGCGATGCCCACCCCGATCACGAGGATCCAGGGGATCCCGCTCACGACGTCGTTGTTCCCGAGGGCGTCGTACGCGTTCGGGATGTTCACGATCTCCTGGCCGTTCGCGATGATGAACTGCAGCCCGCCGTAGACGCTGAGCGTCGCGAGCGTCGCGATGATCGGGGGGATCCGGGAGACGGACACGAAGATCCCGTTCCCGACCCCGAGCACGAGACCGACGACGACGACGATCCCGACCGCCGGGAGTATCGGGAGGTTGTGGTTCTGCGCCGGGAAGCCGACGACGACCGCCGCGATCCCGAGGATGGGGGCGACCGAGAGGTCGATCCCCTTCGCGAGGACGACGATCGTCTGCCCGGTCGCGAGGACTGCCGTCACCACCGAGTCCGCGAGCATGAACGAGATGTTCCCGGGCGACACGAAGTTCGGGTGCGCGATCGCGCTGAGCGCGACGACGACCGCGATCGCGAGGAGGAGCTGGATCTCGCGCAGCCGGACGGCTCTGCGGAGAAGGCCCCGCACGGACGCACCGACGGAGGGCGCCCGGTCGACGCCGATCGTCGCGCTCACGGGCGGGCACCTCCCACGACGAGCTCTCCGAGGCGGGCCGTCGTCACCTCCTCGTCCCGTACCTCCCCCACGATCCTCCCCTCGTAGATCACGAGCACCCGGTCGCACGTGAGCGCGAGCTCCTCGAGGTCGGACGAGATGAGGAGGCACGCGAGCCCCGACGTCGCGAGGTCCGAGATGATGTCGTAGATGTCGTCCTTCGCGCCGATGTCGACCCCGCGGGTCGGCTCGTCGAAGATGGCCACCCGGGGCTCCGCGAGGAGCCAGCGCGAGAACATCGCCCGCTGCTGGTTCCCGCCGGAAAGGGTGTTGATGCTGGCTCCGAGCGACGAGGCGCGCACCGAGGTCCGGGCGACGGACTCCCGCGCCTCTTCCTCTTCGCGCGCCGCGCTTATGAGCCCCCACCGGAGGGGAAGCCCGGGGATGACGCCCGCGGTGACGTTCCTCGTGAGGTCGACGTCCGGGAAGATCCCGTTGCGACCCCGGTCCTCCGGCAGGTAGATCAGCCCGGCGTCGATGCACCGACGCGGCGTCCGGTGCTCGAGCTTCTCCCCCTCGAGGAACACCTCGCCCGCGTCGGCACGGCGCAGCCCGAAGATCGTCTCCGCGATCTCGGTGCGACCGCTCCCGACGAGCCCGGCGAGCCCGGCGACCTCGTGCTTGGTCAGGGAGAACGACACGTCCTCGAACACCGAGTGGGACGAGAGGCCGTCGACGCGCAGGACCTCTCGTCGGTCCGTCACGTCCGAGGTCCGCCGGACCCGTGTCCGGACGCCTATCGGGCGCCCGATCATCGCGGTCACGAGCTCGTCACGGGTTATCTCGTCGCGGCCGGCGGAGGCGACCATCCGGCCGTCCCTCAGGACGGTCACGTGGTCGCTCACCTCGAACACCTCGTCGAGGCGGTGGCTGATGAAGCCGAGCGCGAGCCCCTCGTCCCGCAGCGCGCGCATGAGGTCGAAGAGGATCTCGGTCTCGTGCGAGGTGAGAGGCGACGTGGACTCGTCGAACATGATCACCCTGCAGTTGTGCACGAGGGCACGTGCGCACTCGAGCAGCTGCTGCTGCGCGATGCTCAGCTCGCGCGCCGGCGTCTCGACGTCGACGTCGAGACCGACGCGCTCGAAGTACGACGCGGCCTCCCGGTGGATCCGCGACCAGTCGACGACGAACCCGAGCCGACGCCTCGGGAGCGTCCCCACGTAGAGGTTCTCCGCCGCGGAGAGGTGGCCCATGAGGGTCGGCTCCTGCGGCACGAGGTACACGCCCTTTTGCATCGCGCTCCGAGGCGTCAGGTCCGAGAGCCTCTCCCCTCCGAGCGCGAGCTCTCCGGCGTCGGGGTGGTAGACGCCCCCCATGATCTTGAAGAGCGTGGACTTGCCCGCGCCGTTCTCCCCGACGAGGGAGTGCACCTGTCCCGGCTCGAACACGGCGGAGACGTCGTGGAGCACGGCGGCGCCGTTGAAGGCCTTCGACACGTGGGACACGACGTAGCGCGTCGAGCCGCTCGCGGGGGTGCCCGGGCTCGGCTCGCCCCCGGAGTCGGCCTCGACCGAGGGCGTCCGGGGCCTCGAGTCCTGGACCGTGCGCCGGTGGGCTTGGCTCAAGGGAATGGCACACCTCTCTCTGCTGTCCGGCTTCCCCGCCGTCGTGGTTCCCTGTCGTCCCGCTCGTCTTCCGCTCGCCGGCCCCGGCGCCGTCGAGCCCCTCTCGGACCGCGCTCCCGGGCCGCTCGCGCGCCGCCCGTGCCGTCCCTCTCTAGCGCTGTTCGGGCCGCATGGCGCGGACGGTGCCTCCCGACGCACGGGCAGCAGCGGGCGGTCCCCCACGGGAGCTTGCAGGGGACCGCCCGTCGTGCTGCCTCGCAGGGCTCCTAGAAGTCGTACTGCTTGTAGTTCGCCTTCGTGAACTCGAGCGGCTTCGAGAAGATGATCGTGTTGCGCGTCGCGCCCGTCACCTTGTTCGGGCCCGCGGCGATCGAGAACGTGCCGAGGGGGCCGGCCGTGAACGTGCCACCCGCCTTCAGCTTGTTCTCGTACGCGAGCTTCGCGACGTACATGATCAGCTTGCCCTGGTTGACCTCGTTCCAGAGGAACAGCGCCTGGAGCGACCCGTTCGCGAAGTACTTCTGGTTCGGGAGCGGGTCCCCGATGCCGAACACGCCGATCTTGCCTGCGTCACCGAGCTCCTGCACCGCCTGCGCGGTGCCGACGACCGCCGCCCCGTCGATCGGGAGGATCGCCTTCACGTTCGGGTACGAGTGGATGATGTCCTCCGCCTGCGTGAGCGACGTGGCCTGGTTCGACTGCCCGTAGCCGATCGTCACGATCTTCAGATGGGGGTACTTCGTCTTGATGTAGGACTTCATCGCGCCGATCCACGCGAGCTGGATCGTCGCGTCGGGCGTGGACGACATGATCGCGACCTGGGCGTTCTGCCCGGCGAACTTCACCGCGGCGTTGATGACGCCCTGGGCGATCGTGTTGTACGCCGTGTCCTGGATGAAGAAGTTCCGGGCCGCGGGGATCACGTCCGAGTCGAACGTGATGACCTTGATACCGGCCTTCATCGCCTTCTCGAGCACGGGCGCGGGCACGGTCGGGTCGTCCGACGAGAGCGTGATCACGTTGTAGTGCTGGAGGATCAGGCTGTTGAAGATCTGCACCTGGCCCTCGGCGGACGCGGTCGCGGGAGCCGTGTACTTGAGGCTGATCCCGAGCGACGGGGCGACCTCCTCGGCGCCCTTCACGTTCGCCTCGAACACGGGCAGGCCGAGCAGCTTCGGCACGATCGCCACCTTGATCTTCGCGGCCGCGTGGTGCGTGGACGCCGAGCTCGGTAGCGCCGTGGCCGCGGAGGCGACCGACGCCACGAGCGCGGCCGCCCCGACGACGGCCCCGACCCGCCGCTTCGTGGACCGATGATTCCGGATGTTCATTCGCCCTCCCCCTTCTCCAGTGCGCCCCGGTAGCTGGAGGTGCCGCACCTGCCGCCCGACGGGCGGCCCCCGCGACGCTCGCTGTTCCCGACTGCAACTGCCACTGCCCGAGTCGTTCTCACCGACGCCGGTCCGCCGTGGGGCGTCGCGCCGCGCCTGCGGCCGGGCTCTCGGCCCGGTCGTGCCGGCACGGCGCACAACGCAGGATGATAACGCTATCATCCATAGTCGCGGTCTCTCCCCTCCCCCGCTCCCGCTTCGGAGCTGCGACGGCACCCACGCGCCCGGTCATTTCTGTTATCGCTATCAGATTCGACGAAACTGTATCTGTTAGCGCTAACAAAGTGATGCCCCGAGGAACTCGCGCGTTACCTGCGGAATTCCCCCCCGACTACGAGCAAGAGGCACACTAACGACATTGCAAGTTCATGTCAAGGTGTCCGAGGATCTCGTGCGACGGGACGACGGGGGGGCCGCCCGCGACCCGGGGCGCCGCACGGAGCCGGCCGGCCACCGCCGACATGCCGGCGACGGCGCTCCCGCGCCCGTGCGGTACGGTCGGCTCCGTGGCGCGACGAGCCCGGGGCCGGCACGCCTGCCCGCCGGGGTGGCCGCCCGAGGGAGCGCGCGTGCACGAGCTCAGCATCTCGAGGGCCATCGCCGAGACGGTCCGTCGCCACGCCGCGGGGCGGCGCGTCGGGCTCGTCCGCGTCGAGGTCGGCCAGCTCCGCCAGGTGGTCCCCGACACGCTCCGCCACTGCTGGGGGCTCGTCGTCGAGGGGAGCGACCTCGACGGGGCGGGGCTCGAGGTCGTCGAGGTGCCCGCGACGCTCGAGTGCCGCGCGTGCGGGTCGCGCCGGGAGCTCACGGAGCCCGTGCTCCGTTGTGAGGGGTGCGGCGCGACGGACGTCGCCATCGTGTCGGGCGAGGAGCTCCTCGTGACCTCCTACGACCTACGAGGCGCCTGACGTGGGCCGCCTCCAGCCACGCGAGGACAGGTCGGGCCCGGACCCGTCCGCGCCGTCGGGCCTCGGCGACCACTCCGGCTACGGGACGGGCGCCGAGCGCGTCGAGATCCTCGAGAGGATCCTCGGAGAGAACGACCGCACGGCCGAGGCGAACCGGCGGGACTTCGACACGGCGGGCGTCCGGGTCGTCAACCTCATGTCCTCCCCCGGTGCCGGCAAGACGACCCTCCTTCGGGCGACCATCGAGCAGATGGCCGACCGGGTGAGGATCGGCGTCGTCGAGGGGGACATCGAGACCTCCCTCGACGCGGACCGCCTCCGGGGGCTCGGAGCCCAGGTGTCGCTCGTGAACACGGCGAACGGGTTCGGGGGCGAGTGCCACCTCGACGCCACGATGGTCCGGTCCGCGCTCCGCGGCCTCGTCCTCGGCGACCTCGACCTCGTGGTCGTCGAGAACGTCGGCAACCTCGTGTGCCCCGCCGAGTTCACGGTCGGCGAGGACGCGAGGGCCATGGTGTACTCCCTCACCGAGGGGGAGGAGAAGCCGCTCAAGTACCCGCTCATGTTCCGCTCCGTCGACCTGAGGTTGTCCCGATCATCGTGGAAGTTGAGGTGGCGGTCCCCCGCCTGACGCCTGCCATCTGGTAGGTGTTCGGGCGACCGCCAAGTCACTCGAACGACAAGGGGACCACCACCGTGAAGAAGGAC
>JAJZBW010000072.1 GCA_021798745.1 Actinomycetes bacterium
TTCCCCTCGCGTGGAACGACCTCGGCCGTGCGGACCTGCAGGGGCTCGTGGCCTACGCGGCGGTCCCGTGGGTGCTCTCCCGGCTCGCCCGGGCGACCGGGGTCGAGCCGTTCGCAGGGCCCCCGCCAGGGGCCGCTCACGTAGCGTCGGGCCGGAGCGCCGCCGCGAAGGCGGCCGGAGCCGAGGCTCTCGGGCTCGGGGTCGTGCTCGCGGTCGCCGGGTCCTTCGTGCCTGCGATCGTGGTCGAGACGCTCGCGGCCTCTCTCGCTCTCGTGCTCGCAGGGCTCCTGTTCGACCGGCCCGGACCTGCGCTGCGGTCGCTCGCGGTCACCGCAGGCGGGGTCCTCGTCGCGTTCGTCCTCGCGTTCCCGTGGTCGCTCACCCTGCTCCAGCCCGGCGCGCGGTGGAGCGTCCTCGTCGGGGCGACTCCCTCGCGACGGGGTGCACCGGACCTCGCGTCGATCCTGCGGCTCGCGCTCGGGCCGGTCGGTGGCGGCGCGCTCGGGTGGGGGCTTCTCGCAGCGGGCGCGTTCGTGCTGCTCGTCGGGCGTGGGCCGCGCTTCGCGTGGGGCGCGCGGCTGTGGGTCGTCGGGCTCGCCGCGGTCGTGCTCGCGTGGGCCGGGCGATCGGGGTGGATCGGGTCGGGAGGGGGTGCGACGAGAGTGCTCGTCGCACCCCTCGCGGCCTGCGTCGCCGCGCTCGCGGGGCTCGGGGTCGCGGCGGTCGCCCAGGACCTGCGCCGATCGGGCTTCGGGTGGCGCCACGCGGGGGCCGTGCTGTTCGGGGCGGCCGTCCTCGCGGGAGCTCTCCCTGTCGTCGCGGCGACCCCCGGGGGGCGCTGGGGCCTGGCCTCGACCGGGTACGACACGGTTCTCTCCTGGGTCGGTGGCCCGCGCTTGGGCGGACCGAGCGAGCGGGTGCTGTGGCTCGGGAGCCCGCGGGCGCTCCCGCTCGTCGGGTGGCAGGTCGAACGCGGGCTCGCGGCGGGAGTGTCCGCGGAGGGACTGCCGGACGCGACCCGCCTCTGGCCGAGCGTCGACCCGGGGGCCGCGAGCTCGGTGCTCGCCGACGTCCGCGCCGCGCAGGCGGGGCTCACGATCCGGCTCGGCCACCTCGTCGCCCCGCAGGGGATCCGCTACATCGTCGTGCCCTCGGCCGTCGCACCCGTGCTGCCCGGGGTGCAGAGCGCCACGCTCGCCCCTGCGCCACAGGATCTCCTCGACGGGCTCGCCGCGCAGAGCGATCTCCACGAGCTGCCGAGCGAGGGGGGGATCGTGGTCTTCGAGAACGACGCGTGGTCGGCGCGGGCGGTCGTGCGCGCCGCGAGGTCAGGTGGCGTCCCCGCTCCGCTCCGCTCGGCGGGCGTCGCGCTCGCGCTCGCCGGGTGGCTCGCGCTCGCCGTGTTCTACGCGAGGCGTCGGCGTGCCCGCCACGTCCGGAGGCACGACTCGGGTCGGTTCGCACGGAGCACCCAGCGAGCGCACGCGCGGGCGCGTGCCGTCCGCGCCCGTGAGGTCCGAGGGGGTCGCCGGGCGGGCGCGCCGACGGGCTCGCCCGAGCTCCTGCCCGAGACGCCGCTCGACCGAGCAGGGGCTCCGGGGTGAGCGTGGTCGGGGAGCAGGCAGCAGGGCCGGGAGCGGGCTCGGTGCACCGGGCTCCCGAGCGGCGGCGGGGGCTCGCGCTCGGGGTGGTCGCCGTCGCGCTCGCGCTCGCGGGGGTCGCGAACGCGACGATCCGGCCGGGCGGGTCCACGCGGTCCGCTCGGGTCGCGACCCAGGCGTCGCCGGTCGTCGTCACGAACGGCGCATCGTCGAGCGCCTGGTACTGCGCGGGACCGCTCCCGCTCGGAACGCCCGGCGAGGCGGCGTCGATCGCCGTCGCGAACGTCGGGAGCTCGTCGGTGACGGGCGAGGTGCTCCTCGCTGCGACGGGGGACCGTGCTCGCACGGTGCTCCCGATAGCCGTGCCGGCGGGACAGGAGAGCGTCGTCGGCCTCCCCCGCACGGGGAGGAGGGGCTCGGGAGCGGCGACCGTGCTCGTCAACGGGAGCGGCGTCGCGGTCGAGGAGATCGTCCACGGCTCGTCCGGTCTCAGCGCGACACCGTGCACGGACCACGCGGACCGGATCGCGTACCTCGCCGCGGGGAGCACCGTCGGGGCGGACAACCTCTCGCTCGCGGTGCTCGACCCGGGATCGACCCCGTCGGTCGTGAGCGTCTCGTTCGCGACGAGCTCCGGTCCGGTGGCGCCCCCGGCGTTCCAGGGGGTGACTGTCGGCGCAGGGGCTCTCGTCGTGTTCGACGTCGGCCACTTCGTCCCGAGCCGTGCCGCGGTCGCCACGACGGTCACCGCGACGGGGGGACGGGTCGTCGCCGGGGCGGCGGTCACCGCGGTCGTCGGGCACGCGGTCATGTCGTCCCTGGTGGGCGACGTCGCGGTGCCGACCCGCAGCTGGCTCTTCCCCGCGTCGCCGTCAGGTCCGACGAGCTCGAGCACGTTCGCCGTGCTCGACCCGGGGAACAGGCCGGCGACGGTCCACCTCGCCGTCGTCTCCTCGACGGCGAGGGCCGACCTGACGACTGTCGTCCCTGCTCACGGGGTCGTCCATCTCGTCCCGGGCGCCGTCGCCTCGGGAGGCGAGCTCCGCTGGGCGACGGTCACGAGCTCCGGAGCGGGCATCGTCGTCGCCCGTGAGGCCGTCCTCGGGTCGCCTCCCGCAACGGGCGCGGCTCGCCGGCCCGCCAAGGCAGCGGCCAAGGCAGCGGCGGCCAAGGCAGCAGCGGCCAAGGCAGCAGCGGCCAAGGCAGCCGCCAAGACAGCGGCCAAGGCAGCCGCCAAGACAGCGGCCAAGGCAGCCGCTGCGAGGCTCCACCCGCACCGGCGGCGGGTGCCGGTGACCACGACGACGGTCGCTCCGGCGACGTCGACGACCGTCGTCCCCTACCACGTGGTGAGCGCGTTCCCGTCGCTCCAGCCGGGCGTCGCGGTCAGCACGGGGGTCGCCGGAGCGGCACGCACCTGGGTCCTTCCCGGCGGAGAGTCGGACCCGCGCACGAGCGAGGTCGTCGTCGTCGACAACACCTCGTCGACGAGCGCGTCGGTCCAGATCGCGCAGCTCGACGCCGCCGGGTCGGGTCCGCTCGGCTCGACCCCGTTCGCGTCGATGCCCGCCCTCTCGGTCCCTCCGGGGGGGATCCTCACGGTCGACATGGCGACGGTCGTCGGGGACCAGCCGACGCTCCCTCTGCTCGTCTCGACGAGCGAGCCGGTCGTGGTCGGCCAGCTTCTCTACGGCCGATCGGCGCTGGGGACGGGGTACACGCTCCCGGCCGCGATATCGGTCCGCTAGCGGCTCGCCACGGGCCGGAGGGGACGAGCCGACCGACCGGAGGGGAGGCCCGCGGTCAGCCGAGGTCGTCGAGCTTCGGGGTCGGCATCGTGCTCGCGGGCCCGACGACCTCCCCGGGGGCGCTGGCGGCGACGGTGTCGTGGTCCATGAGGATCGTCCCCGCGAAGTGCGCGACGGCGGGCTGGTCGCCGTGCACGGGCCGCCCGAATGCCTCGTCGATGAGCCGGGCGACGTCGCGTCCGTCGACGGTCTCCTTCGCGAGGAGCTCGCGTGCGACGGCCTCGAGGCCGGAACGGTGCTCCTCGAGCACCTCACGTGCACGCTGCTCCTGGGCGCGGAGGATCTTCGAGACCTCCTCGTCGACGACGCGGCTCATGTCCTCGGAGTAGTCGCGCGAGTGCATGAGATCCTCGCCGAGGAACACCATCCCCTGCGATCCCCATGCCATCGGGCCGATCTCGGCGGACATCCCCCACTCGCGGACCATCTTCCGAGCGAGCTCGGTGTTCCTCTGGAGGTCGTCGCTCGCGCCGGTCGAGAGGTCGCCGTAGATGATGAGCTCGGCGACCCGACCGCCCATGCGGACGGCGAGCGAGTCCTCGATGTACTCGCGGCGGTAGATGTGGCGCTCCTCGAGAGGGAGCTGCTGGGTGACGCCGAGGGCCATCCCCGTCGGGATGATGCTGACCTTGAGGAGCGGGTCCGCGAACGGGAGCACGTAGGAGAGGACCGCGTGCCCGGACTCGTGGAACGCGACGCGCTCCTTCTCGGAGTCAGACAGGACGGTGCTCTCGCGCTGCTGGCCCATGAGGACCCGGTCGCGGGCGGCGTCGAAGTCGCGCATCTCGATGAGCTGGCTGCCGCGCCGCACGGCGTGGAGCGCGGCCTCGTTCACGAGGTTCGCGAGGTCGGCCCCGCTCATCCCCGGGGTTCCGCGGGCGACGACCTCGAGGTCGACGTCCGGGCCGATCCTCTTGTCGCGCGAGTGGACCCGGAGGATGGGCTTGCGCTCCTCGAGGTCCGGGAGCGGGACGACGATCTGCCGGTCGAACCGGCCCGGGCGGAGAAGGGCGGGGTCGAGGATGTCCGGACGGTTCGTCGCGGCCATCATCACGACGCCCTCTGCGCTGTCGAAGCCGTCCATCTCGGAGAGCATCTGGTTCAGCGTCTGCTCACGCTCGTCGTGCCCTCCGCCGAGCCCCGCGCCGCGCTTTCGACCGATGGAGTCGATCTCGTCGACGAAGATGATCGCGGGCGCCTGCTTGCGGGCGGTCTGGAAGAGGTCGCGCACCCGGCTCGCACCGACGCCGACGAACATCTCCATGAAGTCCGAGCCACTGACGGAGAGGAACGGGACCCCGGCCTCTCCTGCGACGGCGCGTGCGAGGAGGGTCTTGCCTGTCCCGGGGGGACCCACGAGCAGGACGCCCTTCGGGATGCGCGCGCCGATCTCGCGGAAGCGCCCCGGGGACTTCAAGAAGTCGACGACCTCGCTGATCTCCTGCTTGACGCCCGAGTAGCCGGCGACGTCGCTGAAGGTCGTGCGGGGTCGCTCGGTCGAGTAGACCTTCGCACGGGACCGGCCGATCGACATGATCCCGGACATCTGGCCCTGCGCCCGCCGGTTCAGCCAGACGAAGAACGCGATGAACAGAAGCACCGGAAGGACGTAGACGAGCAGGCTCGGGAGGATGCTCGAGCTCGGGGTCGAGAACTTGACCTGCGCGCCGGACTTCTGGAGGGCGACGATCTCGGAGTCCGGGATCGAGGCGGGGCCGGTCGTCTGGTACGTGGAGCCGCCCGCGCTGAGCTTGTAGGTGATGCCGCCCGTCGCGTTGTCGACCGTGGCGGAGTAGACCTGCTTGCGCGCGAGGGCGTTCTGGAACGTGCTGTAGGACTCGGTCGTCGCAGATCCGTGGGAGACGAACGACGAGCCGAACACGACGAGCACGAGCACGACGACGAGCGCCGCGAGCACCCATCTCCACGTCGCGTCGCCCCCGGCGGGCGCGCCGGATCCGGGGCGGCCGGGGCCGCCTCCTGGTCGGAGGTCCTGAGGATTGCGACTCATCGCCGTCCATCGTAGGCCCCGCGGCGCCGCGACCGGTCGGCACGTGGCGCAGGGGCGCGAATTGACCCCGGGGCGCGGCGCGGCGACGCTCGCGTGCGTGGGGGACCCCGACCGAGGCGCGACGCGACGCGGGCCCGGCCTCGTGCCAAACGCGTTCGGGCTCGGGGAGGCGCTCGCGGGGCTCGCGGCAGGATTCCTGCTCGCAGAGCTGCTCGCAGGGGCGTACGCGTCGGCACGTCACGAGCGCTCCGGGACGATGAGCTTCGGCGTCGAGGTCGCGAGCCTCGCGGGCCTGTGGATCGGGCTCGTCGCGGCCGCGGCGGTCGCGAGCCGCCGCAGCCGCCCCCGCGACGCGACGGGGCTCGCGCGGTCCTTCGCGAGGGACTACGGGCTCGCGTTGCGCCCGTGGCCGGACGTCCCGATGGGGATCGCCGTCGGGGCGGTCGCGCAGTACGCGCTCGTCCCGCTGTTCGAGCTCCCGCTTCTCCCGTTCGTGCCCCACCTGTTCCAGCGCGTCGGGCAACCCGCGGTGTCGGAGACCTCGACCGCGGCGGGAGCGGGGCTCGTGCTGCTCGGGGTGCTCATCTGCCTCGGGAGCCCGGTCGTGGAGGAGCTCTACTTCCGGGGGCTGCTCCTTCGAGCCCTCGGTGGCCGGGCCGCCGGGCTCGGCCCACGCCTCGGGCCGGCGGTGTCCGTGGCGGTCGTGGCGGTCGTGTTCGGGCTCGTCCACTTCGAGGCGATCCAGCTCCTCGCGCTGGTCGGGTTCGGCGCGGTCCTCGGCGTCCTCGCGTGGCGGACGGGCCGGCTCGGCCCGGGGATCGTCGCCCACGTCACCTTCAACGCCCTCGCCTTCGTGTCGGTCGTCCGGTCCCGCTGACCGGTCCAACGGCGGCACGACCGTCGCTCCCGCTAGCATCGGCACGCCATGACCGAGCCCGCCCCACTCGCGTCGATATTCAAGGCCTACGACATCCGGGGCGTCGTCCCGGAGGAGCTCGACGCGCAGCGCGCGTACGCGATCGGGGCGGCGTTCGCCCGGTTCGCACGCGACTCGGCGGGAGCGACGCGCGTGCTCGTGGCCCACGACATGCGGTCCTCGGGCGAGGAGCTCTCCCAGGCGGTCGTCGCGGGAGCGGTGTCCACGGGCGCGAGCGTGTCGGACCTCGGGCTCTCCTCGACCGACATGTGCTACTTCGCGTCGGGCGACCTCGACGCCCCGGCGGCGATGCTCACCGCGTCGCACAACCCCGCCGCGTACAACGGGGTGAAGCTGTGCCTCGCGGGTGCGAGGCCCGTGGGCCGGGACACGGGGCTCGCGGAGATCCTCCGGCTCGCCGAGGACGGTCTCGCGTCGGCACCGGCCGACGGGGGGGTCGCGTCGGTCGCCGGGGACCCGCGTGTCCGGCGGGTCGACGTGCTCGAGCGGTTCGCCGACCACGTGCGCTCCTTCGTCGACACCGCGGTGCTCGCGCCGCTTCGGATCGTCGCGGACACCGCGAACGGGATGGGCGGGTTCGTGGCGCCCCGGGTGTTCTCGGGGCTCCCGTTCGAGCTCGAGCTCCTCTACGGGGAGCTCGACGGCACGTTCCCCAACCACCCGGCCGACCCGATCCAGCCCGCGAACCTCGCCGACCTCCGGGCACGGATCCTCGAGTCCGGGGCGGACGTCGGGCTCGCGTTCGACGGGGACGCGGACCGGGTGTTCCTCGTCGACGAGCGCGCCGAGCCCCTGTCCGGCTCCGCGACGACAGCGATCGTCGCGGCGGCGATGCTCGAGAAGTCGCCCGGTGCGACGGTTCTCTACAACCTCATCTGCTCCCGGTCGGTCCCCGAGGTCGTCGCGGAGCACGGCGGCACGGCGGTCCGCACGAGGGTCGGGCACTCGTTCATCAAGGCGCTCATGGCCGAGACGGGCGCCGTCTTCGGTGGCGAGCACTCGGGCCACTACTACTTTCGGGACAACTTCCGGGCGGACTCGGGGATCATCGCAGCTCTCGTCGTGCTCGAGGTGCTCTCGAGGGCGCAGGTACCTCTGTCGGAGCTCCGGCGCCCCTACGAGCGGTACGCGGACTCCGGTGAGATCAACACCGAGGTCGCGCACCCCGAGCTCGTGGTCGAGTCGGTCGCGGCGCGCTACGAGGCGGCGGGCGCCTCGACGGACAGGCTCGACGGGCTCACCGTGGACCTCGGGGACTGGTGGTTCAACCTCCGGGCGTCGAACACCGAGCCGCTCCTCCGGCTGAACGTCGAGGCGGGCGACGAGGCCTCGCTCGCCTCCCACGTGGCCGAGGTGCGCGAGGAGATCGCGTCGGCGGCGAGGCGGGGGTGATCGTGGGGCTCGACCCGCTCCTGATCGAGATCCTCGTGTGCCCGGAGGACAAGCAGCCGCTGTGGTACCTGGACGACGAGTCGGCGCTCGTGAACCTCCGCCTCCGCCGGCGGTACCGGGTCGCAGACGGGATCCCGGTGCTCCTCGTCGGCGAGTCCGAGGAGCTGGACGACGAGGAGCTCGCACGTCTCGCGTCGAAGGTCGAGGCGTCCGGGGTGCTCACCGGGACCGGTGCGGGGGACGCACGGGCCTAGGATCGGGCACGGGTGGACCGTGAGCGGGTCTGTGGTTGAAAGTCGATGCCAGCCGCAGGCGAAGCGACCCACGTAAGGCAACCCGTGGTTGCCGATCATGGTGCGGCTTAGACGTAAGACCCGCCCGTCGTCGCGTCGGTCGTCGGCGCACGGCGGAGAAGGGGCGAAGCGTGCGTGACGAGGCGGTGCCGAGCCGGGGCGACCGGGCTGCCGCCGCCGGGCCCGCGACCTCCTCTGCGGGCGAGTGTGGGGTCAAAGACCAGGTCAGCCGCTCCGGCCCGCCCACCACCTCGCCGCCGGGCGGCGATGCTCGCGAGCTCGCGCCCCGGCACATCGCCATCGTCGGACCGACGGCCGCGGGCAAGACGGCGCTCGCGGCCGCGATCGCTCGCGACCTTCCGGCGGTCGAGATCGTGTCGGTCGACTCGATGGCGGTGTACCGGGGCCTCGACATCGGCACGGCCAAGCCGACGAGGGCCGAGCGAGCCGGGGTCCGGTGGCACCTCCTCGACCTCGCGGACCCCTCGGAGGACTTCTCCGTCGCGCAGTTCCAGGCCGCCGGGAGGGCCGTGCTCGCGGACGTCGAGTCGCGAGGCCGCCGGGCGCTTCTCGTCGGCGGGACCGGCCTCTACCACCGCGCGCTCCTCGACGACCTCGAGCTCCCGGGCCGGTACCCCGCGGTCGCCGAGGCCCTCGAGCGCGAGGCGGACGAGAGCGGGCTTCCTCGCCTCTACGAGCGCCTCGTCGCGCTCGACCCCGTGGCGGCGGGCCGGATCCTGCCCGGGAACCGCCGACGCATCGTGCGTGCGCTCGAGGTGACCCTCGGATCGGGCCGACCGTTCAGCTGCTCGGGACCGGGGCTCGAGAGCTACGGGCCCTCTCGCGTCGCCCAGGTCGGGCTCGCGCTCGACCGGGAGGTGCTCGACGCGCGGATCGCGGCGCGGCTCGACGAGCAGATGGGCTCGGGCCTGCTCGACGAGGTCGCACGTCTCGCGGCCTCGCCCCGGGGGATCGGTCGGACGGCGCGCCAGGCCCTCGGCTACCGGGAGCTCCTCGAGCACCTCTCCGGGGAGAGGACCCTCGAGGACGCGCTCGAGCAGATCCGGCGGAGGACCCGTGCGTTCGCCCGTCGCCAGCAGCGGTGGTTCGCTCGCGACCCCCGGGTGAGGTGGTTGCCCGGCGACGCGCCGGACCTCGCCGCCGCGGCCGTGGAGCTCGCCCGCGCGACACTTGGGTCGTGAACGTCCAGCTCGCGAAGTACCACGGTCTCGGGAACGACTTCCTCGTGCTCGTCGACCGGGACGGAGAGCGCGCGCTCGGGCCCGACTCGGTCGCCGCGCTGTGCGACCGGCACCGCGGGATCGGGGCGGACGGCGTGCTTCGGCTGGGTCCCGCACGGCGCGGGGGGTCGTTCGCGATGGAGCTGCGCAACGCCGACGGGGGGCTCGCGGAGACGAGCGGGAACGGGCTCCGGTGCGCGGCGCTCGCAGCGGTTCACGCCGGCCTGGCGGACGCGGGCGAGCTCGTGGTCGAGACGGCCGCGGGCGACGCGCCCGTCCGGGTCGGCCCGGACACGTCCTCGGGACGGGCGGAGGTCCGTGTCGACATGGGATCGGTGAGCGTGGGCGGAGAGACCGAGGCGCGAGCGCTCCCGCTCGGGCCGACGCGGTCGGGCGCGGACCCGGCCGTCGTGCGGTCCGCGCTCGGGGGGCTCGTCGCCGCGCTCGTCGACGTCGGGAACCCGCACGTCGTCATCTACGCGCCGCGACCGGGCGGGCCGGTCGGCGTGTCCGGCGCGGGCGTCGGCCGCTCCGTCGACGTCGCGACCGTCGGTCCCGCGATCGAGGCGGGAGCGGCCGGCGGGGTGAACGTCGAGCTCGCGAGCGTGTCGGGCGCAGGCGTGACCATGACCGTGTGGGAGAGGGGCGCCGGCCTCACTCTCGCGTGCGGGAGCGGGAGCTGCGCGACGGCCGCGGCCCTTCGCGCCGCCGGGCTCGTCGCCGACCGCGTCCTCGTCTCCAACCCGGGAGGGGAGCTCCTGGTCGAGCTGTCGGGGCCGCTAGAGCGGCCGCGAGCGGTTCTCACGGGCCCCGCGCAGCGGGTCGCGTCGGTGCAGGTGGAGCTCGACGACCTCGTCCGTCCCGTGCGGGCCGGGGGGCGCCCGTGACCCTCATCGAGAGGAGCTTCCGCGAGCGGATCGTCCTCGTCGGGGTCGTCTCGTGGCCCCGCACGCTCGCGGAGGTCGAGGCGAGCCTCGACGAGCTCGGCCTGCTCGTCGACACGGCGGGAGCCGACGAGGCGGCGCGGGTCGTGCAGGTCCGTGACGCGCCCGACCCCGCGACCTACCTCGGGCGCGGAAAGGCGCGCGAGCTCCACGAGCTGTGCGAGCGCGTCGACGCGGACACGGTCGTGTTCGACGACGAGCTCAGCCCCGCGCAGCAGCGGAACCTCGAGAAGCTGCTCGGGCGGACGGCGATCGACCGGACAGCGGTCATCCTCGACATCTTCGCCCAGAACGCACGGTCCGAGGAGGGTCGGGCACAGGTTGAGCTCGCCCTCCTCCGCTACCGGCTCCCGCGGCTCCGGGGCCGAGGCTCCTCTCTCTCCCAGCAGGCGGGCGGGATCGGCACGCGCGGGCCGGGCGAGACGCAGCTCGAGGTGGACCGCCGGAGGATCATGCGACGGATCACGCGGCTGGAGGTCGAGCTCGCGCAGCTCGAGAGCACGCGCCGGACCCAGCGACGGGCGCGACGTCGCGGCTCGCTGCGCGGCGTCGCGCTCGTCGGGTACACGAACGCCGGCAAGTCGACGCTCCTCAACGCTCTCACCGACGCGGACGTCCTCGTCGAGAACCGTCTGTTCGCGACGCTCGACCCGAGGACGCGCAAGCTCGAGCTCCCCGGAGGCCAGGTCGTGCTCTGCTCGGACACCGTAGGCTTCGTCCGCAAGCTCCCGCACCAGCTCGTCGAGTCGTTCCATTCGACGCTCGAGGTCGTCGGCGACACGGACCTGCTCGTCCACGTCGTCGACGCGAGCGCTCCGGACCCCGAGGCTCAGATGGACGCGGTGCGGACCGTGCTCGCGGAGATCGGTGCGGCCGAGGTTCCCGAGATCTACGCGTTCAACAAGTCCGACCGCGCCCCTGTGCCTGCGGCGCGGCTCGTCGCGTCCCACCCGGGTTCCGTGGCCTGTGCGGCGCGCACGGGCGAGGGCACGGGCGAGCTCCTCGCGGCGGTCGCCGAGGCGCTCCGCGCGAGCGACCGGACCGTCGATCTCGAGGTCCCCTACGACCGCGGCGACGTGCTCGCCGCGCTCCACCGGCTCGGGGAGGTCCTCGAGCAGCGAGACGCGGGCGACGTGCTCGAGATCCGCGCGCGCCTCGGCGACGAGGTCCGGCGGCGCTTCGCAGAGTTCGCCGCGACGTCGCGGCCCGAGACCTAGGAGACCGGGTGGCCGAGCGACCGGGGGCGTTCGTGCCCCCCGCGTACCCCTACGACGGGCTCGCTCCCCTCGCGCGGCGCGCCGCAGCGCTCCCGGGAGGAGCGGTCGACCTCTCCGTGGGGACCCCGTGCGACCCGCCCCCGCCCGCCGTCGTCGAGGCCCTCGGAAGCTCGGGCGCCGAGCGTGGCTACCCGTCGGGGACGGGGAGCCCGCGCCTCCTCGACGCGGCGCGCTCGTGGGTGTCGCGCCGGTTCGGGGTCGAGCTCGCCCGGGCGGAGGTCGCCGCGTGCGTCGGTACGAAGGAGCTCGTCGCGGGGATCCCGCACTGGCTCCGTCTGCGCGACCCGTCCCGCGACACCGTGCTCTACCCGTCCGTGTCGTACCCGACGTACGAGATGGGTGCGCTGCTCGCCGGCTGTCGCGCGGTGCCCGTGCCGACGCGAGCCGACGGCGCGCTGGACCTCGACGGGGTGGACGAGGACGACGCGGGTCGCGCGCTCTGCCTGTGGGTGAACAGCCCGGCGAACCCGACGGGGATGCTCGACGACCTCGCGGCCGCCGCCGCCTGGGGACGGGCGCGGGCGGTGCCCGTCCTGTCCGACGAGTGCTACGCGGAGTTCACCTGGGACGGGCCGCCTCGGTCGATCCTCGAGCACGGCGGTGAGGGCGTCCTCGCGGTCCACTCGATCTCGAAGCGGTCGAACGCGGCCGGGCTTCGCGTCGGGTTCTACGCGGGCGACGGCGATCTCGTCGGGTACCTCGCGGAGCTCCGCCGCCACGCGGGGTTCATGGTGCCCGGTCCCGTCCAGCTCGCCGGCGCGGTCGCCCTCGAGGACGACGGGCACGTCGTCGACCAGCGCGAGCGCTACCTCGAGCGGCTCGAGCGGTGCGTCGACGCGCTGTCGGACCTCGGCGTCGAGGCGTCTGTTCCGGCCGGAGGCTTCTACCTCTGGGTCCGCGCACCCGGGGAGCGGGTCCTCGGGGAGGCCGGCGCGGCGCGCGGCGCGCCCGAGGCGCTCTCGGCGTCGTGGAGGTTCGCGTGGGAGCTCGCGGAGCACGGCGGCGCGCTCGTCTCGCCCGGCGAGCTCTACGGCCCGCGCGGGCGCGACCACGTCCGGGTGGCGGTCGTGCAACCGAGCGAGCGGATCCGGCTCGTCGCCGACCGGCTCGCG
>JAJZBW010000073.1 GCA_021798745.1 Actinomycetes bacterium
GACCCGACCCGCTCGCGCCTGTCGTCTCGCGGGTGCCGGGCGCCGCGCCGCCCTCGACGGGCCCCACGGCGCGCCTAGGCAGGCGACGTCCGCGCCCGCCGCGTCGACGGCTTCCCGGGCGCCCTCGGGCTCGACATCGCGAGCCGCTTGCGTATTCCGTCGAAGTGCTCGGCCATCGCCGCCACCGCCGCCTTCTCGTTGCCGTTCCTCACCGCCTCGTACACGTCGCGATGGCGATGCACCATCGCGAGCGGCTCCTCCGCTATCGGAGGCAGCTCGCTCTGGAGCTCGTGCAGCGCGTCCCAGAACGCGCCGAGGACCCGGCTCACGAGCGGGTTCCCGAGCCGCGCGTAGAGGAGCTCGTGGAAGGCGCGGTCCGTCTCGTCGGAGTGCGTGCCTTGGACGGCCTCGGTCTCCATCCGTGCGAGCACCGACTCGAGGTCCGTGAAGTCCGAGTCCACCTGCCGCTCGAGCACGTACTCGATCAGACCCCGCTCGAGGATCTCCCGCATCTCGACGAGCTGCAGCAGGCTCTCCCGACCCGTCTGGAGCGACAGGCGACCGTGGAAGGTCAGCTCGTCGACGAGGCCGCCGAGCGACATGCGGCCCACGTACATCCCGAACCCGCGCCGGACGTCCACGACGCCGACGGCCTGCAGCGCCTTCAGCGCCTCACGGAGCGGATTGCGGCTCACGTTCAGCTCGTCCATGAGCTCGAACTCGGTCGGGAGCGCGTGCCCGGCGGGCAGCTTTCGCTCGAGGATCAGCTCCTTTATCCGCTCCTGCAGGTCGAGCGAGGAGCCGTTGCGAACCCGAGGAGGTCGCCGGGACCCGCGGACGTCCGCGCTCCCGTCCCCACGCCCGTCCCCGCTCACGCAGGGGCTCGCGTGCTCTCCGGGCCAACCGCCGCGGCGCTCGACGCTCCGGGGACGAGCACGACCTGCCGCACGCTGCGCTGCCCGACCATGCGGCACATCCCCGATCGCTCACGTTGTAGGACAGCGCTCATCCTATCCACCACCCCGTGGGGACCACGGCGCATTCGCGGGGCTCGCTCCCCCGCGGCGGCTCCCGCGACGGGCCGTCGGGCCCCGGGCCTACGCGGTGCCGGGACCGGGCTCCCCGTCACGCGCCACCGCGGGTCGGCGCCGCCCGAGGGTCCTCTCGTGGGAGCTCCCGCCAGAAGTGGCACGCGACGCGACCGCCGTCGCCCGTCTCGCCGAGCACGGGCGCCTCCTCCCTGCAGCGCTCTTCTGCGAAGGGGCACCGCGTGTGGAAGCGGCACCCCGGGGGAACCTCCATCGGGCTCGGGATCTCCCCGCGGAGAAGCGGCGACCTCCGAGCCCGCTCGGGATCGGCCACGGGCGTCGCCGCGACGAGCCCTCTCGTGTAGGGGTGTCGAGGGGACGCGAAGACCGACGCGCTCGGCCCGTGCTCGACCACGCCGCCGAGGTACATGACGTAGGTCTCGTGCGCGAGATGTCGCACCACGTTGAGGTCGTGCGAGATGAACAGGTACGACACGCCGGTCGCCCGCTGGACGTCCTTCAGCACCTCGAGGACCTGCGCCTGGATGCTCACGTCGAGCGCGGCGACGGGCTCGTCGCAGATGATGAGCGACGGTGCCGACGCGAGCGCGCGCGCCAGCGCGATCCGCTGCTGCTGGCCGCCCGAGAGCTCGTGCGGGTAGCGGCCCTCCGCGTCCCTCGGGAGGCCGACCTGGTCGAGCAGCTCTCGCACACGCGCACGACGCGACACCCGGTCGCCGATCCGCTGGATGTCGAGCGGCTCGCGGACGATGCGACCGACCCGCATCCGGGTGTTCAGGCTCCCGATCGGGTTCTGGAACACCATCTGCGCGCGCTGGCGCAGTGCCCGCAGCTCGCGGTGGCCCGCTCCGAGCACGTCCTCGCCCTCGATCCTGACCGACCCTCCGCTCGCGGGCGCGAGCCGGAGGAGCGCTCGCCCGAAGGTGCTCTTCCCGGACCCCGACTCGCCGACGAGCCCGACCGTCGCACCGCGCCCGACGCGCAGCGAGACCCCGTCGACGGCCCGGACCACCACGCGCGGGCCCACCCCGGGAGCGCGGACGCGAAACTGGACGACGAGGTCGCGCACGTCCACGGACGGCGGCAGCTCGTCGCGGCGTGCCTGCACGCTCAACGCTCCGACCGGACGCACGCGACGTCGTGTCCCTCGGCCACGCCCTTCAGCTCGGGAACGACCGCCGTGCACTCGGCGGTCGCGAACGAGCATCGTGGAGCGAACGCGCACCCCGACCCGGGGTCGTCGAGCGGCGGCGGCGATCCGGGGATGGACGACAGTCGGTCGGTCCCCGGCGACGCTATCTCGCGTACGGTGCGCAGCAACGCGAGCGTGTACGGGTGCACGGGGGACGCGAACATCTCGCGGGTCGGGGCCCGCTCGACGACGCGGCCCGCGTACATCACGTTGACCTCGTCCGCGTACTCGGCGACGAGGCCGAGGTCGTGCGAGACGAGGACCATCCCCATCCCGACGTCCTCCCGGCGCTCCGCGAGGAGCGCCATGACCTGAGCCTGGAGCGTCGTGTCGAGCGCCGTCGTAGGCTCGTCCGCTACGAGCAGGTCGGGCTCGGCGGCCAACGCGAGCGCGATCATCATCCTCTGGAGCATCCCCCCGGACATCTCGAACGGGTACTGCCCGAGCCTGCGGCGGGCGTCCGATACCCCCACGGAGTCGAGGAGCTCCCGGGCGCGGTCGCGTGCGTCCGACCTCGAGACCCCGAGGTTCCGAGTCAGGACCTGCGAGAACTGGTGCCCGACGCGCAGCACCGGGTTCAGCGCCTCCATCGGGTTCTGGAACACCATCGCGATCCGGCGACCGCGTACTCGGGCGAACTCGGGCTCGCTCATCCTCGTGAGGTCGACGCCGCCGACGAGGAGCCGCTCCGCCGCGACGGCGGTGCCGGCCGGGGTCAGCCCCATGAGAGCAAGACCGGTGAGCGTCTTGCCCGATCCGGACTCGCCGACCAGCGCGACCGTCCTCCGCCGGCCGACGGTCAGGGACACGCCTCGCACGAGGACGCGCCGCTCGCCCCGCGCTCCGGACGAGACGCGGAGGTTCTCCACGTCGAGCACCGTCTCCGTCCCTGCGGCCACGGGACCCCGCCCCGGAGCGTCGACGCTCACCGGGCCCCGATCCGGCTGCGGGGGTCGAGGCGGTCCTGGAGACCGTCGGCGAGAAGCGTCAGCGACACGACGAGGGCAACGATCACGAGGATCGGGAAGACGATCGGGCCTGCCGCGTAGGCGAGGAAGCTCTGGCCCTCGCTCACCATCGCTCCGAGCGACGGCGCCGGCGGGTGCGTCCCGAGCCCGAGGTAGTTCAAGGACGCCTCCGCCACGAGCGCCTGGGGGGCGGCGATCGCGAACTGCACCACGAGCGGCGTCACGACGAAGGGCAGCACGTGGCGCAGCATGATCCGGAGCGACGACGCCCCTGCCGCGCGGGCGGCCACGACGTGGTCCGAGCGCGCCGCGACCATCGCGATCGAGCGCACGAGGCGCGAGAAGACCGGCACCTCCGCCAGACCGATCGCGACGATGACCTGGAGCTCACCGGTCCCGAGGAGCAGCACGATCGCGAGCGCGAGGAACACCGCCGGCCACGCGACGAGCAGGTCGAGCACGCGCGTCACGACCGTGTCGACCAGCGAGCCGAAGTACCCGGACGGGAGCCCGAGCGCGACTCCGACGACGGCCGCCATCATGATCGCGGCGAACCCCGACTCGAGCGAGGGGCGAAGGCCGTAGAGGATCCGAGTCAGCACGTCGCGCCCGAGCTGGTCGGTCCCGAGCAGGTGCGCGGCCGACGGCCCCTCGAGACGGCTGCCGATCGCGAGCGCGTCCGGGGAGTACGGGCTCACCGCTCCGGCGAGCACCGCCGCGACGAGGAACGCCGCGACGCCTCCCGCGCCGACGAGCGCGCGCCACGAGAGCCCACGCCACCAGCGAGGCACCGTGACGGTCGGGCCGGTCGCGTCGCGGACGGAGACCGGAACCGCGCTCACGCGCCCTCGATCCTCATGCGGGGGCTCGCGAACCCGATCACGACGTCGACGACGAACATGACGAGGAGGAACACCGCCGCGCCGAGCAGGAGGACACCTTCTACGACCGGGTAGTCCAGGCTCTGTATGGACTGCACCGTCAGGTAGCCGATGCCCGGATAGGAGAACACCGTCTCGGTGATGATCGCCCCGGCCAGCAGCCGGCCGACCTGGATCCCCATGACCGTGATCGTCGGGATCATCGCGTTTCGCCACGCGTTCACGACGACGGTCCGCCTCCGAAGGCCGAGCGAGCGAGCGGTGAGGACGTACGGCTGCTCCATCGCCTCGCCGAGCTCGACGCGGAGGTACCGCGCGAGCACCGCGGCGAACGGTATCGCGAGCGTCGCGGCGGGCAGCACCAGGTACCGGAGGGAGGACAGGACGGACTGTCCGGGAACCCCTGCCCCTGCCGCCGGCATCACCTTGAAGTGCACCGCGAACACGAGGATGAGAAGCGTCCCCATCGCGAACACCGGCACGCTGAGGCCGAGGGCCGCGAAGGCCGAGATGCCCGCGTCGAGCCGGCTGCCCCGTCGCAGCGCTGCAGCGATCCCGAGCGGGAGCCCGAGCGCGATGCCGAGCACTATCGCGAGGACGTCGAGGCGCAGCGTGTACCCGAACGCGGTGACGATCGTCCGGGTGACGGGGAGCCCGGTCGCGAACGACCTCCCGAGATCGAGGTGGAGCGCCTGCCCGAGCCAGACGACGTACCGGTGCATGACCGACGCGTCGAGCCCGAGCTTGCGCCGCTCCACCGCGATCTCCGCAGGCGTCGCGCTGAGGCCCAGCTGGACCTGCGCGGGATCGCCCGGAGCGTGCTCGATGACGAGGAAGACGGCGACAGAAGCCAGGAAGAGCGTGACGAGGAGCTGGCCCGTCCTGACGAGGGCGAAACGCCACACGTCGCCAACCTAGCCCGTGCTGCCGGCCCGCCGAGCTGCGCTTCGCATCGTCCCGGCCAGCTCCTGGATGCCGTTCGCCACGAAGCTCAGGTCCGACGAGCACGTCGTCACGAGCGAGCCTCTCGTGATCCAGTCGCCCGCCTGCGACGCGTTCGAGGCGAAGAACCCGAACGGGATGTCCCGCTCGAGGCAGCGCTCGAGGATCGAGGCGAACACACCCTCGACCTCCGCGTTGTTCCGGTCGTCCGGGTAGCCCAACGAGATCGCGAGGTCTGCCGGGCCGATCATCACTCCCGACAGGCCCTCCACCTCGAGGATCTCGTCCAGGTTCTTCACGGCAAGCGCCGTCTCGACCTGCGTGAGCACGACCACCTCGCGGTTGGCCTCCCTCGAGTAGTCGCCCGCGTCGCCCCGCATCGCGCGCCTGCTCGGCCCCCAGCTGCGTTGCCCCTCGGGCGGATAGTGCGCCGCGCTCACCGCGCGGCGCACGTCCGCTGCACTGTTCACCATGGGCACCACGACCCCTGTTGCCCCGACGTCGAGCGCCTGGCCGATGAGGACCGGGTCGTTGCTCGCCGGTCGCACCAGCACGGACAGGTCCCCCGGCTGGAGCGCGATGACCATCCGCTGGAGCGACTCGACCGATAGCGCCACGTGCTGCATGTCGACCAGGATGAAGTCGAGGTCGGCGTCTCGCATCAGCTCGCTCACGGCGAGGTCGCCGATCATGTGCGCGCTTCCGATCGAAGGCCGGCGCCGACGAAGTGCCTCCGGCAGTCTGCTCGGCCGCATCACCTCTCCTCTCCCTCAGGTCCTGGATGCGTCACGTGAGTGACGCCGAGCCGAGCTGCAGGTTGCCGATCAGGTCGGCCGACTCGCCACGCACCTTCGCCGACCATGCCCAGGTGTTCGAGTACGTCACGATCGCTATGCAGTGGGCGCTGTCGACGACGCTGTGGTTCAGGTCCTGGTACGTCTGCGCGCGCAGCAACGGGTTGACCTGCGCTTGTCCCTGCGCGATGAGGGACGACACGAAGCTGTCCCGATAGCCCATCGACTGGGAGTTCCCCGGCACGAAGTTGCCCTGCGTCGCCCAGAACACCGCCCCGTCCAGCAGGCATCGACCGTTGTTCCAGATGAGCACGTCGGTGGCCGGGTTCGTGATGTAGCTGAGCCAGGAGGGCGTGTCCACCGGCTGGATGTTCAAGGTGACACCTATCCGCGCGAGGTCCGCCTGCCAGATCTCCGCGAGCGTCTGCAGCGGCGGGTACGCGACCGGCAGCGGGAAGTTCATCGACAGGCTTCCGACGTTCGCCCCGTCGAGGAGCGACTTGGCGGTGTTCAGGTCGAACGACTGGGCGTTGACGAGAGACTTGACGTACCCGGTGGCAGCGGGCGCGAAGAACGGCGTGGAGACCGGCTTCTCGTACCCGAAGTACGCCGCCTGGGATATCTGGGCTCTGTCGAGGGAGTAGGAGAGCGCCTGGCGCACCGACTGGCTCGTGAACGGTGCCTTCGCGCTGTTGACCATCAGGTCCCACACGCCCGTCTGCACCCGCGAGTGGGTGTAGCTCTTGTTGTGGCTGATCGACTTCATGTCTGCGTAGTTCGTCACGAGCACCCCGTCGACCAGGCCGGACTGCAGGTCCGAGACGAGCGAGGTCCCTGCTGCGAAGGTGTTGAACTGCAGCTGGCTCACCGCGGGCTTTCCGGCGTAGTAGTTCGGGAATGCCTTCAGGTAGGCACCCTGCGACGGATCGAACCGCACCATCTGATAGGGGCCCGTCCCGTCGGGAAGGTGGCTCATGAAGTTCGGGTCGCTCGTGTTGTCGAGGTTCACGAGGTACCAGTACGAGAGGATGTCCCACACGTACGGCACCGGATCGCTGAACTGCATGACGATCGTGTCCGCCTTCTCGGCGCGGACGGAGGACACCGGCTTGAACAGCGCGGTCATCTTCTCCACCCCGAGGTCCGTCTTCAGCGCGGGGTTGCTCATGTAGCCGTACATCCGGACGAAGTCGCTGGCCGACACCTTCTTGCCGCTGTGCCAGGTGAGGTTCGGGCGGAGCTTCAAGGTGAGCTGTCGCGCGTTGGGCGCGAGCGTCCACGACTGCGCGAGGTCCGGCACCGGCTTTCCCCGGGCGTCGACGTACACGAGCCGGGAGTAGATCTGGTTCGCTATGTCCTCCTCGACCGGCTGCTCGTGCCAGGGGTTGAAGGTCGCGAAGGCGCCGGCCTCCGCGTAGCGGAACAGCCCGCCCGACTTGCGGGCCATCGGCCCTCTCGCGCTTCCGGTCACGGACGGAAGGGAGAGGCCGCTCGTCCGTCCGATCCCGTTCACCGCGACCGCTCCCGCGAGGGCACCACCGCCCGCGAGGAGCTTGCGACGGCTGAACTTCATCCCTTCCGCCTCGAAAGGTGACTCCGGCATTGCGATTCCTCCTGTGCGACGTGCCTACACAACCGGTCGGGCGCCCCGGCGTGGGACACCCCGAGTGAACTGTCGCGGCAGGACTCGGTACGTCGCTCCCTCTCGCACACCGATGGCACCACCGGAGGGGACCGACCTGTCACCTCCTGCCACGCGGTCACGGCAGGCGTTCCGACTCAGCTGCCGACGTGATACGCGGCGACGACCCCCCTCTCGCGCTGTTCCCGAATCGTGGTCGGCATCGTACCCGCGGCGCGGCAGGATGTCCAACATGGGATGACCTATCTCATGGGCGGTGCTCCGCGCCACGGCTCGGTCGTGGTCGCGGCTCGCCCCGCCCCCGCCCCCGCCAGCGTCCGGCTCCGGCTCCGGCTCCGGGCGCCCGAACATGCACTGATCGTGCATGTTTATTCACGCAGGATATCAGTGCACGGTATCTGCCTGTTATCGCGTCCGCCGGGTGACGGGACGCGACGTGCGACGCGGACGATCTCGACCGGAGGTCCGGGCACCGTCGCCGCAGTGGGGTGTGAAGGCGGACCGGAGCGGGCTCGGACGCCCGTGACGTCCTACCCGGCGGCCCGCTCGGCGCGACGCGGCGCCGCGACTCGCAGTCGTGCGCGAACCGAGCCTCAGGCCGGCGACGGGCGGCGGCCGCCCTCCCGGGTCGACTCCTCGATCCGCGCGAGCGCGTTGGACGCGATCGTCGTCGACGCCATGGGCGGGAACGGCCAGACCGCGCTGACGTTGATCTCGCAGAGGACGAAGCTGTCGTCCCCGTGCTCGTCCGTGGGGCCGTAGAGGAAGTCGGCGTCCCACACGACGGGGAGGGAGCGCGCGTCCAGCCCGAGCACGCGCATCATCTCGGGCACCCACTCGCCCTCCGCCCGCTCGCGCAGCCGCCGGTAGGCCGGGGCGTCGGGGCCTTCCATCACCGGCGAGGCTCGCTCGGGACGGGCTGCGCCCGGGTCGACGTCGAGCAGGCCCGTCGGCCACTGGTGACAGAAGCCGACGACCCGGTCGTGGGAGAGATAGCAGCGGACCAGCCCTTCGCCGAGGCGGGGCTGGTACTCCTGGTCGACAAGCACCCCAGACCACGCGAAGTACGACGCGCACCGCCGCAGGAGCTCCTCGAGGCTGACACGCTCGCCTTCGTCGCTCGCCCGGGCCTGTCGCACCTGCACCGGCGAGCGCAGGGTTGCCGGCGTGCGCGGCTCCGCGAGCTCGACGCTCCAGACGCCGTCGCCCCCGTTGCCCCGTCCTTGCTTGAGGACGAGACGTCCGTGTCGAGAGAGCCGCTCGGGAAACCGCTCCGCGAGCTCGGCGGCGGAGCGGTAGAGGCTGGTGTCGGACCCCCAGCCGAGGTCGCGAGTCCGGTAGAGCACCTCCTTCGTCCCCATCTGGCGGATCACGTCGGGGTGCGCCGACACCCAGAGGCCGCTCGCCGCCGCCTCGGCGAGCAGCTCGTCCACCGGCCCGCGATGGGCACCGTCCTGGATCGGGTTGACCCAGGCCAGCGCGCCGTCGAGCTCGCGCAGCTGCGCCCGCACCTCCTCGACGCGTCCCTCGCCGAAAGGGACGGGGACGACCTCTGCGCCGAGCGCGCCGAACGCGTCGAACAGCCGCCCGAGGCCGCGGTCCTCGGCCGGCCTCTGCGCTCCCCTCTCGCCACGCCACAGCACCCCGACTCTCGCCCGCCCGGGCGCCCGATGGTCCCTCGTCGTCACGCTGATCTGCCTCTCGTCGTGGCTGTCGCCCGGGAAGTTCCCAGTCTTACCGGGCCCACGCGCCGCGTCTGCCCGCGAGCGCCGGCGGGCGTCACGGAGCCGCCGCCGACGTGGGCCGCGGCGCCGACGTCACCGGCTCGCCGACGTCACCGGCTTCTCGAGGTCGTGCGCGCCGGGACGGGCGCGTCGGTCGCGTCCGCCGTGACGCCCGACGGCGGTCGCTCAGCCCGTCGCGCCCACGACGAAGGTGCCGGCCATGCCCTGTTGCGCGTGGCCGGGGACCGGGCAGAGGTACTCGTAGGTACCGGGCGACGCGGCCCGGAAGGAGAAGGCGCCCGCGTGCATCCCGGCCGGGCTCTCCTCGCCGAGGAACCACAGCGCCGCGCCCGGGAAGGCCGGGGCGGCCGTCGCCATCGGCATCCACGACGACGACGCCCCCGACGGCGTGACGACGAGCCCGTGGGCCATGTCCTTGTCCGCGTTGACGAGCTCGACGTGCACGTGCGCCCCGGCGGGCACGACGACGGTCGGGTCCTCCATGCCTGCGATGCGGAAGCGCTCGGCCGGCATCGACGGGCTGGCGACCACGACGAGCCGAACGCTCGTCGTGGCGAAGGCGAGCCGGTTCGCGGCGCGGTCACGGATCGCGCCCGACGGGACGGCGTTCCCGAGCCGGGTCGCCTCCGACGGGCTGACGCGTGGCCCGGGGGCGTCGGCGAAGAGCCGGCCCATCACCGTGCCGGGGTCGGTGGCCCCGCCCATCATGGGCCCGGGCAGCCGCCCGCCGCGCATCCACCCCGGCGCGCGGGCGCCGCCCATCATCCAGCCATAGCCGGAGCGACCCGTCGTCCAGCCGGTCGGGCCGCCCATCATCGGCCCGGCCGCGTACCGGCCGACGACGGAGCGGAAGTAGCCGTAGGACGAGACGACTCCCTGCGACGAGCCGCCGAGAGCGAGAGCGAGCCCGGCGCCGAGGCCGCCCGCCGCGAGCGCCGCCGCAGCGACGAGGGCAGCGGCTCGTCGCCGCCGGGCGGGCCGGGACGGGCTCGCCGGGGAAGGTGCCCCGGTGACGCCCATGATCGGCACCTCCTCAGGCACGTGCGCGGTCGACGGACGAGCGGCCGGCCACGGCGGGCGACCCCGGGAGGGCGGGGGCTGCGGGGCTCTGCAGGCGGGTCCCGAGCTCGAGCCGGGACCACGGCCACTCGGGCTGTCCCGTGGCGATGCCCGTGAACGCCGCCACGTGTCGGTCCGTGGATCCCGGCTGCCGCGTGCGCGCGTCGACCCCCCCGATCACCCCGACGGCGGCCCGCAGCGCCTTGTTCGGCGAGGGCGCGCGACGGGCACCCGCGACGGCTGGGGCGCGGCCCACGGGCGCTCCCTCCGCGGACCCGCGCACGAACCTCACGTCTCCACCCTGCGCCGCGATCGGGGTGGGGGGTAGTGCCGTACGTCCCGACCCGGCCGGTCGCGCCCCGACGCCGCCGGTGACCAACGACCCTACCCCGGAGGGGTATCGGAGCCCACAGTAGGGCGAGAGCCCCGGGCGTGCCCCGGGACGAGGAGGTGGTCGCGATGATGTGGTACTGGGGTGGCGGGGTCCACTGGTGGGGATGGCTGCTCGGCACGCTCGCGATGGTCGCCTTCTGGGGGGTCGCGATCTGGGCGGTCTGGTACTTCGTCACCGCGGTCACCCACCGGCCCGAGGACCGCCCGACGCACGGTGGCGACCCGAACCGGATCCTCGACGAGCGCCTCGCTCGCGGCGAGATCGACGCGGAGGAGTACCGGCGCCTGCGCGACCTCCTCGGAGAGCGCGAGTCCACGCGGGCCGGCCCCCGGAGCCCGCGGTGACGGCGAGCCGGCCATGTCCGGCGTCGTCGAGGCCGGGGGCAGTGGGCTCGGCCGGCGCCCCGACCGGTCCCCGCACGAGCACAGGAGCGTCCCGGTGAAGGTCCTCGTCGTCCTGAACGACCCGCCCTACGGCACCGAGCGCTCCTACAACGGACTTCGCCTCGCCGGCGCGCTCTCCAGGCGGGAGGGTGTGGAGGTGCGGGTGTTCTGCTTCGGCGACGCCGTCGCCTGCGCGATCGGGGGACAGAAGGTCCCCGACGGCTTCTACCACCTCGACCGCATGGTCGTCGCCGTCGTCCGGCACGGCGGGGAGGTCGGCTGCTGTGGCACGTGCATGGACGCGCGGGGCCTCACGGACGAGCTGCTGGTCGACGGCGTCCGCCGCTCGAGCTTGGACGAGGCGACCGACTGGGCGATCTGGGCCGACAAGCTCGTGACGTTCTGATCGGTCCGGTGCCGGTCGGACCTGCGCCGACGGGACCTGCGCCGACGGGACCTGCGCCGACGGGACCTGCGCCGACGGGACCCGGGCGCATCGTGACCGTCGGCGGCCCGGCGGTCAGGTCCCCGCGTCGATGACGTGGCAGACGAGCCCCGGGTCGCATCGGCGGGGATCGAGGCGTCGTGCGCGACGGTCGAGGCGTCGCAGCTCGTCGCGCAGCGCCTGAAGCTCGGCGATCCGCGCGTCGAGCTCGGCGGCCCGGCGACCGATCAGGTCCACCACGAAGCCGCACGGCGTCTCGCCCCGGTCCCGGAGGGCGATGACCTCGCGGATCTCCCCGAGGCGGAGCCCGACCGCCTGGGCGGCGCGCACGAACCGGTAGCGCTCGAGGGCGTCCTCCCCGTACAGGCGGTACCCGGACGCGCCGCGCTCCGCGGGCCGGAGCACGCCGACGCGGTCGTAGTAGCGGATCGTCTTCACCGACGTTCCCGCTCGCGCCGCGAGCTCCCCGATCCTCATCGTCACCGCCGCCACGGTATCCCTTGACTCTCCCCTACGGGGGAGGTCTTAGGGTCGATCCATGGTCGAGACGATCACGATCCTGCACACTCCGGGCTGCCCGAACCTCCTCCTCGTCCGCGCACGGCTCGCCGACGCCCTCGCGCGGCTCCCTGGCACCGCTCCTCGAGTCGTGGTCGAGGAGGTCTCCGATCCCGAGCAGGCCGGTCGACGTGGCTTTCACGGCTCGCCGGCCCTGCTCGTCGACGGCGTCGACCCGTTCGTCGGTCCGACGAGCCCTCCGGCGTTCGCGTGCCGCACCTACCGCACCGAGAGCGGGGTCGACGGGGCTCCGTCGGTCGACCAGATCGTGGCCGCGCTCGCCGCCGGGCAGGAGCCTCGCCCGTCGGCGGCTCGCCCCGCCGGCACGGAGCCCGCCCGTTGACGGCGGAGCGCACCCGGTCCGTCGAGGTGCCGCCGGCCGGGCCGACGGAGGAGCGCCCGGGGCCCCGGAGCACGACCGGCCGGGTGCGCACGAGGGCTCATGCTCTCGGTGCCCCGCGCTCTCCGAGAGCGTGCTCG